>CAMCSA010000028.1 GCA_945877405.1 uncultured Erysipelotrichaceae bacterium | reverse complement strand
CTGTTCTCCTTCAATACCTGTATTATACTGTAGAATCCCTTATGATACCTGTGCCAGATAAGCTATGGTTTTGGAAGAGGGATCTTATGGACACACGGATATTCTACATGCAGTGCATGTAACGTATCAGAAGTAACAATCAAGTGAACCATTGAGAATCAGGGATCGCCAAACCGCCTGTGAAGAGGCGTTGTTTCCTTTGTATTTTATGAAAAAAGCAGATATGCTGTCATACCTGCTTCACTCCAGTTTCATTAATCTCTTCAGATCTTCTTCTCTGCCTAACGCCAGAAGAATGGTATCTTCTCCAAGTACCGTATCCGCTGTAACCTGCATATCAAGAACTCCGTTTTTCTTGATACCAAGAATGTTGATTCCAAGAGCTCTGCGCACATTCAAAGAAAACAGCGTCTTACCATACCATGACTTTGGTGTCTTGATTTCAAAGATGGAATATCCATCTGACAGTTCGATATAGTTGGAAATATTCATGGAAGAACAGTGAATTGCAGTCCAGATCGCCAGCTGACGTTCCGGGAATACGACTTCATCTGCACCATTACGCAACAGGAATTTTTCCTGTGATTTGCCTGTCGCACGGGAAATGACCTTCTTTGCGCCCAGTTCCTTTAAAAGAGCTGTTGTTTCCAATGAGGAAAGGAAATCATCACCAATCGCAACAATACATACATCAAAGTTGCTGACACCAAGAGATTCCATGAAATCCAGGTTTGTAGAATCACCGATCTGTGCATTGGTGACATAGTTCAAAACCTTGTTGACTCTTTCCTCATTTTTGTCAATTGCCATGACTTCCTGATTCAGCTCATTCAGTTTCTTTGCTGTATAACGTCCGAATCTTCCAAGTCCGATCAGTAAAATACTCTGTATCATATGTTTAACCTACCATAACCCTTTCTTCCGGTAATCTGGATTCATATGTCCTCAGTCTGGCTCTTGCGGCAAACACAAGTGTCAGACCACCGACTCTGCCTGTATACATCAGACAGATAATAACAATCTTTGAAACAAGTGACAGACCAGGTGTGATGCCTGTTGTCAGACCTACCGTACCAACTGCTGAAGCTACTTCAAATAAGGAAGGCATCAGAGGCAGACTGTCTGCGATGGAAATCATGATCGTACCTGTTGTCAGCAGCGTCAGATACATGACAAACACGGTAGAAGCATTCTTGATGACATCTTCAGCAAGTCTGCGGTTGGAAATATTTGTATCATGGTGTCTGCCCATGACGGATAACATATTCATGATGACAATCGCAAATGTTGTCACCTTCATACCACCGGCAGTAGACCCAGGTGCTCCACCGATGATCATCAGAACAACCATCAGGAATAATCCCGCTTCACTCATTGCCCCAAAATCTGCTGTATTGAAACCTGCAGTTCTTGTTGTAACGGACTGGAACAGTGCTAACAGAAATCTGTTCATACCTGTTTCAGATGAAAAATCATGGAAATAGAATATCACCGCAGGTATCGTAATCAGGATAGCTGACGTCGCAAGAATGATCTTGGACTGCAGCCTGTACTTATGGATATGCCACTTGTGCTTAAGGATATCACCCCAAGTCAGAAAACCAAGTCCACCGATAATGATCAATGCCATGATCGTAAAGTTAATCAGTGGATTGCCTGCATATCTTACAAGAGAGGAATAATTACCATTCAGATCGAATCCGGCATTACAGAAAGCGGATATGGAATGGAAGATGGCACACCAGATGCCTTTCAGTGGACCATAATCACCAATGAATGTCGGCGCCATGATCAGTGCCCCCAGGCCCTCAATCGAAGCCACACCTTTAATAATGAACTTGGTCAGCTGAACAATACCGCCGACCTGTGGTGCAGAAACCGAATCACTCATAACAGATCTCTGCATCAGACCAATCTTCTTTCCTGCTGCCATGGAAACTGCAATTCCCATTGTCACAACACCCAATCCACCGATCTGAATCAGAATCAGGATGATCAGCTGCCCGAAGAATGACCAGTATGTACCGGTATCCACCGCAACCAGTCCGGTTACACATACCGCAGAAGTGGAAGTAAACAGTGCTGTCAGGAAATCCGTCATCTTTCCACTGACACTGCTGATCGGCAACATCAACAATAATGCACCCAATAATATGACACCCGCAAATCCAGAGACGATAATCCGGAAGGAAGAAAACTTCCGTGCCTTAGAAAGCGGTGTTTTTCTCAGTTTAGCAATCATACAAAACCTCAATGACCCAACAGGCAAAAATACCTGTAGTATTTCTATTTTACATCATACAGACACGAAAGTGAGAAATATAATACTTTCTTAACACATACAGTGCAAAAAGGATGGCAGTATGTGCCATCCAAAAATGATTCAGGAAGTTTTTTTCGCCATCTTCCTTCGTTATCTTCTGTTTCTTTCGATTTCCTCTTTCAGCTTTAACAGGAATTCCTTTTCTTCATCCTGTGCAGTCTGCAGTTTTTCCTCTATTTCCACAAGATCATCTGTACGTTTTTCCACCATGATACGATATACAAGACCTGCTATATGTTTCAGCTCATCACAACCCTTCAGTTTCATGATGGCTTCATAACACTCTTTACACTTGCTGTTTCTTTTCCTGCCGGTAAAGTAGATCATGGCACGTGACCAGATTGATGCCTTCTGCTCATCATTCAGCTTCAGCTTTCCAGCCTGATGAAGCAGATGTTCCATCCGCAGCTCATCATCCTTTAAGATCGCTTCGCTCATCTGTAGATACAAATGATGGAAGGCATCAATGGCTCCTGCATTCCACATGTCTTCCAGAAGAGTGTCAAACTGTGCATAATTGCCTTCCGCAAGCAGTCTGACAAGCTGATCCTGATCAGCTGATTTCTTTTTCCTTTGAAAGAAAGAATAAGCAGCCGGTACAACAAAGCATCCAAGAACAAGAACAATCAGAACGTATTTCATGCAGTTCTCCTATTCGTATACATAGCTTTCCATTGTCTTATGGAAGCCAGGATCACCCTGCGCTTCATAATCAATACCACGATATTCTGCCATATGCTGCGCAAGTGTCTGAAAGAAGGCAAGGTATTCAAAGGCAGGAAAGAATTCATATTCACTGAACGGATAGATAAAGTCATCATCACAGCCCGTACGCTGACCTGTAACCATGATCGTATATGCGCCTTTGACCTGCTTCAGCCAGGAAAGCAGACGCTTTGCACGATCAAAATGGCGCTGTGCATTACCAATAGAGATCACCATTGTATTGCGATCAATCGAATGATAGATACCATGCATAAACTCTTCTGTCTCATAGCTTCTGATGCAGCAACGCACCGTTTCAAGTATTTTCAGTGCACCTTCCAGGGCAGCTGGGATGCAGTCCCCATATCCAACAACAATGATGTTGTCATATAAGGAAAGCTTTTCCCCATGTTCCTCACACCATTTCCACGTACTGTCCACAATCTGTGGAAGATGATCAATACAGGCAAGCATTTCCTGCTTCATCTTATGATTGATTTCTCTGCATCCTCTGCCTGATTTCTCTGATACTTCCATCATCGAAAGAACAAGTGTTACGACAGTACAGTAACAGCCTTCTGTTTTAGGACCGATATCTTCCAGTGGCATTCGTACAGGCAGAAAAACATCTGTATGTTCCCTGATCAGTGCATGTTCTTCACTGGATACTGCCACGCTCATACAACCCAGAGCACGGGCATGATCCAATGCCTGCATTGTGGAAGAGGAACGTCCTGCCTGGGAGATTCCAATCACACAGGAGTTTTCCACAACCGTATGTACAGTATCCGTAAATGTCATTGCCGGATAGACAAAACATGGTATAGATAATACCTTTTCCATTGCATGCTGAGCAAGATATGCTGCGTTCAGACTTGTACCGGATCCTACAAGATAAATGGCCGATGGCATTCTTTCCAGCATTTTTCTCACAAAGGCTTCACTATCTTCTTCAATATGTCTGACCAGATTTTCCACAGTCTGTGGTGTTCTGTTAATATAATCGCACATGGATTTCATAGGTTTACCCCTTAAGAAGATCAATCACATCATGTAATGATGAAACAACACGATATGCCATCTTCTTTTCTTCTTCACTTGGTGGATTGATGGAAGGAACCATGATGACATGTAATCCTGCCTGATATGCAGCCCGTACGCCATAGCCCGTATCTTCCAGAACAAGAATGTTCTCTTTTGGAATACCAAGTTTCTGCGCTACCGTCAGATAGATTTCCGGATCCGGTTTTCTGTTTTTCACTTCATCTCCACAGACGATTACGGAAAATCTGTCCAGTAAACCAAGTTTACTGAGTCGTTTTTCTGTTTTATTCCTGTCTGTTGTTGTCGCAACAGCCTTTGTGATTCCTTTTTCATCCAGAAGATCAAGCAGCTCTCTGACTCCTGGCATGACATCCACATAGTTTTCCACATGTACCATGCCTTTCTGCCTGGCAACTGCGAGAATTTCTTCTTTCTTTGGGAAATCACCAAGTTCTTCATCAATGATATCGTTTACTGCTTTACCGGTAAGGCCTACTGTACGGTGGAAAATATCTCCGAATTTTTCCATACCATATTCTTTTCCGACTGCACACCAGGCTTCCTGCCAAAGAAACTCCGTATTGAGCATCAGCCCATCCACATCAAATATGACAGCTTTCAATTTGTTCATTTCCACTTTCCTCCAATAAATAAATGATTCGTTTTACTCTGCATACAGCCATTGACAACAGACATCTGACCCACTGATCTGCATTGATGATCCACCAGATCCAGACGATATCCAGATGGAATACCATACTGATCAGATAACATCCAAATACGCGTACACCCCAGATTCCGATCATATCGATCACCGTAGGTGTCGTGCCATATCCGGCAGATCGGATAAATCCATATGTAACTTTTGATTTCATCTCCGGATATTGAGAGAAAACCATCAGCAGCAGATAGACATGTGCAATTTCAACAAGATTCTGTTTATCTGTAAGCAGGTACAGTACCGGCTTTGAAAACAGCAGCAGGAATACCATATTGATTCCCGAAATCACAAGGCAGTAATAATTCAGTCTGCCATAGGACTGATGATACATTTCTTTATCTTTTGCCCCAATCGCTTTACCAGCCAGTGACATAGCTGCAGTCATAAAACCAGCCGCCATCATATCGCAGAACCCCTCTGCCTGTAAGCCAAGCTGGTAAGCTGCATAGTTTTCCTGGCCATAACTGAGGATATAGGTGGATAGAAACACAGCAGCGATATTCCAGAAAGAATTACCGATTGCTGTGGGAATACCGAATCCAACAAGCTCTTTGAAGGATTGTACACTCATTTCCATATGCACATCCTTGTATTGTGCAAACATGACTCCATTTCCAAATAACAGCCATAAACCGACAACAGCCATGACGATGATCCGTATATTGGCCGTGATGGCTGCACCAGTCAGACCAAGACCACCATAAGATCCGATACCGATGATCAGTACATAGCCAAGTACGATGCTGACTGCATTACCGATCGTTGCAATGTACAGAGGTGTTTTCGTATTTCCATCCGCCTGAAATGCTGCTGAATTCAGATGAATCAGAGCTAAAAGCGGATACGTGAGAACATTGATTTTAAGATAGGAGGCCCCGACAGTCAGCAAGGACGGATCATCACTCATACTGAAAAGCAGCGTTTCGGGAATCAGCCAGATGATTATTGCAGCAGCCAACGCAACCGGGACAGCTAGGCCTGTCGCCTGTTTATATAAAGAAGCAGCTTTTCGTCGGTCACCTGCACCGAAGGCTCGGGCAAATATCACCATTGTCCCAATCGCAAAGCCTTTGAACACCGCAAAGTAAATACCATAGATACGGGATGAAATCCCGTATGCACTGATCTGTGATACAGACAGCCTGCCGATATAACCGGTCAGAATCATGTCTGAAAGCGTAAGCAATGCATTTTCCATAATTGCCGGAATCAGAATCTGCAGAATCCGATGATCCAGCCGCTTTTGATTAACCATGATTACCTCCCTCAAATAGAACAAGAGCTGACAGCACTCTGACTGTCAGCCCATAGAGATGAATTGTGGCCTACCTGATCAGTAGTTGAACTTCCACATGTACTTTCTCCAGCTTAATGGATGCTGGCGACGGTCAGCGAGCAGGTGGTTGTATTCACCAATCAGTTCGCTGTAGAAATCATGATCGAAGTAACCGGATACTTCACCAAGATCCTGCATACCATAGTCATAACCATCGATGACTGTTGTATGTGCATTGAACTTGTTCAGGAAGCTGATTGCTCTTTCATCAACCGCTCTTGTCTTACCTGTGGACTTGAACATCAGATAAGCTGTATCAGGTTCTGTGATTTCGAATGGTCCATTGAAGAATTCATCAGACTGGATTGCGGAGGAGTTGATCCACTGCATTTCCATGAAGATGCAGATTGTCTGCTGATGAGCAGCTGCCCAGCCTGTACCGGAACCCATTGTGTAGATGATGTCATTGTTTGCATAGTCAATGGAGAACTTGACTGCATCTGGGATGCACTTTACCTTTGCAGCCGGAACGATTTCGTTCATCTTCTTGACAGCTGCTACCATCTTTTCATATGTTTCTGTGTTGTGTTCAACAGCATTGACTGTTTCATACGCGATCATCAGCGCATAAGCACCCTTAGATTCTTCATACAGAGCTCCATCAGCACCTGTATCCTTGAACTGAATGATATAGTCACATACTCTGTCGAGTTCTGTATCTGTTTCCAACTGCAGACCGATGACTGTAGCACCGCATTCCTTAGCCTTTTTGGCCGCTGCTACTGTCTGAGGTGTGTTACCTCTGCGGGATGCGCATACAACTACAGAATTTTCATTGATGAATGCAGGAGTATCATTTGTGAACTCATTTGCATTTTCATACAGTGTTGTCAGTGTCTTTGCTTCATGAGTCACATAGTAATGTGGTGCAAAGAAGCATGCTAATGAGCCGCCGCAGCCTGTAAAACTGATGTTTTTGATTTCCTTTTTGGATGCGATTTCTTCAACCATTTTCTTGACGTCGAACATAATTTTTTCCTCTTTTCTTTCCTTCTTCAAGATTTTCTATATCCAGGTGTGACTCAGCACGCCAGAATACCAAAGTAATTCAGAATGATGCCTGCTACGAAGCATCCGATGATAACCGTCATTGGTTTTACCTTACCGGACTTGATGATGAAGTACATTAGCCATGTCATTGCCAATGGGATCATATTCGGCATGATGCCATCCAGTACATTCTGTAATACAAGTGCTTCACCAAACTGAAGCGGTGTTGTCAGAGAGGACAATGTTGCGGACATGCCGCCGATGACAAACAGACCGGCAATGGAACATACGAACATGACCTTTTCCATCAGATTGGATTCTGCCATCTGTCTGACAAATTCCTGTCCCTTTGTATAACCGAATTTTCCTAAGAACCATGTGATCGGTGCAGATGTCCCGATGGAGATCAGGGCTGCCAGGATCGGACCGATAATGCTTCCCTGCTGTGCAAGGGAGATACCGATGGACATTGCGATAATACGGATTGTTCCCTGGAACAGAGCATCACCGATGCCGGACAGTGGACCCATCAGAGCGACTTTGACTGCAGAGATGGATGCTGGATCAAATGTATCCGGATGTTCTGCATATTCTTCTTCCATAGCCATGCAGATACCAAAGACCAAGGCTGCACACTGTGGTGTGATGTTGAAGAATTCAAGATGTCTTTTATAGACTGCCTTCTTCTTTTCAACTTCATCTGCATCCGGATACAGTCTGTCGATTGTACGGGACATACCATACATGAAGGCTGTATTCATCTGTCTTTCATAGTTCCAGTTTGTCTGCATGCACCAGGAACCCCAGAAGATTTCCTTGAGCTTTTTATTTAACGGATAGTTTCTCTGTGCTTCTAAACCTTTTGCGGACATGATTATTTCCTCCTCAGTTATCGAGATCTTCCAGATCATCTACTGCAGATGCTGCAGAAGCTGCCTGAACACCAGTACCTGTGTACTTGACCGTGTAGAGAATCATCGCAAGAACGATACCGATCAGTGCGATTGCTGTAAGTCCAAGACCGGAGTATGCAGCAAGCAGGAAGCCTGCGAAGAAGTAAACGACTGTATTCTTATTGACCATTGTTGATAACAGCATGGCGAAACCGTAGTAAGCGATGATGTTAGCACCAAGAGACACACCTGCTGTTACCCATGTCGGAACAGAGGAAGCGATTGCTTCTACAACACTTGCACCGAAATAGACGGACAGGAATACCGGAATGATTGTGCATAATACATACAGTACCGGTCCATAGACGATGTCGATTCTTTTTGCCTTTCTGAAGTCACCCTTTTCTACAGCATCGTCACACATATGTGTGAAGTTGATTCTGACAACACTTGCTACTGTTTCGATCAGTGTGCATAACAGTGTCATTGGAACTGCAATTGTGATGGCTGTTTCAATATCAGCACCTGTCATGATGCAGATGGCACAGCCGACAAGAGCACCCATGTTCATGTCGATACCGGAAGCACCGATGGACATCATACCGAGCGTTGCCAGTTCCATTGTTGCGCCTACCTGAAGTCCAACCTGAAGATTACCAAGCAGTAAGCCGCAGATTGTACATGTCAGCAGAGGTCTTTCGAAGTTCAGACGACCAAACATTCTGGAGTCGAGCTTCATCATGACGGAGATTAATACCACTATCAGTGTCTGTACTAATTTCATAATTATGTTTATCCCCCTTTCGATAGTGATGATGTGATCACAGTGTCAGTGATTCACGTTTTGTTGTAGGTAACTGCTGCATGAATACTTTGCAGCCTGTTGCCATGATGGCACGGATATCATCTTCCTCTTCCGGTGTCAGATAGACGACATCGGCATAATTTCTGGAACCTTCTTTTTTTGCGACACCACCAAGATTGAGTTCCTTGAATACTGGATGGCCTGTGATGTAACCAGCCGCATCCTTTGTCGAGCCGAAGATGATGAAGACTGAATCCGTCAATGAGTCAATCTTTTCAGCTCTTTCCAGAGCTTTGGCAACTGAGAATACGTTCAGCTTACAGCCTGCCGGCTTTGCCATGTTGAGAGCCATCTTCTGAAATTCATCTGCTGCAGCTTTGTCGTCGATGACGATGATACGTGTTGCCGCAAGGAAATGTGTCCAGGTAAATGCAACCTGCCCATGAACCAGACGATGGTCGATCCGCAATGCTTTGATCATTTATTTCACCTCTCTTTCTGTTACAGATCTTCTTCAATACCGCTCATACTGCCGATCAGATCATTGCAGTAAACAGCGTTGAATTCATTGGTAAGCAGCTTGGCTTTGAGTGTTTCTGCTTCCGGCTGGGTCAATTGAAAATCGATCAGAAGTCCCAGACTTGTATTTGTAATCAGATGAAATCTGTAATCCTGTAATGCCTTGACAAAACCGTTATTGACAGATCCACCAAACAGATCCGTGAATACAAACAGTTCTTCTGTTTCAGGATCATGTTTTTTCATGATCTGATCGATTGTGCTTTGCAGGTTGAAATCCTCTGTTGTGTAGCAGTTATAAGCTTCCACCCCATCCGCTCCGGCAATGATGGATAATGCTGATCTGAATCCTTCTGCCAGTGTTCCATGTGTGGCAATGACTGTTCTTCTTTCCTTCATACTTTTTCCTCTTTGTTGATAAATGAATAGATGTATTTCATTTCCGGATCCGGAATGGTAATACTGTAGTGTTTTTCGATATTCCGGAATGATGCCCGAATATCCTTGATAAAGTCCTGGTGGTTTTTAACAAATGCATCTGTTGCACTGTCCTCTCTGATCACACCTGTCTTTGTGACAAGGCGTTCCACCAGAATGCATATATGGATATAAAGGCCTACAAGTGTTCTTCCTTCCAGTTCCAGTCCTCTTCTTTTCTGCAGATCATCCACTGCGATTGTAGTCGCATCCATCAGCGGCTTTGGGTTGAGGATTGTCAGATAGTTCAGCACATTCATCAGTGAAAAATTCGTTCTGATATTGATGATCAGCTGACGCAGATTTGCTTCATCAAGATATCCATTCAGTCTTGAAGACACCAGATCCAGATTTGTCGTAGTTACGATATCCTCAAGAGGAATGAAGGGTACATTCCGGATGCCGGGATTATCTGTACCTGTGATGAACAGAACATTGCTGGAAGACTGAATTTGTTCAATATCTTCCATCAAAGATTCAAACATCACCGCCTGAAGGCTGACAGGAACATCCACCGGAAGTGAATCCCCAAATAATGAAGCCATACGCTGGGCTGTCTGAAGTCCGCTTTCACTTGTAAACAGAATGACATCCTTCTTCTTTCCCTTCAGAACTCTGTATTCCACCCTGTAATCTCGTTCGGCATTGACAAAGTACTGATCCATGGATATTCCATTTCTGATCTTATATCCGATATCGAGTGCCATCTTTGTGGAAACATTGTTGATGATCGCAACGTTTCTATTGCGTGTGAATTCATCATCTGCAATCTTTTCCAAAGAGCCCATGTCAACCATGATGCATATATCTGCATGTGGATTGATCCTGGAAAGCTTCTGCCGCAGTGTTGCACGGATTTCATCCATCGTCGTCATGACAGGCATGTCAATGGAATCGAAGACGTAAGATCCGATCAGTGAATTAACTGCCCCTGCAATAGAGGAAGCGGTTGAATATCCGTGGCAGATGATCACACCGAATGTTCTGTTTTTATTCAGATCCGCATTACAGGAAGCAATGGTAAGAATCATGATGATCCGGATCATATCCGGAATCTGTTCTTCCAGATTTTTCATTGCAAGCATACAGATTTCATCAACAATCAGTGATTCACTGACATAGACCCGCTCTGTCTTTTCTCTTGCGGCTGTGACATCATCCTTGTTTGCATCGTTCCATCTGCTGATTCTGATCTCATATTCATTACAGGCATTCATCAGTTTTGCGATGACAAAGCTGAATGTACCTGGAATGTTGATGAAGTGTTTCTCCGCAACTCTTCTGACAATCATGCCGACGGCTGCTTCTGTCCCATTCAATGTCTGATCATTTCTGGACTGCGTCATGATTGTTTCCACAATCATTTCGTAGACACTTCTGAACTGATCATTCATCGATCCGATGTCTCTGGCGCTGCATGCTTTCAGAGTTCCTGTAAAGAACTCCTCCAGCTGATCCACTGTTCTGTTGCTCAGACTTGTATCGCAGTCAATGTAAGTGATGTTTTCGTAAGACAGCTCAATCGTTTCGAGCATCTCTTCAGGAAGATAGAAGGTATGAATCTTTACATCACTTCCAATTTGACCATTAATTGCCTGAGCACAGATCAGCTTCACCGTTTTTGACAGATCTTCAATGTTGCCTGCATATCGCGCGTTTGCCAGAACACGCAGTACATTGGAGCAGATACTCATATGCACATGCAGTTCAGCCGCTTCCCTGCGGAACAGTTCCAGAACAATTCCTTCTCTTTCTTCTTTTGGTCGCTCATGGAAATCCTTGAGACGGACTGCCACTGGTACAAACCTTGCAAAGGTGGAAGGAAGGAAATCATCCGGTCTTTTTTCCGAAAGGAAAATGAAATGAACATTGTTGTTAAGGCCTTTTTCAAAGAACCGTACAAGATATGAAATCAGTGATTCACTGACTGTTTCGAAGTGGGAAAGAATGACAGTCATGGATTCTCTGCAGTGTTCGTCAAGGAACGTTCCAATCTTTTCAGTGAGAAAGGGGTCGTTAACTGAAAGATCACGTTCAATGATCCGATCAGACTTTCCGACAATGCCGTTACTCATCATCGAATGTCTGCAGATCAGTCCTGCCAGTGTTCTTTTTCCTGTGCCTTCATTGCCGCAGATTGCAAATGCAAGCCCACTCGGTGGATAGTTGAACACCTCCGTACACCGCCTGATGATCCTGCGAAGAGAACCTTCATGCCCGATCATCTGTGCAAAGATATCTGTCATCTGGCCGTTGTTACGCAGATACTCACCCATCTCTTCCAGATCCACGAAATCGCAGTCCTGTATTTTCAGACCGAATCTCCTGTTCAGCACCTGGGCATCAAAGAAGTAAACCGGTCTGCTTTTCACCTTGAATACCTCGCCCGATTCAACCAGTTCATTCAGATACTGGGAAGCAATCGTTCTTGAGATATGCAGGTTGTCTGAGATGGTGACGGTTGTAAATGGCTCTGCATGTACAAGGTCAAACTTTTCTGTCTGATCCGTGAGATATTCACTGATCATTTCTTTCGTCGTTCTGTTCATATCTTTTACGTCCTCCATTCTACGGATTCAGATCCTGTTTTTATTTCTGTTCCCGATTTACGGCACTGAATGTTAAATTCATGTGTTTTTCTGACAGAAACACATTTTTCCGACACTTCAGTTCAGACAATTGCCATGCTGCCACTGTTGTGTCGACACATTCTCATGTGACGCCACTATTATGTCTATACTTTTACTATTTGTATATACTTTTATTTGTATTTTCAGTTTGCGGAACACAAAAAATGGATAATGACCTATAATAAAAGTATGAGTCAGCAGAAATATGAAATTGTCATGGACTATATCAATGACAGAATCAAAGACGGCACTTATAAACCCGGGGATCAGATCCCTACTGAGGGAGAACTGTGTACACTGACAGGATTTTCACGCATGACAGTCAATAAGGCAATCATCCAGCTTGTCAATCAGGGTGTCATCGAACGAACACGTGGCAGAGGCAGTTTTGTCAAAGCGCACACCATTCGCAAACAGGTAACTGGGTATTCCAGTTTTTCCCAGGACATGATCAGCCAGGGAATGGTCCCAGGCTCCCATCTGCTTTCCTATGCAGTGTCAAAAGCGGAAAACTATCCGGAGATCAGAGAAAAACTGCAACTGCACGATAACGAACTTGTTCACTTCTTTGTCCGACTTCGTACAGGTGATCAGATGCCAATGGCGATCAGCAGAACATGGATCCCTGTCTCTGTTGTACCTGCCATCCCGACAGATGTATTGAATCACTCTCTGTATGATTACCTGCACAGTGAAATTAAGATCACACCGGAAAGAATCAGCTATCAGTTTTCTGCATCCATGCCAGATGAAAGTATCAAAAAGCAGCTGCATATGAATTCTGCAACTGCCATTCTGACCTGCGCCCATGTATCATGGTGCATTAAAGACGGAAAAGATATTCCATTTGAATATGTTGAGACCGACTATAATGCCAATACATATACATATTCCTTCGAGTACTATACACATCAGTAACGCTGGTGTGTTTTATTTTCGATTCTTTCTGTCATTCTCAATCTTCTGCTTCCATGACTTTTCTACCGTCCCCTTTGTTCTGAACTCACAGATGGCTTCATTCATCACTGCATAGTTCAACCTTGTACCAATATCATCACTGCGGTATTCCACTGCCTTGTCTTCTTCAATCCCGAAATCTTTCGCCGCAGCAATCGCATCCATATTGGCACCCAGAAACAGAAATTCCCAGCCAGACTTTTCTTTCTGTCTTTCCACCATGGTTCTTACTTTGGATGATGAATAGTGTGAACTTGCATTTTCCATTCCATCGGTTGTAATCACAAAGATCGTATGTTCCGGAACATCTTCGTTTCGTGCATATTTATGAACATTGCCGATATGATGAATGGCACCACCCATCGCATCCAGAAGTGCCGTACACCCACGCACCTGATAATCCTTTTCACTGATCGGCTTTACATCCTGTACTTTCACACGATCATGGAGCACCTTCATCTCATGGTCAAACAGAACCGTTGAGATCAGTGCCTCTCCCTGTTCCTTCTTCTGTTTTTCAATCATGGCATTAAACCCACCGATTGTATCTTTCTCTAATCCACTCATGGATCCACTTCTGTCAAGCAGAAATACGATTTCACTCAGATTCTTCTTCATATGATGTCCTCCTTTGATCTGATACATACAGAATAGAACAGAGATGAAATCAAATGGTCGCCTCTCAGGCGACATTTTCAGATGCATGATATATGATATAGATACAGGAGAATAACAATATGGCAGAAGACATCAGAAATATGATACAGACAACAGGCATACAGGCATTCGAGAAAAAATACGAGAATCCTGATGTCATCCTTGTTGACAGCCAATACTGCAGCATGGGAAGAATGATTGCGGTTAAGGCATGTGAAAATACTGAATACACATACTATGACAGCGTACTCTTATTGGAACTTGCCAAAGACACAGGTATTACTGTCAACGATGTGGAACAGCTTGAAAAGCAGCTTCGCAGTAAAACAGCTGACCTTTCAGAAATGGATTCAGAACAGTTTAAGAAAATCCAGGACGCATTTATTCTTGCGATCAGTCGGGCAACCACAAAAGGAAAATGCCTGATTCATGATCGTGCCACCGTACGGATGATCCAGGACCTGAACCTTTCCTGTATCTCTGTTATGATCCGCAATTCTGGTACACATACAAAAAGTATCCGAGCATCAAAAAGTCCACTGTACCAAACCATTACAGATGAAGATACACTGATGACATGTATCCAAGAAGAGGACAATATCCGCAGAAACTGGAAGAAACTGTGTGGAGAAGATACATGGAACCAGAGTGCATCCTATGATCTGATTCTTGACTCGGAGGTCTTCACTCGTGACTTCAGTGCAAAACTCCTTCATCTGCTGATGATCTGACAGCAGGAATACCCTGCTGTTTTTCATATGAAAAAGATCATATCCCTCATTCAGATATGATTTTCAGCATTTATGCAGCCTTTCTTCTGTACCAGAGAAGTAGTGTTGCAACAGTCACAGTTACCGGACCCGTAATCTCTGCCATTCTGAAAATTCCTTCTCCCTGATCCTTGACATTTTTATAATTCTGATCCGCCTTTACAGATGTGATCACATATTCTTCTTCCAGGTTGACCTTAAAATTAACCTGTCCATCTCCTCGGTTTCAATGTTTCTTGCCAGCGCTGTTGATACGTCCGTTTCATCTGCCTGTGCATAAACCTGTGTGTAATAAATATCCACAGAAGCATGTTCACTGACAAATGCAACAACGTAACCTGCAGCTTCTTCTGCATTCACGACAGAAACACTGCCAAAAGCAATGAGTACCGAAGCAAGCAGACAGAGTATTCTCCTGCATGTATTCTTCATATGTTCTTTCCCCTTTCGAAGCAATCCAACTTCAGGGGTATTATTGGATTTTTCCAGTCCTCCTTCCATCACGCAACTGTCAATAACATGTCATATTTTCGCAAAACAGAAAAGGAAACCTCATTTCTGAAGTTTCCCTGTGAAATCTGATCAGTTTTTCAATGCATTCATTGGAGAAGGAATTCTTCCACCACGATGAATCATGACTTCTGCACTTCCCTTACCTACCGGCATGACAGGTCCTTCACCAAGCAGACCGCCAAATACAAGCTTTTCACCTGCAGCTCTACCAATTGCAGGAATCAGACGGCATGCGGTTGTCTTTGTGTTGATCATACCGATCGCAGCTTCATCTGCGATGATGGCAGAGATTGTTTCTGCGGTTGTACCACCTGGAATGATGATCATATCAAGACCAACGGAACATACTGCAGTCATCGCTTCCAGCTTTTCAAGTGTCAATACACCAGACTCTGCCGCAGCAATCATACCTTCATCTTCAGATACAGGAATGAATGCACCGGATAATCCACCTACAGAAGAGGATGCCATGACACCACCCTTTTTCACTGCATCATTCAACATGGCAAGAGCTGCTGTTGTACCAGGTCCGCCACATGTTTCAATACCGATTTCTTCCAGAATTCTTGCTACAGAGTCACCGATGGCTGGTGTTGGAGCAAGAGAAAGATCAACAATCCCAAATGGAACATTGAGTCTTCTTGCAGCTTCAGTACCGACAAGCTGTCCCATTCTTGTTACCTTGAAAGCTGTCTTCTTGATGATTTCAGCAATCTCATCCATTGTCGCATGAGGCCCAGCACTTCTGACTGCCTCTTTGACAACACCAGGTCCGGAAACACCGGTGTTGATGACAACATCCGGTTCGGATACACCATGGAAGCCACCTGCCATAAACGGATTATCTTCCACAGCATTGCAGAATACAACAAGCTTAGCTGCACCAAAACACTGGTTGTCCTTTGTCAGCTCTGCTGTTTTCACAACAACTTCGCCCATCATCCGCACTGCATCCATGTTGATACCTGCCTTAGTAGAACCGATGTTCACGGATGAGCATACGATATCCGTTGTCGCAAGAGCTTCTGGAATGGATTCGATCAGTGCCTTGTCACCAGGTGTCATACCTTTCTGACACAATGCGGAATAACCGCCAATAAAGGAAGCACCTACCGCTTTAGCTGCAGCATCCAGTGTCTTTGCATATTTGACCGGATTTCCTCCGGATACGCTGACAAGCATGGAAATCGGTGTAACCGTAATTCGCTGATTGATAATCGGTATACCATATTCCCCTTCGATTTCCTTTGCGACTGCTACCAGATCCTTTGCTTTGGTTGTGATCTTGTTGTAGATCTTTTCACAGGATCTGTCGATATCACTGTCGGCACAGTCCAAAAGGGAAATCCCCATTGTGATCGTACGGATATCCAGATTCTCCTCCTGGATCATACGGATTGTTTCGATAATATTCTCAGATTGATTTGTCCACATGTTTTTTTCCTCAGATTGTGTGCATTGCGTTGAAGATATCTTCCTGCATGACCTGAATCTGCAGTCCTTCTTTCTTTCCATCTTCTCCAAAAGATGCCGCAACATCCGGAATACGCAGATCTTCCGGGATTTCAACGATCATGATCATTGTAAAAAGATCCTGTAATACTTTCTGTGTGACATCCACAATATTAATGGATGCAGCTGCACATTTGCCGGATACAAAGGCAAGAATGCCCGGACGGTCTTTTCCTACTACGGTGATGACTGCTTTCATGTTTTCTTCTCTCCTCTTTTATTTCATTTCTGCCAGCAGATCTTCTAACGACAGATCACAATAGTACAGTTCCATCGCCAGATCCTGCTTGACCTCTTTCATCGCATCGATTACAGAGACATCACATCCATCTGATGAATGTTCTGTCTCAAAATTGTAATTGCAAGTGCTGGATGATGCAACATCCGTTTTCCAGTTATATGTATAGGCAATGGAATATCTGCCATATGTAAATGTACAGTTTTCAAAATCAATCTGGTACATCTCATTGGTATTGAATTCCAATCGATATGTTCCATCATCCCTTTTCTGATATCCCAGATAGGAAACCACTCTGCTTCTGAACTTTTCCAGTACGGTATCCCCTTCGTTTTCAGGTTCATCCATTGAAGTATCGATGTCCTTATAATTGACATAGGCCTTCAGCTGGTCCATTGTTTCCTCATCGACAGATACGGATGTATTGTTGTTATTGGAATACTGTAGATCCGATTCATACAATACACTTACCTGTTGTGAGGAATAGCTGACTGACATTGTAAAGGAAGTCTTTTCCCGCAACAGATAACCATTACTGTCATAGCATTGGATGATCTTTGCTTCCTTTACTCCATAATCATCATAGTCAGCAAGTCCATACACATCATAGCGATCTGAAAAGATGGAGGCAGCGGATTCCGGCTGCAGTTCTATGACATACTGCACTGTTCCATCTTCCTTCTCAATTCCCTGAATAGACATGATCTGTGATTCATCAAGTGATAAAGGATCAAACGGTACCATCATCGTTTTCACAAATGCATCATAGGTCATATCCTCATAATAGGAAATCCCGTTGTAGGAATTGTATAATCTGCCATCCAGATAATACCCTTCCATATCAAAAGATGCCCCATTGGAATTAATCTTCTGCGTAAAGGATACATTCTGATTTTCCTGTTTCAAAGAAGCTTTGAAATCAAACGTATCCTTTGTGTCATCCGAATAACTCATCGTATAGTTACTGGAAAGATCTGCCTGCCATGACTCTCCATATACATGGTCTGCCACAGCCTTTTTATAGGATGCAAAGGCTTCAGTAATCTGCTTTCCTTCCTCCTGCACGCTGGAAGATGCAGTACTCTGACATCCTGCAACTGCCAATGCCATCATCACCGTAACGATTCCTTTACATGTTATCTTTTTCATATGTTTTCTTACCTGAATACAGAATCAGAGGTACCATTGCCTCTTCCTTTCTGCCTCCAGCATGATCTCCTTTCACAGTTTTATCTTCTGCACCATACAGAAGAGATATATTTCCTTTGGCGACTGCAAGATAATCCCCGATAAACTCATGCATTCTTTCGCACGAGTTCTCACCAAACAGCTTCAGATCCAGTATCTGCTGTCTTGTATAAAGGTCAAAGTCATTTCTATATGCCTTTTCAAATAAGGACGGAAAGACTTCCAGTCTGTCCTGCCTGATATGGAATGCAACTGTTCTTGGTTCCAGTCCTGGCAGATGGGAAAAACATTCCACAATTTCAGGATGATCTTCAAGATTATGCTTTTCCACATCAATCTGAGAGTGATCCGCAATGATGATAACCCCTGTACCTTCCGGAATCTGTGGTGCATACTTTTCACACACTGCATTGATTTCCTGAAGCTTTTCTCCAGTCGAATTATCTGAGGGCCCATTGCGATGCATCCATGTATCAAACTGATCCCAGTATGCGTACACATATTTCCTGTTTTCATGAAGGCTGATCGAAATAATTCTCTTCCACATCTCTTCAAATGTCTGACATGGATTATGCGCTGACCACCCAGGCCATATGGAGTCTCCGGATTCTTCAAGCTCATCTTCTGTAAATACAACAGGCAATGCTTTAGATACAGTATCAGGATATGATGTATGTGTATACTGACCACTGTTGAAAAACAGAATAATGTTATCATCCACTTCCTTAAAATACTGATTCCATCCTAGCCAGCCTGTTTCTGATGGTGTTTTTCCAGTACGGATGGAAGTGGTAGATGCAGTAGTGGTAGGAGGAAATACACTGGAAATGGACTTTACCATATGTTTTCTTAGAAATGCATCTTCCTTCAGATGTTTCTGCATCACAGATGTCCCCATGGCATCAACCAGAAGCACAACCACTTTATCAATCCGCTCTGACTGTAACCATAGATCAACCGTTACATCTGTACCATGATATACAGGCAACCCACAATGCTTCCGTAATGATCCACTTACTTTTAATGTCTGTCCATAAAAGCTTCTTTCCATGTATCCTCCCTGCTGTCTGTCCATGATACCACAGAATCTTCATATTCCTGTGTGAAGGGTGTATGATTATCCACATGGAGGCGCTTTATGAACCCTGTTATTGATATTTCCACAGTCACATTAACAACAGAAAGACTGATTCTACGATCATGGAGCAAAGATGATCTTTCTGATTTCTATGATTATGCAAGCGTGGATGGTGTTGGCCAGATGGCAGGATGGCTGCCGCACAAGTCGATCGAAGACTCAGAAAGAATTCTGGACATGTTCATCAAAGGAAAGAAAACTTTCGCGATTGTGTACAAAGACCATGTCATCGGCTCACTTGGTATCGAAGAATACGATGAAAAACTCTGTCCGGAATTCAAAGATCTGAAAATACGTGAACTTGGATTTGTTCTGGCAAAACAGCATTGGGGGAAAGGGTTTATGAGTGAAGCTGTAAAGGAAGTGGAACGTTACTGTTTTGAACAGTTACAGCTGGATGCCCTGTTATGTGGACACTTTACCCGCAACACCCGATCTGCTTCCGTACAGAAAAAATGCGGCTTTCATTACTTAAAAGACCACATGTACCATACACGCTACGATACAGTCGAACCATCTGTCACCAATATATTGTGGAAGAAGGAATGGGAGCAGGCAGTCTGATGACTGTCTGTTTTTTCACATGCTGGAAACAGAATATCTGTCACTTCACAACATTTATAATGACAGTATTGAAGCGGTCTGCAGGATGGATGATTTGGTACAGTTACAGGAAGACTGTACAGAGATGGAGAACAACTGAAAGAAGGATATGATGATCTTACCGACACTGTCGGACATGACAATCCATTCCTGTACGCCTTTCAGAATGAATGGGCAGCCAGAGCTGACTGGTGAGCCAGGCCATATGAAGCATGTGCACATCCACCTGTGCTAACTGCAGAACAGTATGACTTCCATGCTAAAGCTGGTGAAACAGTTTCCTTCAAAGTCACAGCAGTATCAGCTGATGGAAAAGGCATACACACTCACAGGTTTCTGTATAAAGCAGGTTCTTCCTATAATGGTAATGCACGTAATATCCGTCCATGGCTCTGACAGATGGGAATACGAAGTTTACTGTACCTGCTGAGCTCAACCTGGGAAACTGTTTGTATACTGTTTTGTTGCAAAAACAGACTCGCAGCCTTCCATAACAAGATATGCACAGATTGCTGTGCATGTTATCGAGCAATAAGAAATACCAGGCAGTGTGGCATACTGTTTGGTATTTTCACAAGTTCTCATTTACAGCACACAACCAAGCAGAGATGCCTGCTTTTTGACGGCATCCACACTCATATGCAGAATACTGCTGATGCTTTCTATTGGAATATGAGCTTCCATCATTCCTCGCAGATAATCGTTTCTTTCCTGTTCTGCCTTAAGCGCAGCTGTTTCTGCTTCCCTCTTCGCCTTGTCAGTTTCCTTCTTCTGTTCTTCGGCAAGCTTATTTGCCTTCTCAATTTCCATCTTCAGTTTCTTTTCTCTTTGTGCTGCCCTGGCTCTTTCTTCTTTTCTTGTTTCTGCCTGCAACTGTCTGATCTTATCGCACATGATTTCTTTCCTGTCTCCTTTCTTTGTTCTTCTGCAGCTTTCCCGTAATACCGGATTGACGATCTTTCTGTAATCCTTCTGTACAAGATCTCTGCACAATACTGAAATCGGATCATTCCCCTGGTTTTCTTTGACATTGACATAGATGATTTCTCCATAAGGAATAACACCCTGATCCGTATTCTTCCACTTTGTTACTGAACGGGATAAAGACTGGCCTGTCTTTGCCCCATCTCCTCTTGTAAAGCATATCACAGTTCTATTTGGAATCTGCGAATACGTTGTGCCGGATTGTACAATGATATTTGATACCATATCGCTGTAGTACTGCATCCTTGGAACTTTTGCACGGGTTGGATTATTTTCAACTTCGATGACGTACACATTCTTCTTTTCATCCACAGCAAATACACCCATGATGATCTTCTTACCTCGTGTATTCAGTACTGTTTTCTGTGTTATGGCACTGATAATGGTAACTTTGCGCTGTAATACCGTACTGACTAGAATACTGACGGCTTCCGTATTGCCATCCAGAGCTACCGTCATAAATGTATCGTCCATAAGACACATGTTCTTGAGTATTTTTTCTTCTTTAGAAAGCATAACTGATTTTCCTCCATTATACATATACGTAAAAAAATCAGATATGATACATTTTTCTTCCAAAAACACATGAAAAAGCTGCTCCTGAGCTTCAGAAACAGCTTTGTCTGATTATCTGTGATCGTTGAAATGTGCATTTGCCATGGCGGAAGAAACAGTGCTTGCACTGCTGCCCGCATCCAGACATGGATCTTTTTCCAGTGCCTTACGCGCTCTTTCGATTGCCTGTGCCTTCTGGAATTCTTTTCTTGGCTGACCCTTGAGCGGTTCTTTTACCGTACCCATCACTTCACCAATGGAACCGAATGCGGAAAGACTTGCTGCAATATCATTTGGCACAAACACCTTTGTTGCTTGACCATCAGCGATATCCTTCATCGCATCAATGGACTTCAGACGTACCATGATTTCAGGATCAAGTCCTGCATCCAGCAATGTCTGCAGACCTTTTGCTTCAGCTTCATAAACCTTACGGATTGCTTCTGCCTGACCTTCAGCCATTGCAATCTTTGCATCTCTTTCAGCTTCTGCCGCAAGAACCTTTGCTTCCTTGTCACCCTTAGCACGTGCTACAACAGATTCCTGATGAGCCTGAGCTTCCAGGACTGTCTGTCTTCTTTCACGTTCTGCTCTCATCTGCTTTGTCATGACTTCTTCGATTTCACGTGGTGGTGTGATATTCTTAACTTCCACACGTGTAACCTGAATACCCCATTCATCCGTAGCCTCATCCAGAATGACTCTCATCTTGGCATTGATCTGCTCACGGGATGACAGTGTTTCATCCAGGTCCATTTCACCGATAACACTTCTGAGTGTTGTAGCAGTCAGATTCTGTAAACCTACAATCGGATTTTCGACGCCGTATGTATATTTTTTCGGATCGAATACTCTTGCATAAACGACTGAGTCAATGTTCATCGTAACGTTGTCCTTTGTAATAACTGACTGTGGAGGGAAGTCCAGTACCTGTTCCTTTAAGGAAATACGACTTGCGACGCGATCGATAAACGGAATTTTGAATCTCAGACCTGCCTGCCATGTTGTATGGTAGACGCCAAGTCTTTCAACAATGTAACAATGTGCCTGTGGAACGATACGGATATTGGAAGCAATAATTCCAACAATAACCAGTACGATAAGCACAGTCAAAATAATTTTGATAATTTCACCAAACATACTAATTCTCTTTCTCCTCTATTCAGCATTCATGATCCTTCCCTTTTGTAATATGATCATTTAACTGATGATTCAAGTATATGACCTGTCTTCAAAGTAAAACAGATCTATCAGTCCATAATAAATACCCGTATTCTTCCATTTCAGAAAAATACGAGCTCAGCTGTTTTCTTCTATCTGAAACCTGCGGATCAGAGCAATCAGATCTTCCGCCAGGTAAAAAGAGACTTCATTAAACGGATTCACCGCAATGCCATCAAAGGTATTTTCATACAGAGAAATCATTCGCTGGTAATCAACAAGCATGACAGAGCTTTCTGCACTTTCCACAAAAGGTTTCCATTTTGACACTCCATCCCAGTCTGTAAAGACAGGAAGAATTCTTTCACCAGCACGATCATTCCGGGATACGGAAGGCACAGATACATTCAGATTTGGTGGCAGAGCAGCGGCAATATTACCTCTTCCTTCCAGTTTCACCCGACATGGCACAATATAATGCCCATGCATCATGGCTTCTGCCAGTGCAGAAAGATATTCTCCATTTCTGTAGCATTCGCCAAAAAAGGAAGAAAGTCCGACAATGCGGGGATTCTCCGCAAACACCTCCGGTTTTTCCATAAATGCTTCCCTGACATCTGAAAGAACAGTAAACGGCTTCAGTTGCTTTCTCAGATTCACAACAAGCGTAACATTTTTTCCGCCTTTGGCGTCAGAAAGCCTGTTACCATCCTTATGAATCTGTACAACTCTCGCCTTCGAACAAGGCATACCTTTGGTATAGACATACAATTGATCCAGCATGCGGATCTGTCCGATGAGCTGTCCCGTACAATGGCACATGCCTTTTTCCAGATGGGATTCAGTAACAAGCATATATGTCCGACGCCCTTTATATCTGACGTTTTTCGTTGACAGAATTCTGATTCTTTCACTGTCTGGATACAGGGATCCGATGGTTTTATGGTACAGCCGCAATGCTGTTGCCACAGCAGCAGCATAACCGAATTCATACAGGATCGCAGTTGAATCGCTGATGGAGCGATTCTGAAGTGTATGGATCAGAGCCTCCATGATCATCAGAATCATGGTATAAAAAAGCGTGTTGGCACACCATCTGACCTTGAGGTTTTTAAGTGGCGTTCCATCATGCATATGATTGACGATCCAGATCACAATAAGATTGATAACCATGATCAGAACACCGATCCATGCATCACTACCAACCCCGTCCAGAAACATGCTTTCTACAATCAAAGCAAAAAAAGCAAAGGACAGGCCTGAGGCAGTTGCGACAAGCAATGTAAGTATCCGTCTGATCTGTTCCATGCTTATTCTTCCTTTCCAAACCTTTCCAGGATTTCATCTTTGTATCTGCCAAAGAAATAGATGATGACAAATTCGATTCCGAATGCCAGCAAAACAAGCAAAAATTTTCCCTGTGCAAGGAAACCGCCAGCAATACAATTGAGAACAACCTGAATCCACGAGGAAAAGGTGATCGCGTAAAAGAAATCTTTTGTTGAAATGGCAGTATTTGCGGCAATGTATGGGATGATGCCATTTGGAATACCTGGAATCATACATGCCATGGCAACCGCAAAAACCGGATTATTACTGTTGAGTTTGCGGATCAGCCAGTTATCCTTGAACATTGTTTTTTCAAAAGCAAAGGATATGCCTTTGCCAAACATCCGCATACCGATAAACACCACCATGTTACCTGCGACAAAACCAGCCCAGCACGAAAGAAACGCCTTCCACCAGCCAAAAATCAGAGCACCTGCAACCTGGACAACAAGACATGGCAGAAATACAGATACAATCTGAATCAGACTCAGCAGAAACAGATAAAAATAACCGGATACACTGTCCTGAGAAGCCAGATATCCCATGATTTCATCCCGGTCACCTCTTTGCAGCATGCTGACGATTTCCATAACCTGCGTACCGAATGCCTTATACAGTAACAGAGCAACAAGCAGAATGACTGTTGTAACAGAAATAATGATTGTGGATTTTTTCAGTTTTCTGACGTTTTCTGCCATACCTCTCCTTTCGTTAAAACATAACGACTATACCACTTTTCACACAGATTACAAAATGGTATTCAAAAAAACTGCCGAAAACGACAGCTCAGCGGTCAATCGAAACATTCCCGGAAACAGTTCTTGCTTCGATGACATTATATCCGTTTACGGAAGCCACGTTACAATGGCAATCACCGGAAACAGAGCGCATATGCACTTCAACGCCTTCCAGTCTTCCTGCATCCACACTGATATCACCGGAAATCGCATTGAGTCTGCATGCTTCAAATCCATCATGCAGGCAGACATCAATGTCACCGCTTGTAGAAGATACATCCATTGTTCTGCACCCATACAACTGCAGATCAACATCACCAGAAGTAGAATTTACTTTTACATCTCCATTTACACCGACAATTTTCATATCAATGTCGCCGGACAGTGAATGAATGATTGCATCATGCACACGCAGATCCCCATCAATATCACCACTCGTAGCAGTCAGTGTGAATGTTGCAGCATCAATCTGCGACACGGAAATATCACCACTTTTTGTTCTGACGTGAATTGTTCCAAAGCCAGCCGGTACTCCGATTTCAACTTTCCCGGAAGATGAGAAGAACAGTGAACCTGCACTCTTTTCTTCCTGGATGGTAAGGATTCCTCCATCCTGATGCTGAATGATGCTGCCGGAGGTTTCTACAACAATTTCATCCGTATTGGAGGATGTCAGTCTGACATCGGATGAAAGTACAGAAACTTCGATTGTATGAATCACGCCAGTTTCATCTGCAGATGGCTGTTCCTCCCTTTTTTCAAGTGTAAAGTCGGATGGATGATCCTGTGCAATGGAAGCAAGCAGACCATCGAGATCTCCAAGTGATTCTACAACAGAGTCATGCGCTTGCTTTTCACTCATTCCGGATGCAATGCTGTCATTGTATCGATCCATGCAGTTAAGAAGGATTTCTTCTCTGATTTCCTGTACTTCCTGACAGTCTGCATATGGTTCAAATTTTGAATTGATATACTGTGTAATACTGTTCATTGAATCTACCTGGCGAGGAAACCTGCTGATTTATCAGCGGGAGGAATCGCCATTCTCCTTTCTGTAAGCACTCCTTTGTTGGTGCTTAAGTATTTGATTTTCTTGAATGACACAGATCCTTTATTGACCTTTGTACCATCCAGTGTTCGAATATCCATAAACCCGCTTGTTCTTCTGCCAAATACAAAGTATTCCTGATCTTCGTATTCTACAGTGTCAAACAGTCTGAAACCTCTTACTGTATGCGGAGCCTGATTCCTTTTACGGATTCCGCCTTTCAGAATCGTATTCTTATGGATCTGTCTGTTATGATGCCGTATTGCTTTTGAAAGATAGTAATCGCCATCATATTTTGCTGCATAGTTTTTCGTAATCACTATGGCATCATTGATATGAGATTTTTCTAAACCATATCGTTCTCTCCAGAATTTTGTAATATAGCCATATGTTTCCTGCACGTGCATACCAAGTGGCTCGTACTTTTCTCTTAGTCTTGCTACAAGTGTCTTTCTCATAATTCCCATAAATGCAGCATCTTTGAAAGAATGACCTCTTCTCCTGTCTGGAAGTTTCTTTGTTCCATCATGGATTGCTTTATGGCATTCTTCACACAGCGTTACAAGATTGTCTGGAGCATTACCACCTGTTTTCCGTGACTCAATGTGATGTACATGAAATTTTGTGCCATCTTTATGTTTCTTACAGCACTGGCATGTATAGTTGTCTCTTTTGAGAACATACTGTCTTACGTTATATTCGTCATACATCTCACCCAGCTGATAATCTGTTCCCACTGGAAGTGGCTTTCCTTCTTCCATTGCTTTGAGTCTTTGTGTGTCAAATTCCGCTGTCTCTACTCTGATCTTTGTGATCGGAAGTATCTTTGTGATTTTTGTAATTGCGGATACATGTTCCTGAATTTTCACCTCAACAGAAGGTGCGATCCATCCTTTTGGCTTTGAATGAACTCTGTTGTCAAAGCGAACTTGTCTGTAGCGTGTCTTGCGATTTCTTCTTGCTCGTCTGTTCTGTCTTCGATTTGAAAGAAGATTTACAACATCGTTTCTTGGACTGAGTTCTTCTGCGTACAGAACATTCTTTTCTGTTGTTGCAGCAATACCAACATGTTTGCTTCCTGCATCCATCCCTAGTGTTACTGGTTGTTTATAGCCAGAAGATCCGTAAATCAGTTGAATTGTGAAAGGATTTCTTTTTACTACAGTTGCCTTTCCATTCTGTAGAAGCACTCTTGCCTTTTGAGGTTTGCACGGCATAAGAGGCTCACCGTGCTTATTGATTACATAAACGTACATATGCCGTCCTTTCTATGTCAGATATATAACAGAGAATATAACTCTGTTCAGCTTCTGACGAGCCGTAATAGAACAGATTTCCATAATCTGCTCAGACACCATCGCCAATGTTATCTTTGCTTTTTACGCAAGCCACACTGTTCCTACCTCTTAGAACTGTTTAATGACAT
>CAMCSA010000027.1 GCA_945877405.1 uncultured Erysipelotrichaceae bacterium | reverse complement strand
TGATGTTTTCTGCACTGTCCTTTTCAGGATAAATGGAAATACCTAAACGTCTCATATTATGCGTTACCTCGTTTCATTACCTTCATTGTAGAAAAACCGGATCTTTTCATCAAGATCCGATTCTTCAAAAGGTCATCGATTACCTTCTTCTTCCTTAAGAAGCTGTCCATCCAACATTCTGAAAAATGGATAATAGATCACAACTGACAGAACAATCAGAACAACATTCAAAACGAATTCTCTCCAATCACCATCACAGGCAAGGCAGGCACCGATCGTACCTGGGAAAGTCCAAGGCGCATTGACGGAAACATTGAAAACAAGACCGGTTGCTGTGGCACTATAAACAACAATGGCATTGACGATTGGAGCGATGCAGAATGGAATCATCAGAGTCGGATTCAGGACAATTGGAGCACCGAAGATGATAGGTTCATTCATATTGAAGCAGAAAGAAGACAATCAGAATAACTGAACTTCGGAATGGCATAGTCTGTATCATTCCATTTTTTCTACTGTTTCATTGACTCACCTTCGGTGTGATATTACCAAGAATCACACTCTTTGATGCACCTGTTGCACTTTTCATATTGGCATAATGGCCATGCAGTGTTTCATTTCCAAGGACCGCAAAGGCAACTGCCTCCTTGGCATCTGAGTTAAACCCGAGATCTTCCTGTGTTAAAACAGTACCATGTCCAAGGTATTGCTGCAAAAGTTCTTTGAGGAAACTGTTATGGCTGCCTCCACCGGATACGATCAGCTGATCCACCTTCCCGTGTTTTTCTGCATAAAGATGGATATTACGGGCATTACAATAAGCGGTAAAATGAGTGAATGTACAGACAACGTCTTCTCCGGAACCATTTTCATAACTGTTGAATATCTCATCTGCAAACTGTCTTCCGAACATTTCTCTGCCAGTACTTTTCGGAGGCAGTGCATCCACATACGGATGGCTTTTCAGCCTTTCAAACAAGGAAGGAATCAGTTTTCCGCTTCTGCCTGTTATTCCACCTTCATCATATTCTTTTTTGAAATAATGACGCATTGCTTCATCAATCAGCATATTACCCGGACCTGTATCAAACGCGGTCACCTCTTCTTCTTTGCATCCTGCATGCAGGATTGTGATATTGGAAATACCTCCGATATTCAGAAGAATTCTGTTTTTCGTTTCATCACGGTATAAAAGGAAATCCACATATGGTACAAGTGGTGCACCTTCACCACCTGCTGCCATATCCATCTTACGAAAGTCGGATATGACCTGACATCCACAAAGCCAAGCAATGACGGCCGGTTCCCCGATCTGAAGAGTACTGGAAACAAAACGATCCGTTGCATGCGGTATGTGATAGATGGTCTGTCCATGAGAACATATTGCATCCACATCAGTAATGCCATGTTTTTTCATGAATGCCTGTACAGTATTGCCGAACCAGTGTCCCAATTCAAAGTTCAAGGAACAGATTTCATCCACATGAGCACCATGAATATCGCAGGCATGCTGGATCTTTTCCTTCAGTTTCACAGGCATTTTCACTTCTTCATAACAGAGCAGTTTCACTTTTGTTGAAAGATAGCAGCCTTCAATATCACAATATGCAATATCCAGTCCATCCAGTGATGTACCAGACATCAATCCGATCAGTTTCATTTCTTTTCCTTTGCAGCAACAATGGCATCATGTACATTGCCACCAGCACCCTCAAGACAGTTGTGTGCTTCATCTGCGTTAATATTGCCACAACCCATGATAATTGCAATCTTGACATCTCTTCCACTTTCTTCCAGAAGCTGATGAGCCTTTTCAAGATCACAGCCGGTTGCCTGTGAGATGATTCTTCCTGCCCGTTCAACAAGCTTTTCATTTGTCGGCTGCACATCCACCATCAAATTTTCGTATACCTTTCCATAACGGATC
This sequence comes from uncultured Erysipelotrichaceae bacterium, assembly GCA_945877405.1. Classification (GTDB taxonomy): domain Bacteria; phylum Bacillota_I; class Bacilli_A; order Erysipelotrichales; family Erysipelotrichaceae; genus Bulleidia. The sequence continues at coordinate 25,528 of CAMCSA010000027.1, read as the reverse complement.
ATACATCCTGTGGAAATCATGTTACATACCATCTTCTGTGCAGTACCTGCCTTCATGCGGGTGGAACCGGTAACTGCTTCTGCTCCGGTAATCACCTCTACTGCTGTTTCTGCATGTTCACTGATCTTCGCATTGGATACACAGCTGACAGCTGCCGTATAGGCACCGATGGAACGGGCATAGTCAAGACCACCAATGACATATGGTGTTCTGCCACTTGCGGCAAGCCCGATCACTGTATCCTTCTTGCTTAACGTAATTCTCTTCAGGTCTTCCACAGCAAGATCAGGATCATCCTCAGCGCCTTCCTTTGCCTTGAACATGGCATCTTCTCCACCTGCAATCAGACCCATAACAAGATCTGCAGATACACCATATGTAGGTGGGCATTCAGATGCATCCAGAACACCAAGTCTGCCCGAAGTGCCGGCACCAATATAGATGATTCTGCCGCCTTCCTTCAGTCTGCTGCTGGCATTTTCAATAATTTCAGCAATCTGATTTTTCGCAAGTGCTACTGCGTCAGCTATCTTATGGTCTTCACGGTTGATTTTTTCTACAATTTCAAGTGCGGAAACATGATCGATATCCATTGTATCTACATTGCGCACTTCAGTTTCTATCGTTGCAAGATTCACAATTGTTGCTCCTTTACAGTCTGCTCGTCCATTTCCTGGTCTGTTGCAGAACCAGTCTGTTTTCTTCCAGATGGCACGAGACAAGGGAAAGATAGATCGTATCACAGATGAATAGAGAGCTGTCACGTGAGGAAATTGCACCTGCACGGATGGTGTTTTCCTCACTTGGGACATAAAACTGCAGATCAGAAAGTCTGTTCAGCGATGTTTTCCCAAGCTGAGAAATACTCAGTACAGTTGCATTCTTTTCTTTGGCAATCCGCACTGTTTCGATCACTTCTTTTGTTTCGCCGGAATAACTGACTGCAACCAGTACATCCCCTTCCTGTATACCTGTCATCATCGTCATCATGACATGGGCATCCTGCACATGAATCGTACGGATACCGATACGTGACAGTTTCTGCTGAAAGTCCTGGCATACAATACTGGAGCCGCCGATACCGCAGAGATATACTGTATTTGCTTTACATAGTGCAGCAACAGCCTTTTCCGTAGTTGCTTCATCAATCAGACCACGGACATGATCCAGTGTTGCAAGGCGATGACTGTACATCGTAGATACAAGACGTGCGACTGTTTCGTTTTCCGTCAGTTCCTGCGTCAGATCCATCACATCACTCTTTTCCGACATCAGTATGTCCATCTTCAATGCCGGAAAACCGCTGTATCCAAGTGTTCTGGAAAAGCGGACAATCGTAGGTGCACTGGTACCGACTTTTTCCGCAAGATCTTTTGCGGAACTGGTACATACTTCCTGGAGATGGTTTAGAAAATATTCTGCGAGCTGTTTTTCGCTCTGTGTGAATTCTGGATATACATCCTGTATACGACTCTGTAAACTCATCTGTCTTCCCTTTCAATTTTATTATATTTCATGTTTTAGTGTAATTCAATTTCATTTTATGATTTGTATTGAATTTCACTATTCACATTGAAAATATTATAACATATAAACAAAAAAATAATGAAAGCTCTTTCATCTCTCATTATTTTTTTCATTTTTAGTTTTCATTCAGGAAACATACAAATCAGATCAGCATCCGTACCTGCTTTTGCGTATGACGAATCGTGATATGACTGCTGCGGCAGGCCGTTTCTCCATCTGTATGTACCCAAAGCGGCTCTTCTGTTTCAATCTGTACATCGTGTGCTGTAAACGGAACTACACCACGAAACTTCAGATGATGTCCTTTTAATGCATATGGGAAAATTCTGAAGAAATCAAATTGTGAAAGATGATCCGCGATACATCCATCCAGAATTCCATCACTTCCATCCGCATCCGGGCAGAACATGAATCCACCGCCTTCATATGGCTCATTCATGACAACGCACAGCAGAAGTTTTTCATAATCAGTTCTTCTTCCATCTGTTATGATGGATGCCTTTGTCCGCTTTGTTGTTGCAATGGTATGAACTGCTGTTGTGATGTAGATCAGACGGCCTAGATGCAGTCGGTTCAGTAATTTTTTATATCGTGAGTATTCTGCATCATGGCAGATCTGCCCGTCAAATCCGATTCCAGCTGATATGACAAACCGATGATGTACAAGACCATCCTTAGATACAGATTCCATATGTGTTTCATCGAAGCGGTTATGATAAATAACTTCTGAGATATCCAGATTTCTGACCGTCTGACCTGAAAGAACTGTTTTTGCCAGTACAGATGGATGATGTGATACACCAAGTCCACGAATCAGATCATTACCGGAGCCTGCCGGTATCAGTCCCATTCTGATATTTTCAAAATTTCTTACCCCATTGACTGCCTGATTGAAAGAGCCATCTCCTCCCACCACAACAAGATCGCATGGTTTTTCTGAAAGTCTGCCTGCCAGCATGCCAATATCATCTTCTCCTTTGGAAATATGAACATGATATGGTTTACCAGATGCCTCAAACAGCGGTTCCACCTGCTTCCATACCATTCCTGCATGCCCTGAAGCACCATGGGGATTCAGAATGATTTCAATCATCGTCACTGTTCTCCATGATCATAGCTCAGATCAGTATGCTGGCCATCCGTACTGATCACAGTATGATCAAAAATGGATCTGCATACATCCCTATACTGGAAAGGATCATGCATGGAAGGACTGTAATGGGTCAGCCACAACTGAGAAACCTCAGCATCACGTGCCAGGAGGCATGCCTCCTGCATCATCATATGACGGTTCAGTTTTGCTTTATCCGCTTTCTCTTCATCTCCATACATGCCTTCTGTAATCAGCAGATCTGCATGCTTCGCTGCTTCAGCAAGCGCATTTACAGGTCTTGTATCCGTTGCATATACAACTTTCAGGCCTTTTCTTTCTTCACCAAGAACCTGATCCGGTGTATAGATCACACCATCTTCTTCTATTGTATTTCCTTTCTGCAGTCTACCCCAGTACTTTAACGGAATATGATTTGCTACTGCTTTTTCTTTATCAAATCTAGGTGTACGTTTCAGTTCCATTGTATAGCCGATACATGGCACGGAGTGACGCAACGGAAACGAGGTGATCTGCAGATTGTCCACGGTAAAGCTATCTCCTTTTTCCAGTTCTACTTCTTCAATTTCAAAAGGAATATAACGTGCAATCAGTCTGACGCCTTCCATCATTTCATGCAGTCCTTTTGGACCATAGATTACAATTGGCTCTGTCCGATCCGCTTTCGCCATGGATAATAAAAGTCCAGGCAATCCGGCTGTGTGGTCGGCATGAAAATGCGTGATCGCAATGGCATCGATATGACGGACAGGAAGGTTTCTTTCCTTCATGGAAATCTGCGTTCCTTCCCCACAGTCAATCAGCATTTCATGTCCACTCCACCGCACAAGTAACGATGTCAGATATCTGCCCGGTAATGGTACAGTTCCTCCGGTTCCAAGTAATGTCAGTTCAATCATAGAATCTATTCTATCATAAAAAGCAGAAGAAAACCCGTACCAGTACGATACGGGTTACCTGCTTATATGCACTCAGAACACATCAGGATGTTCGGCAGCAATCTTTGACCACTTTTCAAATTCTTCATCTGTAGCAAGGACATAGTGTGTCTTTGTCAGATTATGAACTGTTCCCTTTGTGTAGTCAACACCTTCCTTTTCCTTATTGTATTCCAAAGATACTCTGCTCTTTTCTACTATCGGATTTGGATGTGGGATTGCGGACAGCAGAGACCTTGTATAAGGATGAATCGGATTGGAGAAGATTTCCTCTGTTGTGCCTGTTTCAACGATGTGACCAAGGTGCATGACACCGATACGGTCAGAAATATATTTGACCATGGAAAGGTCATGGGCAATGAACAGGTATGTTGTACCAAGTTCATCCTGTAAGTCCTTCATCAGGTTGACAACCTGTGCCTGGATCGATACATCAAGAGCGGAAATCGCTTCATCCGCAATGACAAGTTTTGGATTCATGACAAGTGCTCTTGCGATACCGATTCTCTGTCTTTGACCACCGGAGAACTGCTGTGGATAACGGGTAGCATGTTCTCTGGAAAGACCTACCTTATCAAGGATACGGTTGACCTTTTCGTCCAGTTCTTCCTGAGAGCTGTACAGATGATGAATTTGAAGTCCCTGTGCAATGATTTCCTTAACCTTCTTACGTGGATTCAGACATGCCATAGGATCCTGGAAAATCATCTGCATATTCTGTCTCAGATATGCTTCATCTTCTTTTGACAGCTTTCCGGAAATATCATGACCATCAAAGATGATCTTACCATCCGTCGGATCATATAGACGGATGATGGCACGACCTGTTGTGGATTTACCAGAACCGGATTCACCGACAAGACCATATGTCTCACCCTGGTAAATATCAAAGGAGATACCGTCTACGGCTTTTGTCGTATAAGTACGGGAGATTTTGAAGTGCTGTTTCAGCCCTTCCACATGCAGTAATGGTTCAGCGTTATAATCAATCGTTGTCATACTTTGCACTCTCCGTTCTCATCTTCTTCATTCTCTCCATCAGCTGTTCAGGGGGATTTACTTTTGGAGCTCTAGGGTCACAAAGCCAGGAAGCAACCCTGTGTTTACCACCGACATTATACATTGGTGGTTCAGCCTTATAATCAATTGCCAGTGCATATGGGTTTCTTGGTGCAAAGGCATCTCCTTCAATTCTTTCCAGCAGATTCGGTGGAGTACCTGGAATCGCAAACAGACGTTTGGAATCCGTATCCGTATCCGGCATGGAAGCCAGCAGACCCCATGTGTATGGATGACGTGGATCATAGAAGATCTCATTGACATCGCCCTTTTCAATGATACGGCCTGCATACATGACGTCGACATAGTCTGCGACCTTTGCAACTACGCCAAGGTCATGAGTAATGTAGATGACTGCGATGTTATGTTCCTTCTGCAGTTTCTGAATCAGTTCCAGAATCTTTGCCTGAATGGTAACATCCAGTGCTGTTGTCGGTTCATCACAGATCAGCATATCCGGATTGCAGGATAATGCAATCGCAATGACGACTCTTTGTCTCATACCACCAGAGAGCTGATGCGGATACTGCTTGAATCTTTTTTCCGGATTTTCAATTCCGACTTCTTCCAGAAGCTTAAGTGCTCTTGCCTGAGCTTCTTCCTTGCTGACATTTTCATGCAGCAGAATCGGTTCCATGATCTGTCTGCCGATTGTCATGGTCGGATCAAGAGAAGTCATCGGATCCTGGAATACCATCGCAATATGCTTACCATTGAAACGGTAACGGATTTCCTTCTGTGTCATCTTTGTCAGGTCAACCGTCTCTCGTTCACCATTTTCATTGGTAAATGTATAGTTGATTGTACCGGAATCAATACGACCATTGGATGCCATGATACCCATGATTGTTTTGACAGTTACGGATTTACCAGAACCGGACTCACCTACGATGGCGATGGTTTCACCTCTGTAAAGGTCCATACGCACACCACGGATTGCCTTGACCATACCGGAGGATGTTTCAAATGAGATGTTCAGATCGCGGATACTAAGTACGCGTTCATCTTTGTTTCTTTTCTGCAGTGACATTCTGAATCCTCCTTAACTGTGTTTCTGGTTCGGGTCAAATGCATCTCGGATACCATCTGCAAACAGGTTGAAGCTCAACATGAGTAATGCCAGGACAACAATCGGTGCAATCATGATATACGGATGAATTGTCATGGATTTATAACCATCCGAGATCAGAGAACCAAGAGATGCCTTCGGTGCCGGAATACCAAGACCGACGAAAGACAGGAACGCTTCCGTGAAGATGGCATTTGGAATCGAGAACATGGACATGATGATCAGCTGACCGAAAATGTTCGGCATGATGTCCTTGAAAATGATGGAAAATGACTTTGCACCAAGTGTCTTGGAAGCAAGTACATATTCACTTTCCTTCAGCTTCAGCATTTCTGCACGGGCAATACGGGACATACCGATCCATCCTGTGATCATCAGAGCAAAGATAATCGTAATAATACCACCAGGTAATACAAGTCCAAGCAGTGTAACTGTAACAAGAGTAGGAATACCGTTGAGGATTTCCGCAAATCTCTGCATGACCATATCAATCTTACCGCCGAAGAATCCGGAGATCAGACCATAAGACATACCTACAACAATATCGATTGCTGCAGCAGAGACAGCAATGATCAGAGAAACACGTGTACCTTCCCAAACTCGGGTAAACAGGTCACGTCCCTGTGTGTCTGTACCAAACCAGTGATACACATCCAGGAAACCACGCTCCGCATACACATTTTTACCTCTTTCCACACCATTGAAAATACCGAAGTTTTCAAGTCCTGGCATACGAGGTGCCATGGACTGGTGTGTCTGATCGATTGCTTCAGATGCATAACCGGAAATCATCGGACCGATGATAGCCAGAAAAATAATGAGTACAATAATCACAAGTCCGATCAGAGCACCCTTGTTCTTTTTGAAGTGGGACCATACATCCTTCAGATAGGATGTTGCCTGATATGTTTTATCGATAAGTTTTTCATCGCGCTGAACAAACACGAAATCATCGGCTGAATAGTCATCGATAACTTCATTTGTCAGCACAGGCTTCTGATACATTTCACTCATCCTAGCTTCCCTCCTTGGCAACTCTGATTCTCGGGTCAATGACACCATAGAGAATATCGACAATCAGCATCATGATAATATAAAGTGCGGAATACACAAAGGCACATGCGATAACAACGTTATAGTCATTACCTGTAATTGCCTGTACCATCAGCATACCGATACCAGGAATTGCAAATACCTTTTCAACGACCATGGAACCTGTCAGAAGATTGACAAGCATCGGACCCATGACAGTAACAATCGGAATCAGTGTGTTACGTAATGCATGGTGGAAAATCAGATCTTTTTCACGGACACCCTTCGCCTGAACAAGTGCGATGTAATCACTGTTAAGAACATCGATCATTTCCGATCTTGTAAAACGGGATACGTTTGCGATCGGGAACATTGCCAAGGCAATACTTGGCAGGATCGAGGAATATACCGGGTTGTTTGTGTTATAGAGAATCGGGCACCAGTTGAGCTTGAAACCGATGAAGTAAGCAAGCAGAAGTGCGAATACATAAGATGGTACGGATACACCGATAATGGCAATTGCTGAACAGAGTGAGTCAATCCAGCTGTTATGATTCAGGGCTGCAGCTATACCAAGAAGTAAACCGATCACAGAACCTAACAGGAAACCCTGAGCACCGATGCGGATGGAAATACCTAATGGTCCAACAAGCATATCAGCTACGGCTCTGTTTTTGTTCAATACATAGGACACACCAAGGTCACCCTTGAACATGTTGCCTACGTATTTGAAGAAACGGATGAAGAACGGCTGGTCTAAGCCATACTTCGCATACAATGCGAGCTTCTGAGCTTCTGTCAGCTTTTCATCGTTGAATGGAGAACCAGGCATCAATGAAAGCATCAGAAACAGTACAAACAGAATGACAAGCATTGTCATAATACTGATCAGGACTCTTTTTGTGATGTATTTTGACATATGTCAGTTCCTTTCTATACGTCGTATGAACATACAATAGAGCGGTTACCCGCTCTATTGCGCTCATGATCTGTTTTTTCAGTGAATGAATGAAGCTTATGCAGCTTTCTTCATGAAACGGTAGGAGTCAACGCCACCGGCATGGAATTCAATACCAGTTACCTTAGGGTTGATCATCATGGCACCACCAGCCTGATATACAGGAATCATTGCCATGTCATCGATCAGCATCTTTTCACCTTCAACGATGTCTGCCCATCTCTGTTCAGCATCTGGTGCATCTTCACCAATGAATGCCTTATCCATGAGTTCGTTAAATGCATCATTGGAATATGTTCTTGTGTAACCAGGTGTTGTAGATCTGTACAGATCCATGAATGTCTGAGGATCTGCATAGTCAGGACCCCATCTTGTCAGACCGATTTCGAAGTTATATCCGCCTTCTTTACCCATCAGTTCAAGTCTTGTCTTCTTTGGCTTGCAGTTCATTTCAACTGTCATACCTGGGCAGTTTGTCTGCAGCATCTGCTGAATGTTTTCAGCAACTGCCTTACTTGCTTCGTTGTCTTCATACAGCAGTTCAACTGTGATGTCGCCACCAGCTGTTGCAACAGCCTTTGCATAGTATTCAGCTGCCTTATCAGGATCAGCTGTAGTGTTCAGCAATGTACCTGCTGTTTCACGGTAATCCTTACCATCTGGTCCATATGCAAACTGCTTAGGAATGAAGCCTTCAGCTGCTACAGAACCATCCTTTAATACATCTTCAGCAATGGATGTACGATCGATTGCATAAGAGATTGCCTTACGCAGATCGATGTTCTGCATCTTTTCAGAGAAGAAGTTGACATCAAGTCTCCAGCCATAACCTTCAAGACGTGTAGTGAAGCCATCTTCATCCTTATAGGCATCAACCTGTTCGGAAGTCAGCTTGACAACGTCGATGTTGCCCTGCTGGTATTCAAGCATTGCAGACTGTGTATCCTGCAGGAACTTGAATGTGACTGTTTCTGTTTCAACAGCATCAGCATTCCAGTAATCAGCATTCTTTGTGAATGTGTACTGGTTACCTGCCTGCCAGTCTGTCATTGTATATGGACCACAGTAGATCAGATCTTCTGTTGTACCGATACCGAACTGATCACCCTTGGATTCATAGAATTCCTGGTTGAGTGGGAAGAAGGATGGGAATGCCATCAGACCAAGCAGGAATCCGCATGGCTGAGACAGATGAACAACGAATGTGGAGTCATCTGTTGCTTCTACGCCCAGATCAGATAATGGCTTTTCGCCTGCGATAACTTCATCCGCATTGACAACGCTGATTGTGCTCACGATGAAGTTGTAGTCAGATGCAAGTTCTGGAGAAACCAGTCTCTGCCAGCCATAGACGAAGTCGTTAGCTGTAACAGGTGTTCCATTGGACCACTTGACACCTTCACGAATGTGGAATGTATATGTCAGACCGTCATCGCTGACATCCCAGCTTTCCGCAAGATCCGGTTGTGCCTGTCCATCCGCATCAAGCATAGCAAGACCGGATACACACATAGAGTGCATAATGAATGAGTTTCCGTCTGTAGCGTATTCGTAGTCCATTGTATTCAGGTCTGTGTCAATTGCTACTGTAACAGAGGAAGCTGCGCCACCTGTTGATGCTGTACTGCCCCCTGTAGAAGATCCGCCGCAACCGACAAGCATTGTACCCGCCATAGCGACTGCCAAAGGCTTCTTTAATTCCATAAAATATTTCCCCCTTTCAGAAATATAGTTAAGATTTTACTGGTTGATAAAAATATTGCAAGTACTTACTTCACATTTATTTCATTTTCAGAATAATTTTCACACATATTTATGTAACAATTTTCATACATTTCTTTCACACAGCACACACCAATCACGCAAAGTGTTCATAATACTTTCCACAACCATGTAAAAAACGGCATTTCTGCCGTCTGTCACTGATTACATTTCCTTGAGAATGGAAGAAAGTTTTGGCATCAGCTGCTGTTTTCGAGAGATGATATTCGGATCAAATCCGGAATGCTCATCAAAGTTTGTTTCAAGTAGATCTGACAGTACATAGGAAAGCGGACCATAGAATACAAAGTAGGAACCCTGACCCATCACATCCGTAAACAGCATGACCATGATATCAAGCTTGTTGTTTGCCTGTTCTTTTTCAAGCTGTCTGGAAAACTCAGGAAGGATACGCTGTACATCTTCCATGTGGGAATAGTTTGTCTGACCGATCGCAAAAGAGAATCTTCCGATCTGATAGGACTTCAGGTCACGATAGAGAATTTCATTTGGTGTGGAATCCAGCAGAGATACGGATGCGCCAAGCATTTCTCTTGCATACTCATCAATATCTTCAATCCCCGCCTTTTCAGCAAGCTTCTTTACCGTGATCCGATCCAGATCCGTTACTGTTGCGGATTTGAGATTCAGTGTATCAGAGAGTATAGCCGACAGCATCAGACCTGCCATATCACTGCCCGGTTCAATTCCGGCTTCTTCATACAGTTTTGAAATGATCGTACAGGTACAGCCGCATCTGTGATTGCGGTATTCAATCGGACGATCCGTCTGAATATCTCCTATATGATGGTGATCTACAATTGAAATGATTTCCGCTTCCTGAATATGGTTGACCGACTGGTTGACAGCACTGTGGTCAACTAAAGCAAACTTTCTGCGGTTGTAGTTTCTTGTATGGTAACGGGATACAGCCCCTACGACATCTCCCTTTTCATTGAGTACCGGATAGGAGCGCACTCTTGAACTTCCCATTTTAGCCGCCGCATCTTCCACATATTCATTTTCCTGGAAAGAGATGATCTTATCCTTTGGTGTCATGATTTGCTCAACACTGTAGCTTTCCGTAATGACCTTTGCGGTATGCATCGTATCATATGGCGTTTCAATGATGGCACAGCCTGTTTCCTGCGCCTTGCGGATAATGTTCATATCCGCATGTACACCACATGTCAATACAAGGCAACGCACACCGATTTTAAGCAGTGTCATCTGTTTTTCATTTCCGGAAGAAAGAATGACAATACTGCCTTCAAAATGGCTGTGTTCAATATCTGAGATGGTTTCCAGTGTAATGATATGCACATTTCCATTGGTACGGAACTGTGGCGGTTCAATCACAACACTCCCCCCGATTGTACGGGCAATATTACTGCATGTGGCAGTCGCCATCAGCTTGTCGATGCTTGCTTCTGGATGAATGCGTACATCGGACAGATTACTCGTTGTACAGATACCACACAGATTTCCTTCATCATCCACAACAAATAAGGATCTGTTCTGTGTCCGTAGCATCAGATGCCATGCATGATGTACGGTATCATGATGCATGATGGTTGTTGGAAGGTCCAGATCAATATCACTCAGCATGGTTCTGGCATCTGTTAACAGTAATGGATTTTCCTGATGAAAACGTTTGAGAATGAACTTGGTTTCTTCATTCAATGGGCCCTGTCGGCAGGCAACTGCTGTTTTTCCAGTACGATTGAGCAGTTCCGTATATGTAATCGCCGAACAGATGGAGTCACTGTCCGGGTGCTTGTGCCCGGTAACATAAATATTCTGATTCATATAAATGATTCCTCATGATCTATTGCTGATACGTTCATATCTGCTACTATCATACTACAAAAAACAGACCCTTTGGGGTCCGTTTCCTTAATAAGTCAGAATTTCGTAGCCTGTTTCCGTAATCAGGATCGTATGTTCCCACTGGGCAGAGTCTTTTCCATCTGCAGTATAGACTGTCCATCCATTATATGGATCCAGTCTGACCGCCGCCTTACCGGCATTGATCATCGGTTCAATGGTAATTGTCATGCCTGGTACAAGCACCATACCTGTATCCTTTTTGCCGACATGGGATACAAACGGATCTTCATGGAAGCCGATTCCGACACCATGACCACCCAGCTCCCGTACAACTGAATACCCTTTAGAACGGGCATAACGACTGATGGCATATCCGATATCACCGACATGTCCCCATGGCTTGACTGCCTGTAATCCTACCTCAAGACATTTTTTCGTTTCTTCGACAAGCCTTCTTCTTTCTTCACTGACATTACCGATCAGAAACATACGGGATGCATCGGCATAATATCCATCAAGAATCGTTGTACAGTCAACATTGATGATATCCCCATCCCGCAGTTTTCTGTGTCTTGCCGGAATGCCATGACATACCTCCCCATTGATGGATGTACAGACGCTTTTCGGGTATCCTTCATAATTCAATGGTGCACAGATGCCGCCATGCTGTTTTGTATAGGAAGATACGATATCATCGATTTCCTGCGTGGACATGCCGACATGAATATGCTTTGCCACTTCATCAAGGCATCCTGTGTTCACTGCTCCTGCCTTACGCATGCCTTCGATCATCGTCGGTCTTTTGATCCACTCTGCATCAATGACTTCCTGATGATGAGCACGTAACTGTTCCATTCTTTCTGCAATGTGAGGGGCGATCGGTTCCCTCTCCATGATTTCCTTCCACTGTTTTTCGTCCATTGTTCTTCACTTTCCATCTGTTGAACCAAATCCACCTGTGCGCTGTGTCTGTACATCATCATCTTCAACAGTACCAAACTGCAGGAAGATACCCTGTACAAATCCCTGTCCGGCTTTCAGTTCCATGACTTTATCCGTCAGGGAATCATTTGTAATCTTACACATGATGTGGCCCTGGTTATCTGCTTCATAATAATCGGCATCAATAATTCCAGCCGTATTATCCAGCTGCATGCGATACCTGAAACCAAGAGAACTTCTTGGAAACAGCACAAGCACATAGCCGTTCTCTATTTTAGCACGGATTCCGGTTGGAATCAGCACTGTTTCCTTAGGTCCCAAAACAAGATTCTTTGGAATTGTAAAGTCATATCCTGCTGACCCTTTTGTGGCACGCTTTGGTAAAGCAATCCCTTCATAGATTTCCTTTACCCGTTCCTGATCCTTTGGAAACTGTTTCAGCCAGTCGTGCTCAAACTGTTCCAATGTTACTTTTTCAAATCTTCCCGCCTTCATTTTCATCCCTCTTTTACATGTCTGATCATCCTTGCGATCAGTTCTGCCTGTGCAATATCAAATGGTGTAACTGTCATGATCAGCTTCTCCGGAATGATAATACGATCCGGATAGAAGTGTCTGTGAACAAGCAGACGCACCATCATCTTATGATCCATGCTTCTGATCAGATCAATCACTTCCATCGGTCTGAAGGTTTCCATGAAGCGGTAATCCGCACGGGAAGCCTCTTCAAATAATGAACAGATAATCTTTTCCACTTCCGCATAGTCATATACCTGTGATTCATCAAATTCACACAAATCCATAACCGAATCAATCATACCGAAGAAATACGTATTTTCATCGATATAGTCCCGATATGTCATTTCCTTCAGCTTATCCGCAATCACAGATTCAGAAAACAGCCTGTCATTCACCACATTAGCGTTTTTCAGTGTTGTTTCCAGGATCATTAATGATCGAACATATTCATTTGTATATGGTGGCAGATCAAATGGAAGGAATGTATATCTCTCCCCGGCAAATCTGCCATACTTCTTCATCGTATCGTTATACCCAAGCAGTTTTGCCCGGTACATCTTATATACATCAAAATCCAGAAAGGAATACAGTGGTGCATGCGGACGTATGATTGTAATGGAGGATTTGTTTTCATACATCGGATGAAGAGGCTTTTCATTCAGCTCAATTCCAACAATCTCATCACTGCCATAACGCAATGCATAATCAATTGGAAAGTTATCATAGTAGCCACCATCAATATATTCTTCCCCATCCACTTCCTTGACAGGGAATGCAGGATAAGCACTGGCAGAAGCAATCAGCCAGTCCTTTCCTCTTTCTTTCATCATGTCCTTAGTTACAAAAAGACCGCTGTGATCTTTTTTTCGTGCACAGACACACCCAAAATCAACCATGGATGAAAAAAACTTCTTTTCATCGTAGTATTCATCTACCATGTGATAAAACGGAGTGATATCCAGACTTTTCTCCTTAAGGTATCGGGAAATCTGCTCCTGAATTTCCTGACGTTGGGAAATCAGCGTGGATACATTCATATCTGAGGGCAGAAATCCATTGACAAACTGATCGGAAGCTATGTTTTCATACATGTTTTCCAGACGGTCAAACTGATTCTGTACAAGCAGTGTTGCGTTAAGTGCCCCAACGGATACACCGATAACACAATCAAACCGATCTTTTCCAAGTTCTTTGAGTGCCTTGATGACACCACATTCATAGATGCCTTTTGTGCCACCACCAGCCATTACAAGTGTTCTTTTCATATATTCCATTGTAGCACAACAAAATCCTGAGTCTATTTGTCATGATTTAAGGTATAATGAAGAGCGTTGATGGAGGTATTACATGAAACTTAATACAGCTGTATTCTTCGGTGGTGAATCCGTTGAACATGAAGTCAGCATCATCTCTGCCCATCAGGCAATTGCCGCACTGGACACAGATCGTTATAACGTCATCCCTGTTTATGTTGCGAAAAACAGAAAACTGTATGTGGGTGAAGCTTTGAATGATATTGCAAATTTCAGAAATCTCAATACACTGATTGATTCCTGTACGCAGGTTACCATTGTTCTGGAAGACAACCAGGTTGTGATCAAACCTGTTAAGACATCCCTGTTTTCCAAAAAGGATCTTGGCACAATTGATGTTGCGATTCCTGTCATGCATGGAACAAATGGTGAAGATGGTACGATTCAGGGATTCTTTGAAATGCTGAAACTGCCATACGCCGGATGTGACCTGTATGGGGCTGCAGTCGGTCAGGACAAGGTTCTGCAGAAACATATCCTCGCGGATAATGATCTTCCAATTACAAACTGGTTCTGGTGCTATGATACAGATATTGATGAAGACAGACAGGCAGTACTCAGAAAAGTACATAAGCTGATCTATCCTGTCATTCTCAAACCTGCCCGCACAGGTTCTTCCGTCGGTATTTCCATCGCCCATAATGATGAAGAATATCTGGAATGTTTTGAGGAAGCACGCCGTTATGATGAAAAGATCATTACGGAAAAAGTCGTCAAACCGATGATCGAACTGAACTGCTCCGTTCTTGGCGATGGTGCGGATGCCAGAGCATCTGTCATTGAACAGGTCGGCTCTGTTTCTGGTGATGAACTGCTCAGCTATAAAGATAAGTACCAGGGTGGTGGCAAAGGATCCAAGTCTGCATCATCCAAATCTGCAGGTATGGCATCCACTGCACGTATTGTCCCTGCACCGATTTCCAAAGAGCAGACAGAATACATCCAGTCACTGGCTTTGAAAACATTCCGTGTACTTGGATCAGCTGGTGTATGCAGAATTGATTTCATGATGGATGCAGAAACAAAGACTGTTTATGTCAATGAAATCAATACAATTCCAGGCTCTTTGGCATTCTACTTATGGAAAGAGGAAGGCATGTCCTTTACACAGCTGATGGATGCTCTGGTACAGCAGGCACTGGATCGTGAAAGAAGAAGATCACGTATGACCTTCTCCTATGATACAAATCTGCTGTCCACATATTCTGCAAACAGCGCAAAAGGATCAAAACACTGAACTGAAAAGAGGACACGTTCCTCTTTTTCTGTGTTCGATGTTATAATGATATCAGTGTTGATCAGGAGGAAAATCTAATTATGTCTACACCACACAACAGTGCGGAAAAAAATCAGATCGCAAAGTCTGTTCTGATGCCGGGTGATCCGCTCCGCGCTAAATTCATTGCGGAAAACTTCCTAGAAAATCCGGTACTTGTCAATAATGTCAGAGGAGTTCAGGGTTATACAGGTACATGGAAAGGCAAGCCTGTTACTGTCATGGCATCCGGTATGGGTATGCCATCCATTGGTATCTATTCCTATGAGCTGTTCAAATTCTATGATGTTGAAAACATCATCCGTGTCGGCTCTGCCGGTGGTTATAAAGAAGAGCTGAATCTGTTTGACGTTGTTGTTGCGGATTCCGCCTATTCTGAATCATCCTATGCAAAAGTTGTATGTGCTGATCCTTCGGATGTCATGAAGCCATCCCCGATCTTAAGCGATAAGCTTGTCAAGGCAGCAGAAGCACTCAATATTCCGGTTGTACGTGGATGTGTGCATTCATCTGATGTGTTCTACCATGTGGATGAAGCATATAAAAAAGGAATTGCGGAACATGATTGCGTCGCTGTTGAAATGGAAAGCTTTGCATTATTTACAAATGCAAAGATCCTCAATAAACATGCCGCATGCATCCTCACCATTTCCGACTCCCTTGTTAAGCCTGAAGAAACAACTCCAGAACAAAGAGAAAAGAGCTTCACAGATATGATGAAGATTGCACTTGATGCTGCAATCGCAGAATAATCAGATCAGAAACAGATGAACCCGGATCAGTAATCCTGTCCGGGTTTCTTTTATGCATTAAAAATCAGTACGATCGTTACAGGTGCCAGGTTTCCTTCTGTAACAGCTCATAAAGATTCCAGCCTGTTTTTCGTTCGAAATACTCCTTCAGTTTACAGTTGGTGTCCCATTTTGCTTGTGGATAATACCCGTATCTCTTCTTAACATCCAGCATTCTTTCTTCTAATTTCATAACATGACCATTACCTGCCAAAGCGTCACACAACTGAATCAAACGATCATAATCATCATATTGAACGACTTTGAGATAAGACGAAAGCCATTCCTGCTGTTGTACGGGTATATCAATTCTTCCAATGTATTCATTCAGTTTCCTGTTATTGAAAGAATGTGTCAGACAGATTTTAGCAATCCCTTCTTCACCAAGTTCTGTCATATACGCATATCCATCCACAACATGCTTTAGTCCACTGACACCGAATTTCCTGCCGATATCGTGCAACAGCCCCATGATGAAGGCTGATTCACCATCCAGGTCATCGCATGCATCCGCAATTGTTTCTGCAATGTAAGCTGCAGTGCGGCTGTGCTCTCCCCAAAGTCCTGGGTTACACTTCACTGCAGCCAAAAGCAGTTTTTCTGCCTGTGTTCTGTTCATAAGTTTTCCGTTACAGCACACAACCAAGCTGAGATGCCTGCTTTCTGACAGCATCCACACTCATATGCAGAACAGCACAAATACTTTCTAAAGGAATATGCGCTTCAATCATTCCACGCAGATAATTGTTTCTTTCCTGTTCTGCTTCCTGCCTTGCACGTTCCACTTCCTTCTTCAAGCGTTCTGCTTCCTGCTTTTTCTGTCTTTCAGCTTCCTTTTTTACACGCTTTGCTTCCCTCTTTGCCTTGTCAGTTTCCTTCTTCTGTTCTTCAACAAGCATATTCGCTCTTTCAGCTTCTTTCTTCTGTTCTTCGGCAAGCTTATTTGCCTTCTCAATTTCCATCTTCAGCTTCTTTTCTCTTTCTGCCGCCCTGGCTCTTTCTTCTTTTCTTGTTTCTGCCTGCAGCTGTCTGATCTTATCGCACATGATTTCTTTCTTGTCTCCTTTCTTTGTTCTTCTGCAGCTTTCCCGTAATACCGGATTGACGATCTTTCTGTAATCCTTCTGTACAAGATCTCTGCACAATACTGAAATCGGATCATTCCCCTGGTTTTCTTTGACATTGACATAGATGATTTCTCCATAAGGAATAACACCCTGATCCGTATTCTTCCACTTTGTTACTGAACGGGATAAAGACTGGCCTGTCTTTGCCCCATCTCCTCTTGTAAAGCATATCACAGTTCTATTTGGAATCTGCGAATACGTTGTGCCGGATTGTACAATGATATTTGATACCATATCGCTGTAGTACTGCATCCTTGGAACTTTTGCACGGGTTGGATTGTTCTCTACTTCAATCACGTACACATTTCCATGATCATCTACAGCGAATACATCCATGATGATCTTCTTACCTTTTGCGTTGATGACTGTTCTTTGTGTGACGACACTGGTGATTCTGATTTTACGTTTTAATACCGTACTGACAAGAATACTGATGGCCTCTGTATTACCATCCAGAGCTACGGTCATGAAGGTATCATCCATCAGGCACATGTTCTTGAGTACTTTTTCTTCCTTAGAAAGCATAACTGATTTTCCTCCATTATACATATACGTAAAAAATTCAGAGATGATACATTTTTCCTAAAAAAAATGTGATGAACTTTGACTCATCACAGTTTTTCAGGATTATACAACATCATATGCAGTTGCCCATAACCTATGCCTCGATAGAACAGCTTTGTTCCACCAAGCTCCATTTCACCAGTTTCTCCACAGGCACCATCTGTGCATAGTTTTGAACAGATATGAAGAACATCATCGATGTACTGCATGCCCATCTGACATGTCTGCTGATCAATATGACCAGGATAGATGATCATATCTTTCATACCAACCAGATTCTGTTTGAAATGCAGAAGATTTTCAACAAATGCATGCATTTCAAGACTTTCATCCAACTGCATCCAGAAATCTCCTGAGCCGATCGCATCCCCTGTAAAGACTTCCTGGCTATCATAATCCATAACACAGATGGAACCAGGGGTATGGCCTGCACATTCCAGAATTTCAAGAGTGCGGTTTCCCAATTCGAACTTCATACCTTCAGTAAGTGAAAGCATCTGTTCTGTTTCAACTGAAGTAAACAGATTCCGCTTCTGCAACAGAGATCTGTCATCAGGATGGATATACACAGGTACCCCATGTTCCATGAAGATACGTAATCCTTTACCTGCATGGTCCGGATGGCCATGTGTAATGATCACTTCTAATGGAAGATGCGTTAATGAGGTTACCATTTCATATAACAGGATTGTATCCTGCAAAGCATCAATCAATACAGCCTTTTCATTTCCAAGTACGAGCCATGCATCAACATTCAGCCCCTGATCATTCCGCTCATTGATGCGGATCAGACCATCATTGATTTTTATTGCGGACAGATTTCCCATATTATTTCAACGCCTCAAAACCTTCCTCATAGATTTCCCTGAGCTGTTTTTTTTCCTCTTCACTCAAAGATTCTTCTTTTGCATTATGACCCTCAATGCTTCCGGAGTGGTCAGAAACAACCTGACCATCTTTGATGAAGAATACATGTGGTGTATACAGATGGCGGATCCCATCATTATCATATTCCAGGTATTCACCAAGTTTTTCCACAACAATGTCATAATCATCAATATCCAGATTTGACTGCCACTTTTCATCTGCTCTGGTATTGATATAACCAACCTGCATATCATAATTCTTTGCTGTGGCATTCAGAATCGGAACAGCTTCCAGACACCATGCACAATGGTCAAATCCGAAGTACACGGTAAATGTTTCCTTTTCATCCATCTTTTCTGCCATCTGTTTTACGCTCAGATCATAGAAAACATGGTCATCATCTTCTAAAGTGGTATAGCCTGACATATCGGATTTCACAATCTCATCTTTTACAGGTGTACCTGTACAACCGGCAAGTGCCGCTGCAGCCAGTAAACACATCACTGTCTTTTTCATATCGCTTCCTTTCCATCATCAAACCCTTCAAATACAGGTCTGCCTGTATAATGCATCGGCTCTTCTTCACCACGCAGTACACGTAATGCAGCCTCAGTCATGGCTTCATGTTCAAATTCACCAGGATAGGCAACCACCGGAGCAATCCATCCACAGTCTTCTGTGATTGTTTCAATAATACCAGGGATTCGCAACAATCCACCCGTCAGAAGAATGGCATCCACATTTCCCTTTAACGGCGCACTCATCATCGCAATCCATTTTGAGCACTGATAGATCATTGCTTCCCATACACGTTTTGCCTGGCTGTCACCTTTACGTACCATTTCATAGAAAATCTTTGAGGAGTCAGAAGTTCCAAACCAGCTGGACAGTCCACCTCTTTGTGAGCAGAGATCTCTGACCTGCTTCGGATCCTTATCAAACAGATAATCCAATACATCGGTTACAGCCATGGATCCCATTCTTGTTGGTGTAAACGGACCTTCCCCACCACCTGCATCATTGGCATCAATCATTCTGCCATGATCATGTGCGGAAATGGAAATACCACCATCAATATGAGCAATGATCAGATTCAGATCCTCGTACTTCTTTCCAATCTGCTGCGCATAGTATCTGCCTGTTGCCTTACCATTAAGCACATGGGCAGTAGCTCTTCGGTAAACTCCTTTCACACCTGTAATTCTTGCCTTGTCACAAAGTTCATCCACAACCGGCGGATCCACCATCAGACACATGCATCCGAATTTATCAGCGATCATTTTTGCCAGCTGAACACCAAGCATGGAGCTGTGATAGAAATGTCCTTTCACCTGTCTTGTATCCTGAATCAGCAGATCATCAACAACGTATGTTCCACTTTTACATGCATAACATGGACCACCCCTGCCTACAACACAATCCAAACCAGACAGATCCACACGTGAATCGTGCAGAAACTTTCGAATACCGAACATTCTGTATTCCAGCTGATCGTTGATATTGTCATATTCCATCAGCTTGCTTGAATCATGAAACACAGAACGTGAAATCACACATTTCATATTTTCAAACAATGCAACTTTTGTTGAAGTTGAACCAGGATTAACAACAAACACTCTGTATACCTTTTCTTCCATAATCTTCTTTCCCTCTTTCCTTTAAAGACGTGCCTTCAGGTTATTATTAATGCGGATCAGCATTTTTCTCATCTGCATCTTTTCTTTTTCATCAAAATCACTGTACATGACATCCTCCACATCCTGAAAAGAAGTCACAATATCTCTGATCAACGTATGATCCAGATCTGAAATTGTAATGGATGGAATTCTGTTTTCCACTTTGATCTGAATCATTCCATTGAATGACAGATGCTGCAGAACTGCAGCTACAACAATCTGTGATAAACCGGTAAAGTCGGTAATCTCTTTTGGATCATGCACAATACCGGCCACATAGATTGCAGAAAGCACCTGTACATCACGCACTTCCACACCGTTTTTCATCGCAATGTTGTGCTCGTATTTTTCAAACAGCTTCAGCATGTAGTAAGACATGGAAATGAATGCATCATCCGGATTATCATTATTGTCCTTTAATAGTGCACGCACTGTTTCATTTCCAAGCTTCCGTGTACTTGGCCAGAAACCATGTGCATTGTTGTCAGAGGCGCCATTGATCAGATACCCGGCAATGGCCAGTCTGTCTTTGCGGTACTGCTTTTCATCCAGAACATTCCGAAAAAAATCATTGTAGTAGGAATACACTGTGATCTTTGTTGATACGAGCTTGGACAATGACATGGACTGAGTTACCAGCGAACCTTCTGTTCTGAAATAGTAATAGACAGGAACTTTTAGTGGCTGAATTGTCTTTGTATGTAACATGTATTCCAGATTAAAGATAAAATCTTCGCAATAATTCAGATCCTCATCCATCATTAACTGGTTTTCGTCAATCAGCTCAGCCCGATACAGTTTGTTCCATAAGACACCATAGTAGAAATCGGATGGTGAATCCATCATCAAAGACGCAAACTCCTGCAAGGTCAGCAGCGAATCTGTATGAATCGATCCTTTCCTTGCAACATTATCTCCAACAACACGATAGAAATCCGCAATAACAAGATCACAACCGGTTTCCTCCATGGTTCTGACAAGCAGTTTTGTGGATTCCATCGGAATATAGTCATCCGCATCAAGAAACTGGACATACTGGCCTTTCGCTTGAGAAAGTCCGATATTCCTTGCTTTGGATACACCGCCGTTTTCCACATGAATGATATGCAGACGTTCATCTTCCGTTGCAAGTCCATCCAGCAAAGCAGCTGATCCATCGGCAGAACCATCATCTACCACAATGACTTCCAGATCCTTGAATTCCTGGTTCAATACACTCATTACACACCGTTCAACAGTATTTATCGCATTGTACACAGGAATGATTACACTTACCTTAACCATGATTCTTCAGCCACTGTCCTTCACTGTCCGCTACCCATGCATTTTCTGATACTCGATACCATGTATAACCTCCATCGGATACGGTTTCATAATATGGATAGACAGATCCATAACATGCATTTCCAATGAAAGTGGAATCAGAAGAATAGCTTTCCCGGATTGTCAGGCCATCGATAATGACTTCCACCTCACCCAGTTTTTCATCTGTACAGGCTGGTGATACTGAGGATATATTGATCTGCTCACCTGCCTGTAAAGTCTTTTCAAATTTGAGAATTCCCCATTTACCATCATACTGCACATAGGCATAACCGTTATTGACAGCCCGCGCATCCTCAAAGATGAAATCAGTGACTTCCGTCCCATCCAGTGACATATATCCCCACTTTCCATATTTCCGCAGCGGAATATAGCCTTCCTGAGGAATTCCTGCACGCTGATACTGATGGGCAATTGCCTGATGATTTGCAGCATCAATCACAGATACCAGTCCATCCGAATCCGTAACCTGATAATATCCGTTTACAAACGTCCCTTCGCTGTAGACTCCAATGGAAGAAAGATCACTGACAGAACCGGAAGATGGATCATAAACCACACGGTGCAGTGTATTACAGTATTCATCCACTGTATCAATGACGGCTCTTGTTGTTAAAACAGATGGATCCAGCTGTTCAAATGCCCATCCGGAAGTAGCTCCTGACTCTGTTTTTGTCATGGCAACCACACCGAATACACCATTCTGCATTGCCAGATATGGAGCGGCGTAATCCTGTGTCGGCGGTACAGTTGAATAGTCGCTCAGACTGATTTCTTCTGTGGATTTACAGTCGGTTGAAAGTACATACGCCTTTCCTTTAATCTGACTGGTAATCGCAAATACACCTTCATACCCATTTTCTGTTTTCTTCCAGCCATACCCGATTCCTGCCATCCTGGATGAATTCATAACATCAAGATCAACAGGCAGAAGCTGCTTGCCACTCATGTTGGTCATACCCTGTCTGCTGTTTTTTTCCACAACCACTGCATTGGAGGTATAGCCTGCCATCGTGGATGGATACTCATCCATTTCCATCTCATAAGCGATATCAAGGTGTCCGAATTTCTGTGTATCAATCTGCAATAGACCCTGCCCTTTCGGGTTGAGTTCACTGACTGCTGTATAATCCTTTTCCGGCTTCATGAGCCAGATCCCATAATCTTCTTTGACAACCTCTTTCATTGAGGATCCCTTTGATGCTTCCGATTTACTGCATCCACAGAGTATCATTGAAGCAGCTGCAATCGAACATAAAAGCTTTTTCATGAATCTTCCTCCCTTTGAAAAAAGACAGCAGAATTCTACTCGCTGTCTGTCTGAATATTTTCCTGTTTTCTGTCTGATGGTGTCTTCACATAAGGAAGGAATACCAGCAGTACGCCAACCAGATATGCAACAGCACTTACACCCCAGATGATCCATACTAGAACCCCTCCTGCAACAAGGATTGCAGCAGAGATGACACAGACGGCAATGTCCATGGCTGTACGGTGATGAGTATCCAATGGTTTGATCAGCATTGGTGAAAGTACCAGACTGACAACTGCTCCGATCAGAATACAGATAACTGCATGTAATGTATCCATACACACCTCTTTTCAATTCCCGACTATTATACCATGGTTCATATCTAAAACCAGTGGAAACACCAAAGTTCACACTTACACATCAAAAACAGTGTATACTGTTTGCATGGAAAAATTCAGAAAAACAGTCCGACAGGCATTACCTGTTGTGCCATGTATTCTTCTTGGTGTGCTGATCTGTATACGCCATGAAGAATTTTCGGTATTTGAAAAGCACGGCATGCATCTTTTTGTAATCAGCATCATCAGTCTCATCACAGCAGCGCTCATGAGCTTTCTTCCAAAAGAACATCGTTTTATAAAAAGTGAATCCATTGTTCTGTTTCTATGTACACCATTACTCATGGAAATTGCAGTAGAGATTCTGAATGGAAACATGTTATGGGATATTGATCTTGTCGGAAACATCCTGATGAACTATCTGATCAATCTGATCATACAGTGTATTCTGTGGGCACTTTTTGGCAGTATACGCTGGTCCATGCGGATCTGTTGTGTGGTTCTGGAACTGTTTGGCGTTGTAAACTTCTTCCTCAAGCAGTTTAAGGGAAGTCCATTTTTACCATGGGATATCACTTCCATTCAAACAGCTGCAGCTGTAGCGGACAGCTATACATACCATATCGGTGTGGAAATTCTGTTTTCACTTGTCATGTGCCTGCTTGTATGGAAGTGTTCAGACCTTGTCAGAACACGTATCCAATCCAGAACATACCAGTATTCCCGTGGAATATGCGGTGCCTGTATGGCTGGATTAATCGGTGTCTATTATGGCACTGACATCCTGAACAGAACATTTGGTGCAACGCCTGATTTCTTCAATCAGACCCGTGGCTATGAAGCCAAAGGTGCCATTGCGGAATTTCTTGTCAATACAAAATACATGTCCCTTTCTGCTCCGGATGGATATGATCCGGATAGTCTTGAACAGGATGTGCTGAATGCCATTGATCAAAGTGCACCTGGTATCTTTGAACAGGCTACCGGTATCCAGACCGATCCGGTAAATGTGGAAAACCCGGATATCATCGTCATCATGAATGAAAGCTATGCAGATCTTTCTGTCATCGGTGATTTTGAAACCAACCAGGATTACATGCCATATGTCAATTCCTTAATCGGAAGTGAAAATGTCATACAGGGTAACTGTTATGTTTCCACCATCGGTACTGGTACATCCAATACTGAATATGAGTTTCTCACAGGTAATTCCATGGCTTTTCTGCCATATGGATCCAATGCCTATCAAAGATACATTGATCATGATACATTCAGTCTGATAAGTCTTTTAAAGAGTGATGGCTATACAGCGGAAGTCATGCACCCATACTATAAGGAAGACTGGAACAGACCGGCTGTCTATGAAGACTTCGGTTTCGATTCCTTTATTGCCTATGAAGACCGTCCATACTGGGAAAAACTGAGACGGTATGTATCGGATGAGCAGAACTATGAAGTATTAAAGGAAATGCACAGCAATGCGGATCCATCAAAGCCTTACTTCATGTTCAATATTACGATGCAGAATCATTCTTCCTATGATCAAAGTGATCCTGATTTCAATGAAGATGTCAGCTTGCAGGGTTTAAAAGGTGAATACCCTTTGACGCAGCAGTATCTTTCACTGATCAAAGTCAGTGATCAGGCACTTGAAGATCTGATTACATATTATTCCAATGCCAAAAAGCCGACAATCATTCTGATGTTTGGTGATCATCAGCCTTTTATTGAAGATTCCTTCTATGGAGAAGTCATGGGAAAACCGATCACACAGCTTTCAGATGAGGAGAATCAAAAACGCTATATCACAAGATTTGTGATGTGGGCCAATTATGATATTCCAGAAGGATGGATCGATCTGATTTCTGCCGATTATCTTTCCGTATTACTTGCCCAGTGTTCCGGCATGGAATTATCCCCTTACATGCAGTTTCTCAATACCCTATATGGAAAGGTACCCGTTGTGACGGCTCTAGGCTGTAAGGATGCCGATGGAAACTATTTCAAAGCGGAAGAAGACAATCTATACAGTGATCTGCTGTCTATTTATGCAAGTGCATCCTATAACCTGATTCAGGAAGATGAGAAAAGGATCAGCAATCTGTTTATCACAAAGTGACTTTCACCAAAGATCACTTTTTTCCATTGAAAAAGCCATCCTTTTCAGGATGACCATATTTATTGGGTAAAAGTCAGTTTTTTGCTTTCAAGGCGGTTATGTGTCCATTCTTTTGCCAGTGTATAGATAACCGCAA
>CAMCSA010000026.1 GCA_945877405.1 uncultured Erysipelotrichaceae bacterium | reverse complement strand
CAGGTGAGCTGAGAAACACAAGACTGTCTGCAGATAAATGTGGGCAGTCTTTTTCTGTCATAAGAAAAAACCTTCCATGATGGAAGGCTATAGACTTACTTTTCCAGATAAATAATACCAAATGTTTCTGGACCTACGTGAGCACCGATCGTTGGACCGATCTGCCTTGGCTCACTTACCTTGAAGTCAAGGGATTCCAGTCTTTCCTTTAACATGGAGGCGTTGACTGTACCATAAGTGTAGATCAGATACATTGGTGTATCTGTATCGATATCTGCATTACATAATGTATCTGCAATAAAGGAAATTGTCTTTCGGATGCCGATCTTTTTGGCCATGACGGATACGGTTCCTTCTTTGGATACAGTGATAATCGGCTTAAGTTTTGCAAGGTTGCCGATTGCGGCAGAAGTTGCTGACAGTCTGCCACCTTTACAAAGATAATCCAGTGTATCGACAGAGGCGATGATTCTGACCTTACCTTTCATGACTTCCAGTGTTTCAACAATTTCTTCTGCACTGTTTCCATCCTTGATCATCTGTAATGCCTTTTCTGCAAGCATTCTTGCGGCGAAGGTAGTTGTCAGGGAATCGATCAGGTAGATTCTGTCATAATCAACAATATTCTTTGCAATGTTTGCACTCTGGAATGTTCCTGAAAGTGCAGAGGAGAGAAGAATACAGATCAGATCATCTCCATTTTCTTTTGCCTTCTGAAAGAATTCCAGGAAGTCCTGTGGACTTGGCTGGGAAGTCTTCGGAAATTCTTCGGTGCTTGTGAGCATGTCATAAAATGTATCACGGTCAAGATTGACACCATCCAGATATTCTGTGCCGCCGATCTGGACTTTTAATGGAACAATCTGTACCTCGGCAATATCGTTGATGTCTGCTGCGGAGTCAGTTAAAATGCGAATCATAAATTGTCCTTTCCTGCAATTTCTGCAACTCTGTTGAAAATATGAACGGCTTCCTGCACTTCTTCTGGATTCAGCTGCGCAAGGATGTTGTCAACAAACCCGAGGACATCTTCATGCATGCTGGAAAAGGATTCCTCTCTGTTAAGCGTAATCAGAATCTTTCTTCTGTCTTCAACACTTTTCGTACGCTCAATCAGGTGTTTTTCCTCCATGGATGTCAGTGTTCGGTTCATCAGTGATTTCTGCATGTTTGTATACCTGCACAGCTGAGAAGCCGTTAAAGCGTGTTCCGGATTTTGATAGAGAAGATGGCAGATGACTGCCTCATTGAATGTCATTCCGGATATTCTTTTCTCTGAATTGACTGCCATGAGCATCCGTACCCATGCGTCCAGTACGTTTTCGTCTGTTTTTATCATAGTTATAAATAGTTCACAAAGTGAACAATAATACTTTCATACAAAATGGTGTGAATGTCAAGAATATTCGAGGAAGTAAACGGTTCCATATACGTTTCTTTCTAAAATTTATGATTTTGAGTATAATACACGTATATATTTCTGGTATTACATATGAAGGTTAAGGAATTTTCACAGCTGATCGGCATCCCTGCTTCCAAAATCCGTTATTATGATCGAATTGGTCTTATCGAAGGGGAAAGGAAAGATAACAATTACAGAGATTTCTCAAAAGAGGATGTTCTGAATGTTTATCATGCCCAGCTGTTAAGAAGTTATGGAATGGGAATTGAGGAATGTTCAATTGCGATGCATGGGTCCATTGATGAAATTGATCAGACACTGGAACAGTATGTACAGAAAACCATTGAGGAGATGGAAAGACAGGAAAAACTGCTGGCACGTCTGCGTACAATGCAGTCTTATTATCATCTGTTTCAGGATCGTACGTCTCCTTTGCACGATAGATATTTGAGCAGCTGTTATCAGATTGTCACATTTGGGGATCATCTTGAAGTCAGTGATGAAATGAAACAGGATATTCGTGTGCTTGCTGATCACATGCCATACAGCTATGTGATGATTCAGGTGACAAAGGAAAGCCTGGAAGCTGAAACGGAAAATCTGGATATCAGACTTGGAGTGGGGATACTGAAGGAAAATCTCGATCAGCTGGGACTGCAGCTGTCAGGTGCTGAACTGAAGGAGCCCGCATGCATCAAAGAACAGCTGTTTGAAATGAGCAATCCGTTTGATCTGAAAAGAAGTGACCTGAAACCTCTATTAAAGGAGATGGAGGATAGAAACATTCCATATTGTGATCTGACAGGTCGTATCTACTGTTCTTATGAAAAAGATGAGAAAACAGTCCACTGTTTTGGACTTGCGTTTCCTCTTGAAATCATATCGGATGACATGGACCGTTGATGATAACGGTTCTTTTCATTTTTGTTTTCAGAAAAGAATTCTATCTTTCAAAAAAGGTGAACGGAATGTGAAGAAAAAATGGTGAATGTGTTCACAAACACATTGACCTGTAAGTTGGTTCAAGGTTTACAGTGTAATTGTCTGAAATGGAGGATATCATGAAAAAGATCACTCAGGTGGTGCTTGCTGGATTGATGGCTGTTGGTACAGTCGCATGTTCCGGTGGAGAAGGCACCTACACTCCAGGTACATACACTGGAGAAGCTCAGGGTTTCGGAGGAAAGGTTTCTGTTACAATCACTGTTGATGCCAACAAGATCACAGATGTTAAGGTAGCAGGCGATGACGAAACACCTACAGTTGGTGGCGCAGCGCTTGAAAAGCTTGCTGCGGCTATCAAGGAAAAGCAGAGCGCTGAAATTGACGCCGTAACTGGTGCTACAGTTACATCTAATGGTGTCATGGATGCAGCTGCCAAGGCAATCGAAGCCGCGAAGGGTAATGCAAATACAGCAGCTCTGGCTTACACAGCAGGTACTTATACAGGTACAGCAGACGGTTATAACGGACCTGTTACTCTGGAAGTCACTTTCTCTGAAGATGCAATTACAGATATTCAGGTAAAGGAATCCAAAGAAACAGCTCATGTTGGTACACCTGCTTATGAAATCATGATTCCGGAAGCTATTGAAGCAAACGGTTCCGGTATTGATGTTGTATCTGGTGCTACATTTACATCCCGCGCTGTTAAGAATGCGCTGAATGATGCAGCTCAGCAGGCTTCTGCTACAAACATGGATACATTCCAGTCCAACACTGTTGAACACAAGGCACAGGAAGATATCGAAGAAACATATGATGTTATCGTAGTCGGTGCTGGTGGTGCAGGTATGGGTGCAGCTGCTCAGGCTGTACAGAATGGCGCTTCCGTACTCGTTATTGAACAGAACGCAGAAGTTGGTGGTAATACACTGGTTTCCGGTGGTCAGTTCCAGGCAGTTATGGATTACCTGGTATGGGATGAAGCAAATCCGGAAGCTACTGAAGCTACATGGGATTACAACGGAAAGACTTATCCGAAGGTAAAGGCAGTTCATGGTCAGCTTGATACACTGAAGACAATTCTCAACTGGTCTGAAGAACCATTCGATGATCATTATTTCGATGATAAGGAATACGTTCCTGGTGAAATCAACCTTGTATCTCAGGCTGGTGTACATGCAGAATATCTGCCTACACTGCAGGCTCTGAAGAAGGAAATCCAGGCTTATGTCAACTATGCAGATGCAAAGATTGCAGCTGGTGCAGATGAAACAGATCTGACTCTGTTCTCTACAGTCAACCTGCACATCTTCCAGACATACTATGGTGGCTTAAGACAGAACAACGACAAGACAGCATGGATCTATGGTGACTATGATCTGGTATCTCAGTTCTGCTCTGAAGGTTATGACCTGAAGACATGGCTTGAAGATCAGGGTTCTGTATTCAATGATGGTGCTCAGATCACTCTGATTGGTGCCCTTTGGTACAGAGAAAACATCAACCTTGGATGTGATATGGATGGTGATGGTGAAATTGAATCCCGTGGTAACTGGGGTACATACTTTGAACCAACACTCAACACAATCAACTCTGTTGAAGGCAATAAGATCATGACTCGTACAACAGCTGAAAACCTCATCGTTGAAGATGGTAAGGTTACAGGTGTTACAGCAACAATGTATGATGGTACAAAGGTTACAGCGCATGCCAACAAGGGTGTTATCCTGACAACTGGTGGTTATGCTGCTAACATCACAAAGGTTGCTGCAGAAAATGAATACTGGGATGATTCCTACATCACAACAGCTACACAGACAACAAACCGTTCTTCTTTACAGGGTTCCGGTATTGATATGGCTGAAGAAGTCGGTGCTGAAACTGTTGGTCTTGGTTTCACACAGATGATGCCAATCTCCTGGGTGGATGATGGTGACCTGGCATTCGGTAACGGTCTGTATGGTGTATACATCAACCCTACAACAGGTACAAGATTCGTTGATGAATCTGCTGAACGTGACGTACTGTCTCTTGGTGAATTCCAGAATGGTATTGAATACAATGGTGTTCAGGGTACATTCATGGAAATCACAAATGCAACAACAGCAATCACATATCCATATCCATATGACAAGTATGAAGGAACAACTCCTGTAGAAATCTCTACAGATGATGTTGAAGGTCGTGTTTACTACTTCTCTTCTGCTGATGAACTCGGTAAGATCATGGAACAGTTCAACATGACAGCTGATCCTGAAACAGTCTATGCAACAATTGAAGCTTACGACAAGGACATCCTTGCAGGCAAGCAGCCAAGCGATGGTGTAGCTAAGCATCAGTCTACAGTTACTGTTGGTACAGTGGATGAAGATGGTAACTACAAACTGGATGGTGAACTGCTCAGAGTCAGAATCATGGCTCCATCTACACACCACACAATGGGTGGTCTGGTTGTAGATACAGACAGACATGTTCTTGATACAGCAGGTAATGTCATCGAAGGTCTCTATGCTGCTGGTGAAGTTACTGGTGGTATCCACGGTGGTAACCGTCTTGGCGGTAATGCGATCGTTGAAATCTTCGTATCCGGACGTAATGCTGCGGATACAGTCTGCGGAAAGTAATCAATTACAATCTGTCATATCAAAAACCTGGGAAAATCAGATTTTCCAGGTTTTTTATTCTGGCCAGAAGATACAGTTCATATGGATTGATGCAGTGCAAATTCAGAAACGATGTTATCCTGATCCGTATTGCTTGTATCTGTCAGAAGCTGGTAAATCCATACATCACCACAGATGTGATACCCGTCTTCTTTTGCCTGTTGCATGATGGAATGGATCTGTAACATGGAAATCTTTGTACTATTCATTACCTGTGTGACATACTGGAAAGCAGTACATGCATTGATTCATGTTCCTCCTGGCAGACCTGCAGGTTTATGATATGGGAAAATGGCTTCCGGATGTCATCGGCAGAGATATCCCTGTAAAATACATCCGTGCAGAAGATCCGTTCAGTTATATCATCTGAGGTATTCACGAATACTGATGCGTCGTACAG
The DNA here is from genome assembly GCA_945877405.1 of uncultured Erysipelotrichaceae bacterium. GTDB lineage: Bacteria > Bacillota_I > Bacilli_A > Erysipelotrichales > Erysipelotrichaceae > Bulleidia. The sequence continues at coordinate 23,489 of CAMCSA010000026.1, read as the reverse complement.
AATGTGCGTCGTATGTCCTTATCATCAGCAAGAAGAAACAGATGCTGTAATGAATATGGTTATATCACCTTATCCGTTACAGCATCTGTTTGATTTACTTCATTTTTCCATCACCCCATTTTTTCAGGGTGTAAGCAAGAATTGCACCAATGATCATGATGACAATGCCCAGTCCGATAATGACACCCGTGAATGTACCGGATACACTCCAGGCAGTGACATGAAATTCTGAAAATGGATCAAATCCATCTATGGATGCAAAACTGCCGAAGATCATCTTTCGGAACATGTATCTTGCAAGACATCCCATGCCGGTAAACAGGGCACCGCTGATCATCATTTTTACACCATACAGCCATCCATATCGTGCAATCATGGACTTCATGAAAGATGGAAGATGATCCAGCCATGCAGGATAACTGCCTGTCTGTACGGATTCTTGATCATTCAGTAATGAGTCTGTAGTAACACCGAATAAGGAAGCCAGGGCAGAAAGATTATTGATATCTGGAGATGAGTCACCGTTTTCCCATTTTGATATGGTCTGGCGGGAAAGATTGAGAGCATCTGCCAGATCCACCTGCGACATGCCTTTGCTTTTGCGCAGTTGAATGATTTTTTCGTTGAGTTTCATAGGTAATACCTTCTTTCTGTATGCATATGATACCATTGCTCCCTCTGATAATTGAACCAACTGTTGTTTACATCCTGTCAATCATGGTTTACATCGGATGGAAATATGAGGTGAGATGAAAGAATTGTGAGTAATTATACTGAAAGCGTATTCAATATGCTTGAAATTCGTTATACTGTTGTTAAATTTAAAGGTGAAACATGTTTTTTGATCTGTACACAACAGTATTTCTGATTACAATTCTGATTCTTGTAATTACAGCAGTGGATATTTGGAATAACCGCCTGATGAGCAAAAAAACAGCCGGATGGGCGGTACTTGCCTGTGTCATGATCGCATTGAGTACAAGTGGTGAATTCATAGATGCACTATTGAATGGAAGTGGTATTGGTTGGACATTTGTACATCTTGGTGGCAGGTTTGTGGAGTTCTGCTGTGCACCGGTGATCTGTATTGCACTTGCATTTGCGTATGGAAGTCCGATCCATGGTGGGGTTGCTGTAAAGTCTGTGATTGCACATATACTGTTTGAAATTGTATGTGTCTTTTTCGGGCTGATCTTTTATGTGGATGAAATCAATCTGTTTCATCGTGGTCCATTATATCTGATGTATCTTGCTTATTTCATGTCGACGGTTGTGTATGCATTTATTACTGTGATCCGCAAGGGAAAAGCATACCAGACAGATGTGGATGCTGTACTATATCTGATTCTGTCCATATTGAGTGTTGGTGTCATCATTCAGTTTGTGGATTCACGGATTCGCGTGTTCTATCTGTGTATGGCAGTTATCAATATGCTGTTATGTATCCGGAATGATAAGACCATGTTACAGGTCGATGCAGTAACGGGACTGCTGAATCGGAAATGTTATGATGTGGATCTTTCTGAACATAAAGGGGATTTCATTCTGTATCTGTTTGATGTGGATCTGTTCAAACAGGTCAATGATACGTATGGTCATGCAACAGGGGATTTATGCCTGCAGACAGTTGCAGCAATCATCCTGGATGCATTCGGCAGTTATGGTCAGTGCTATCGCATTGGTGGAGATGAGTTTGCTGCGGTTGTGGAAATGGATCTGCAGCAGCAGATCCAGGCAGAATCACGCTTCAGGCAGCTCGTCAAGGATGCAAGGAATCATGATGAGCGTATGCCGGATGTCAGTTTCGGGTATTCCCGTCATCGGGATGATCATCACATTCAGTCAATGATTGATGATGCGGATGAGAATCTGTACCGCAATAAAATGGCAGGGAGGAAAAACGTATGAGACTGTATACTGCAACCAGCCTGATCGCGGTACTGATCGTTCTTGCCACCATTGCAGATATCAGAACAAACAGGATGATTTCAAAGCTGGATCGCAGGCATGCTGTGATCTGTGGATGTATTATCATCTTATGTGCGGTCTGTGAATGGGTGGGACAGATGGTGGATGGGAATGAAACATTCATCGTTGTACATACATGCGCAAAACTTCTGGAACTCTGTATGGCACCGGCAATCGGTGTTGCTGTGGCGGTTTCCTATGGGGATGCCATCGGTACAAAGACTGCAATTGCAGTCACCCTTTGCCAGAGTGTTTTTCAGTGTATTGCATTTACACAAGGGTGGAACTTCTATATTGATGCAGGAGGTTTTTATCATCGTGGAATCATGGTTGAAGTCAGTGTTATAGCCTTTCTGTTTTCTTTACTGTATGGGGTAATATGCATGATCCGTGCAGAAATCCGATACCAGGCAAAGTTCAATGGTGTTCTGACCCTTACCCTTGTTCTGCTTGCTGTCGGTACAGGCAGTCTTTTCATCACGGGTTATCCGCATGCAAGTTATCTGAGCATGGCATTATCCAATATGCTGTTCTATATCGAATTCTATCGGATGACACTTCAGATTGATGGGGTTACCGAACTGCTTAACCGTAGATGTTATGAAACGGCACTGATGTCTGTCAAGCCAGGCAGTATCATTCTTCTGACAGATCTCAACGATTTCAAAGTTGTCAATGATACATATGGACACTCTGCCGGGGATCTGTGTCTGATCCGTACTGCGGCAATCATGCGAAAGGTATATGGCAGATATGGGCAGTGTTTCAGAATCGGTGGAGATGAATATGCTGTGATACTTTCCAGGCATACACAGGATATCAAACAGCTGAATGCCGCTTTTACCAAAAGTGTAGAACAGATGGTATCGGAAGATTCCCGGATGACAGGGGTATCTCTTGGGTATGCATATGTCAATACAATGGATGAGGATGTCCACAGTGTTGTGGAACTTGCGGATCAGGAACTGTACCGCAATAAACAGAAAAGACCTCGCGTCAATCGTACAAAGCAGTAATTCTGTCTTTGTATCCTCTTCTTAAGAAGCGTATGATGAGTGTGTTTGATAAAGGAAAAGAAAATATGTATTTTACACAGTTATGTCATCTGCTGCAGCAGATGGAAGAAACAGAAGCACTTGTACTGGGAGGATCCAGGGCAACAAACAGCTATGATGAAAAATCGGATTACGATCTGTATGTATACTGCTCCTCCATTCCATCCTTACAGAAAAGAAAGGATATTCTGGAACAGTGCTGTGACTATATGGAGTTAGGAAACAGTTTCTGGGAATTGGAAGATGACTGTACTTTGAAAAACGGTGTGGATATTGATATTCTGTATCGGAATCTTGATGATTTTTCATCTGGAATAGAGGATGTTGTGGATCGGGGAAATGCTCATAACGGATACACGACATGCATGTGGCATAATCTGCTGCACAGCCGCATCATCTACGATCGTAATGGCCGTTATGCAAAGCTGCAGAGCAGTTATGATATTGCCTATCCTGAAAAACTGAAGGATGCCATTATCCATAACAATCTTCGTTTGCTGACAGGTAATCTGCCTTCCTATGACAGGCAGATTCATAAGGCAGTGATTCGGAATGATCTGGTTTCCATCAATCATCGTACATCTGCATATCTTGAATCCTATTTTGATATCATCTTTGCGATGAATGAATTGACTCATCCTGGTGAAAAAAGAATGATGGAATATGCTCTGGCCAATGCTTCCATTCTGCCGGATGATTTTGAAAAAAACATTCATAAACTGATGAATCATCTGTACCATGAACCATCTTTAGTGGATGTCATCATCGAACACATGAACACAGCACTCATTCAGTGTCTGCAGAAAAATGATTTACTGAAATGAATATGATCCCGCATTGCGGGATCATATGCTTTTTCGAAACTGTCCAGGACTCTGGCGCATGTATTTTCGGAAAGTACGATTGAAATAGCTGATATTGATAAAACCGGTCTGCTGTGCAATTTCACTGATGGAAAGATCTGTGTGTTTCAGTTTCTGTACACTGCGGCTGATCCGATAATAATTGAGATATTCGATGACTGTCATGTTTGTCATATCATGAAAGAAACGGCACAGATGTCCTTTGGAAATATGAAAGTTATCTGACATGTCTTTCAGGCTGACAGGCATGTTTTCATGTTCATGCAGGTAGACAACCATTGCTTTAAGCAGGGCACTTTTTTCATCAGTTGAGATCATCTGTTCAACTTTGAAATCTTTGACGCAACGGTACATTTCTTGCAGTATTTCCAGAATCCGGATCTTAATGGTCAGTTCATAACCGTCTTCTCTTATCTGATCTGCTTCTGCGATCTGCTGGATCCATGACTGAATCAAAGGATTATGAAAAACCGGAGAATGACTGAAGTGCCAGAGAATCACAGGTGTGATGTAGTTTTCTTCAATCAGATCATCTGTAAAGCTGTGAATCAGCTTCGGCATGAAAACAACAGCAGTAAAACTGAAAGGACTGCAGTCTCCATTTACCATGTGTACGCTGCCGGCAGGGATCAGAATTGTATCACCAGTGGAAACCGGATACTGTTTCTCTCCAATCTGCAGGATTGCCTTCCCGTTTCGTATATGCAGAAGCTCTACTTCATTGTGCCAGTGACAGTGGATTTTTTCCTGGATATCCTCAGGTGCATCAACAGAGTGCACCCTGCAAGGAAAGGCATGTGTGCCATGTTTTCCATGTTCTTCCAGTAATGTCGGAAATATATGCATAAGCATCACCTCATGTGAATATTGTGTCAGTAACAGATAATATTCTGCAAGATAAACTGCTGACATGCAGATTATAATGCATATATAAAGGTTGTTGAAAGAGGATATGCAATGAAAGTGATCAGAAGAGATGACAGGCTGTGGTTTTCTCATAGGGGAGAACGGGTACAGATTGAAGCGTGGGGTAAAGATGCTCTTCGTATACGTGCGACAAGATATAACTGGTGTTCCGCTGAGAACAAGGCATTAAGTGAACAGATCTTAGACAGATCAGCAGATGTGAAGGTCAGTGAAGATGGTCTGTATGGTGAAATCAGCAATGGCAGACTCAAGGTTACAGTCAATGAAAATGGGGTATTGCGGTTTTATAAAGATGGTGTGCAGTTTCTGCAGGAATATCATCGCAATTATGATTTTTCCGCATCTCTGCATTCCATATGCATGAAACTGGAAGGACGTATGTATGAACCGATCGTTGGCGGAGATTATCGTGCAACCGTGCGGTTTGAAGCAAATGATGGAGAGCGCTTATATGGCATGGGTACATATCAGCAGCCATATCTGAATCTGAAAGGATGCACACTGGAACTGGCACAGCGTAACTCACAGACATCCATTCCGTTTGTGCTTTCTGATGCCGGGTATGGATTCTTATGGAATCATCCGGGAGTCGGTACGGCAACATTCGGCAGAAACTATACTGAATGGAAGGCGGAGCAGCTGAAGGAAATTGATTACTGGATTACAGTTGGTGATACCCCGAAGCAGATAATCGAAAACTATACAGCCGTTGTTGGCAGAGCACCTGTGATGAGTGATGATCTGCTTGGTCTTTGGCAATGTAAACTGCGCTATCGGACACAGGAAGAAGTGCTGAGTGTCGCAAGAGAATATCACCGAAGAAATATTCCGTTATCTGTGATTGTCATTGATTTCTTCCATTGGACAAGACAGGGTGACTGGCGTTTTGATCCTGTTTACTGGCCGGATCCAAAAGCGATGTGTGATGAACTGCACAGCTATGGAATCAGGGTGGCAGTATCTGTATGGCCAAGTGTGGATCGGAAAAGTGAAAACTTCGAAGAACTGTATGAAAGAGGTCTTCTGATTCGAACAGAACATGGTGCAGCTCAGACATATGATTATCAGGGGGATTGTGTATCCATTGATGTGACAAATCCGGAGGCACAGCAGTTTTTATGGAATAAATGCATGGAAAACTATGCATCCTATGGGATAGACATGTTCTGGCTGGATAACTGCGAACCGGATTATGGCGTGTATGATTTCCGGAATTTCCGTTATTCCATCGGTACTGCACTGGAGATGACAAATGTGTATCCGAAGATGATGGCGAAAACGTTCTACATTGGACAGAAGATATCAGGAAAGAATGAAATCTGTTCTCTGATCCGTTGTGGCTGGGTTGGAAGCCAGAAATATGGTGCATTGTTATGGTCGGGGGATGTCAACAGTACATTTGAATCCCTGAAAGATCAGGTGATCGCAGGAATTGAAATGGGAATTGCCGGTATACCATGGTGGAACAGTGATGTCGGTGGATTCATGACACAGGACTGTTATAGCGATTCCTTTAAGGAACTGCTTGTACGCTGGTTTGAATATGCCGTATTTACGCCGGTATTGCGGATGCATGGGGATCGTGGACCACATGATATTCCATCACTTTCTGATCTGGATTATGGTGGTGGTTATCTGTATACAGGACATGACAATGCTTTATGGGATTATGGAGAAGAAGTATATGAGATTCTTCTTGCCAATCTGCAGACAAGACTTGAGATGAAACCATACCTGCAGAAGCTTTACAGGGAAGCAAGTGAGAATGGTTCTCCTTTGATCAGAGCCATGTTCTATGAATATCCGGATGATGAAACATGCTGGGAAGTAGAAGATCAGTACATGTTTGGTGAAAGATATCTGGTTGCGCCGGTATTACAGGCAGGTGCACTTACCCGTAAGGTATATGTGCCACAGGGTGTATGGCGTGAAATTCATAATGGAAATGTTTATGAAGGTGGACAGTGGATTGAAGCGGATGCACCATTGCAGTACATTCCGGTATTGGAAAAGATGTGATTGTTTCACTTTCTGCAAGTCTGATTTCCATTTATAATATGGATAGAGAAAGGCAGGTATCACTTTATGAATGATAAGGCAATGTTCTCCTTGACATATGGACTGTTTGTCCTGAGCGCAAGAGAAAACGGCATCGACAATGGATGCATCATCAATACAGCCATGCAGGTAACTGCACAGCCAAACCGTATCTCCATCGCTGTCAACAAGGCAAATCATACACACGACATGATCATGCATACAGGTATGTTCAATGTTTCCATCTTCTCTGAAAAGGCAGTGTTTGATACGTTCAAACGCTTTGGTTTCCAGTCTGGAAAAGATGTGAACAAGTTTGATGGCTATGATGGATGGAAGAGAGCTTCCAATGGGATTGCATATATCACGGAAGGTACAAATGCATGGATTGCCGCAAAGGTGGAGCAGACGGTAGATCTTGGTACCCATACACTGTTTATCGCATCTGTTGAAGATATGGATGTGCTGAGCAATGACCCTAGTGCAACCTATGCATATTATCATGCTAACATCAAGCCAAAACAGCAGGAAACAAAACCTACCGGTAAGGTTGGATGGAGGTGTAAGATCTGCGGATACGTGTATGAAGGGGAAGAACTCCCATCAGACTTTGTATGCCCATGGTGCAAGCATCCGGCATCTGATTTTGAAAAGATTGAGCTGTAAATGAAAAAGTCCTGTGAAAAGGACTTTTTCTGTGTGGGTTCAGTCTATCGATCATGAGCCAGATCATAGAGTTTCTGGATGTCTTCAGGCAGATGATCCGGCATCATTTCCTTTAAGCCATCTTCATTACCATCTTCGATGGCTTTGCTGTAATACCAGCATTTGTACTGGACCATGGCCTGAACTTTGCGCATTTCTGCGATCTGGTTTTCAATACTTTCCAGCTGTCTGCTCATCAGTTCATATCTTTGCTGGTATGTAGAAGATCCCTGTTTTGCCCATTCCATGAACTGACGGATTTCTCTGATTTCAAGACCGGATTTCTTCAGGCATTCAATCATACGCAGCTGATCAAGTTCTCTATCAGTAAAGATGCGTATACCGGATTTCCTTTGTAAGTCAGGGAAAAGACCTTCGGAATCGTAATAGCGTAACGTGGATACGGGAATATCATACATTTTTGAAATGTCACCAATGGAATATGTCATAATAAATCTCCTTTTTATTTTTCTCATCATAACACCTGAAGTGGACTTAAGGTAAATGATCAACTGTTACTTTTCAGATAATCAAGCCATTTCTGCAGTTTTGCGGTGTTGTTTTTCAGATAAACACAATAAAAGCGAATGGTTGCTTCTGGATCAGTAATCGGTACGAATATTCTGTTTTTGTTCTGCTGTGAGCGAAACAGGCGGATTGTCACATCTGTTGCAAAACCAGGCAATGTTGAAGAGTTGATAATCGTATTCAAAGAATTCAAATCTGATTCCAGGATGAAGTTTGCGTGAGGAAGTTTCTGTTTTTTGATGTTTTCCCAGATGCCGATATTACCTGCCTGCAGGAATGTTTCTCCATCCATGGCTGAAAAAGGAACACCCTGATCTTTATATACTGCAAGAGGATGGGCAGGGACAACAGAGAAATGCATATGTTCACTGCCATAGTATTGGCATCCAAGTTCTGCATCATCCACAGGGTGGGAAAGAACGATCATGGTATAACGGTTCTGACGCAGTCCTTTCAACAGTTCTTCTTCACTTTGCAGATCGGATAGATTGGCAGTTCCCGGATAGAAACTGCTCAGCATGTTTGGAATCTCCATACGAGGAGACGGAGCACAGTAACCCACAGAAATGGTATGCAGGGAACGGTTGTGGCTGATCACAGCAGTCGTCATTTCCTTTTCCATATTCAGAATAGTCCTTGCATAGGATGCAGCCAGTTTTCCTGTACTGTTGAGTGCCATTCTGTTCTTTGTCCTTTCAAACAGTTTTACACCCAGCTCTTCTTCCAGTTTCTGCATGGATCTGCTTAAGGCAGGCTGAGAAATATGCAGATATACAGAAGCTGCGGAAAGAGTTCCGTATGCATCAAATGCTGCAAGTGCTTCCAGAAGATTCATCTCAATCATAAGTACCTCCACTATGTATTCTGTTTATAGTATACATGCGTATTCGGTATTGTACATATGACAGATATTCATTGAAAATGGAATCGGAAAAGATGGAGGAATTCATATGGAATACATGAAAATGAACAATGGGTTGCATATCCCGGTAAATGGGATCGGCACATTTCTTCTCAAACCGGAAGAAGCGGAAACAGCTGTTCTGAGTGCATTACAGAATGGTGTCAGGCTGATTGACACAGCTAATGCATACATGAATGAAAAGGCGGTAGGACGTGCCATCCAGAAAAGTGGAGTAGACAGAAAGGAAATCTTCCTTGTCAGTAAACTGTGGCCAACTGTTTATGAAAATGAAAATGCAGTTGAGGAAACATTGAAAAGACTGGATACAGATTATGTGGATCTTCTGTTTCTGCATCAGCCTGCTGGAAACTGGAAGAAAGGATATGCCATCATTGAAAAGGCATATCAGGAAGGGAAGGTGAAGGCAATCGGTCTTTCTAATTTTCCGGAAGAATTTGTACAGGAGATTGTGGATACAGCCACAATCATTCCACAGATGGTACAGGTGGAGGCACATCCTTACTATCCCCAGACTGATCTGAAGCAGTATCTTTCCCGTTATGGTATTGGATTAATGGCGTGGTACCCATTAGGGCATGGTGACAGATCTCTCATGGAAGAATTGATCATCACTGAGATGGGAAAAAAGTATCATAAGTCAAATGCACAGATTCTGTTGAGATGGCATGTGCAGAGTGGAAACATTGTGATTCCAGGTTCAAAGAATCCTTCCCATATCAGGGATAATTTCGATATCTTTGACTTTGCTTTGAATGAAGAAGAAATGCAGAAAATCGCAACACTTGATAAAAATACAAGATATTACAATGCAACCGTACAGGACGCACAGAAATATGCAACAATGTATATGGATTTTAATGCGCAACAATGAAAGGCAGGAATATAACATATGAAGGTATTGATGATTAACGGAAGCCCGGATCCAAATGGCTGTATTCACGCAGCAATGATGATCGCAAAGGAAGTATTTGAAATCCATGGTGTGGAATGTGAAGAAATCATTGTCGGTAATAAGGATATCAGAGGCTGTATTGGATGCCGGACTTGCAAGATAAATGGAAAGTGTGTCTTTGATGACCTGGTGAATGAAACATCAGTAAAACTCAAGGAAGCAGATGGTCTGATTCTTGGTTCACCTGTATATTATGGCAATCCTAATGGTACGTTGCTGAGCTTTGTACAAAGATTGTTCTACAGCTGTGGATGTGATCTGCATATGAAGGTTGGTGCTTCCATTGTGTCCTGCCGTAGAGGTGGTAACAGTGCAACATTTGAATCATTGAATCAGTTTTTTGGAATCAGTGGCATGCCGACGGTACCAAGTACATACTGGAATGATGTGCATGGATATACAGGTGAAGATGTATATAAAGATGAAGAAGGTGCACAGACAATCCGTAATATGGCTGAAAACATGGTATTCATGATGCATTGTATACAGGATGGAAAGGAAAAGCATGGTAAGCCTGTCATGACACGTAAAGGTTTTACCAACTTTATCAGGTAAGCATATGGAAAAAAGAAGACTTGGAAAGACAGATCTGTCTGTAAATCCGGTTGGACTTGGATGTATGGGATTTTCTCATGCAAGCGGAGATCCAACCCCGGAAAAACAGGCTGTGGAAACAATCCGTAAGGCGATTGACTATGGCTATGATTTCCTGGATACAGCGGAATGCTATACAGGTGTGTATCCGGACGGAGGTATTTCCTATAATGAGGAACTTGTCGGTAAGGCGGTAAAAGGCATCAGAGAGAAGGTTATCATTGCTACAAAGACGGGAGTCTATCATAATTCAGACCGCTCCCTTCGTCTGGACAGTTCACCTGCCAATATAAGAAGAGCTGTTGAAGACAGTCTTACAAAACTGCAGACAGATTATATTGATCTGTATTATCAGCATCGTATGGATCCAAATGTGGAACCGGAAACCGTTGCAGAAACAATGGGAAAACTGATGAAGGAAGGGAAGATCCGTGCGTGGGGTATTTCTGAAACAAGCGAAGAATATCTGCGTAGAGCCAATGCCGTAACACCTGTCACAGCCATTGAGAACCGGTATTCCATGATGGCACGATGGCATGAATCCATTTTTCCAGTGTGTGAAGAGCTTGGTATTACCTATGTTGCTTTTTCACCATTAGCCAATGGCATTCTGTCTGGTGCCTATACAAACTCGACGGTATTCGAAGGGGCACAGGATTATCGTGTCAGCATGCCACAGTACACAAAAGAAGGATACGAAAAAGCTTCGGCATTGTTGCAGAAACTCAGAATCATGGCACAGCAGAAACAGTGTACAATGGCACAGCTGTCACTTGCGTGGATGATCAATCGAAAGTCATATATCATTCCGATTCCAGGCTCCAGAAAACTCGAACGTCTTGCATCCAATTTTGATGCTGGAAAGATCATTCTCAGCAAGCAGGAAGTATCTTTCATTGACGCATTGCTGGATGGTATGAGGTTTGATGTGTTTGGTGGCCATCGATAAGTGATGTGGGATGACAGAAAGAGAAAATCACATCTCTTTCTGTTTTCTTTTTCTGGAACAGGAGTTAAAAATTTCTTGACCTGAAGTAAACTGTAGGTGGCAGAATATGGATACTGATTATGGAGGCGTTATGAAAAAAGTACTGATTATCAGCTCCAGCCTGCGTTCATCCAGTAATTCGGATGTGCTGGCAAAAGCATTCATGAAAGCTGCACAGGAAGCTGGGAATGAAGTGGTATATGAATCGCTTTCCGGTAAGAAGATTGATTTCTGCATCGGTTGTATGGCATGCCATAAAACAGGCACATGTGTATTAAAAGATGATGCAGTGGAACTTGCAGAAAAGATGAAGACATCGGATGTCATTGTTTTTGCCACACCAGTATATTTCTTTGGCATGAGTGGCAAGCTGAAAACCCTGCTTGACCGTACTAATCCACTGTACAGTTATCCATATGATTTCAGGGATATTTATGTTCTGTGTACGGCTGCGGAAAATGAGAAAGACACCCCTGTCGGTACAGTAAACGGGATCCAGGGATGGATTGACTGCTTTGAACAGGCACAGTTAAAAGGTGAGGTGTTTGCCGGAGGTGTCAGTGGACAAGCGGAAGTAAACGGTCATCCTGCAGTGGCACAGGCATATGAAATGGGAAAGAAGGTATAAGAAATGAAGAATCTGAAAAAACTTGTATTGTCAGGTATGTTCCTGGCACTTGGCATTGTCCTGCCATTTGTAACAGGACAGATTCCACAAATCGGAAGCATGTTATGTCCAATGCATATTCCGGTCCTGTTATGTGGCTTTATCTGTGGATGGCAGTATGGATTTGTTGTCGGACTTGTTGTTCCGGTATTACGATCCATGATGTTTGGTATGCCACCGATGTTTCCAACCGCAACAGCCATGGCATTTGAACTGATGACATATGGATTCCTTGCAGGATTTCTGTATGAACATTCCAGATGGCAGTGTGTCAAGGCACTGTACAGATGCCTTGTACTGGCAATGATCGGTGGAAGAATCGTATGGGGTGCAACAATGATGATTCTGCTTGGTGTAAGTGGTGGAGCATTTACATTCCAGGCATTCCTTGCTGGGGCATTACTGAATGCAATCCCAGGCATTGCCTTACAGCTTGTTCTGATTCCAGTTATCATGGTATCTTTGGATAAAGCCGGTATCAAACGTTTTACAGTCAATACAGCCCAGGCTTAAGAAATGGTGTTTCCCATGAGGAAGCACTTTTCTTAGTTATTGAATGTAAACAGTTACTGAAATAGATTGATGAAACTTGTTTTTAATGGAGAAAAATGTTTCATGATCAATTGTTTTTGAGAGATACACCCGATATAATGAGCCAATACAGGGAAGGAAAATACACATATGACGAATTTCGTATTCATATCACCGAACTTTCCGACAAACTACTGGATGTTCTGTCGGGAACTGAAAAACAACGGAATCAATGTGCTGGGAATCGGAGACCAGCCTTACAATGAGCTGAGTCAACAGCTCAAAGACAGTCTGAATGAATATTATAAGGTTGACAGCCTGGAGAATTACGAATCTGTCTATCGTGGAGTTGCCTTCTTTATTTTCAAACATGGCAGAATTGACTGGCTGGAATCCAACAATGAATACTGGCTGGAAAGAGATGCCATGCTCAGAAGTGACTTCCATATTACAAGCGGTTTCCAGAAAGATGAGATTGAGATGTTCCGCCATAAGTCCAATATGAAAAAGTATTACGAGGCTGCCGGAATTCCAGTGGCAAGATATCATCTTGTGGATGACTGGGATGGATGTATGAGGTTTATTGAAGAAGTTGGTTATCCATTATGTACAAAACCGGATAATGGTGTCGGTGCTTCTGATACACATAAGATTGAAAATGAAGAGGATCTGGAATATTTCTTTGCAACAAAGGATCCAGATGTTCTGTATATCATGGAAGAATTCATTGATGGAGTTGTAGATTCCTATGACGCAATCGTTGATTCCAATGGGGATCCGATCTTTGAATCCGGTACGGTATCACCGATTTCCATCATGGATATCGTCAACAACAATGACAATGCCGCATATCATGTCACCAGTGAAATTCCGGAAGATCTGAAGGCTGCTGGAAGAGCAACTGTCAAAAGCTTTGGTGTGAAAAACAGATTTGTGCATTTTGAATTCTTCCGCCTGAACTGTGATCAGCATATCGGTAAGGCAGGAGATGTCGTCGCACTGGAAGTCAATATGCGTCCTTGTGGAGGTATTACACCGGATATGATGAACTATGCCGGTAATACAAATGTATACAAGATCTATGCGGATATGATCGCTTATGATTCTTCACTTCAGCCTAAGGTACGCAATGGCTATTGTGCCTTTGCGGGAAGAAGATATGGCAGAGACTTTACATACAGTGAAGATGAGATCTTCAATAAGTATGGATATTGTCTCAAAGACTATGGTCCTATAGATGAAGCACTTGCTTCAACAATGGGGGATTACATGTATCTGGCTGTCTTTGATGATGAGGATACAATGAATCAGTTCTATGAGGATGTGATCTGTTAATGGCTGTGTGCGCACAGTCATTTTTGTTTGGAAAACAGAATTGAAATGATATGATGTGTGCAGAATATGAAGAGGTACTTATCATGAATGCACAGCAGTTATGGGAAAAATACTGTATTGAAACAGGAAAGAAAATGGAATTGCCATATCAGGCATGGCAATTTGGTGGAACAGGTGATGAGCTTGCAGGGCTTGTGTTAAAAGGCAGAAAGACAGCGACAGCTTCCGCATACCGCCTGTACGAAATTGACAATGAGCCATTACCGAAGGAAGGAGATTACAGTGTTATCCTCAACAGTAAGGAGGAAGCACTCTGCATCATCCGTACAACAAAGGTGGCAGTTGTTCCGTTTTTTGAAGTCAGTGAAGATCACGCCTATAAAGAAGGAGAAGGGGATCGTACACTCACATACTGGAAGGCGGTACATGAATATTTCTTCAAAAAGGAATATGAAGAATACGGGCTTCCGTTTGATCTGAATGATGTGATGGTTGTGACGGAAGAGTTTGAACTTGTATACAAGGCATGATATGTTGTGTGGAATGCAGAAAGGATGTTTGAGATGATTAGACCGATTGTAAAGGATGTAATGATTCTATCCAGGAAATCATTACCTGCTACAAAGCAGGATATCCCGATTGGAAAGGACCTTCTGGATACACTTGCAGCAAATGATTCTGCCTGTGTCGGCATGGCAGCAAACATGATCGGTGTGCATAAGCGGATCATTGTTGTCAATACAGGTGTGGTGAACATTGTCATGTTCAATCCTGTGATCGAAAGCAGAAGCGGACGCTATGAAACAAAGGAAGGATGCCTCAGCCTGAGCGGACTTCGGTCTGCTGTGCGCTATCAGTCCATATCCGTATCCTATATGGATATCAATTGGAACAAACAGAAACTGAAGCTGACGGGCTGGCCTGCTCAGATTGTTCAACATGAAATCGATCATTGCGATGGCATTGTGATCTAGGTTCTGTTGTATAATACAGGAAATCATAAAAACAGGAGAGAAATACTATGGATATCAGAGTACTGAATACACCATTACCGGAAGATCTGCTGAAACTGAAGTGGAATGGTCAGTTTGAATTAATGAATCAGATCATTGATCAAAGGCTGCAGAAAGATGTTCCATCCATGTTAAAGGAAAGACTGAAACTGGAAAAGGAAATCATAGCCAGAATGCCACTGGATTTCATTTATACAAAACAGCAGGCATTGGATCTGCTGCACGAAAGAATCACAGATTTCAAGGATGAGGAATTTGATGAACTGTTTGCGGATTCCGCATTTGAATTCATTTTCAAAGATGGGCAGATGTATTTCAAAAACAACTTTTTTGAAAATCTGATCAAAACAAGACTGAATTATGCCCAAAGGTATGTGAATCATGCAGAGGATGCCGGTGCAAAGCTTCTGGATGAAACGATTGCTGCGATGAAGAAAAAGGGAGAAATCTCCTGTAAGATTCATGTCAGAAGTTCCATCTGGATTGATCCTGCTTATGAAAAGGAAGGAAAGACAGTCCGTGTATGGTTACCTGTACCAAAGGAATATGCTCAGGTAGAGGATCTGCAGATCATTTCCATGTCTCATGAAGGAACGGTCAATGATAATACTGTAGAACAAAGATGTGTATACTTTGAAAAACCATATGAGAAGGGTGAGAAGTTTACTGTGGAATACTCCTTTATCAATCATATGAAGTATGTACCACTGGATCCATCTGTCGTAACAGATTATCATCCTTTGAAGTGTCTTGAGGAAGTCAGGCCGCATATTGTCTTCACGGATGATCTGAGGTCTTTGTTGAAGGAAATCATCGGAGAAGAAACGAACCCGCTGATCAAGGCAAGAAAAATATATGACTACATCACTTCTCATATCATGTATTCGTTCATGAGAAGATATGTAACTCTTCCATCCATCCCACAATACTGCACAACATCATTGAAGGGTGATTGTGGCGTACAGGCACTGACATTCATTACTCTGTGTCGTATGGCAGGCATTCCAGCAACATGGCAGGCAGGACTGTATGCAACACCACTTCATATCGGCAACCATGACTGGGCAAGATTCTATATTGAGCCTTATGGATGGCTGTATGCCGACTGTTCCTTTGGTGGCAGTGCATACAGGGAAGGAAATGAAGAAAGAAGAGACTTCTATTTTGGCTGTCTGGATCCGTTCCGTATTCCATGTTCTTCAGCTTTCCAGGGAAACAGAGTGCCTGCAAAGACATATCTGGAAAACGATCCATATGACAATCAGAATGGGGAAATCGAATATGCGGATGAAGCCATTCCATGTCAATATGTCCACCATGTAACCACAGAAATGGAAATTCAGATTCTTTGAGCATTCCAGTTGCAATGTCGGCCATACGAGTTATACTGAAGATACAGAAGAAGGATATACCTTCGAAAAGGAGAACAGAAAATTATGGTTAAGTTTTATGAGTGCAAACACTGTGGCCAGATCATTGAAATGGTAAATGATTCATTCGTTCCTGTTACATGCTGTGGTGAACAGATGGTTGAAATGGTTCCAAATACATCTGATGGTGCTGGTGAAAAGCATGTACCTGTTGCAACAGTAGAAGGAAACACAGTCAAGGTAAATGTTGGTGAAGTTGATCATCCAATGGTTGATGCTCATTACATTCCATGGGTAGTTCTGGAAACATGCTGTGGTGTATACCGCAAGGCTCTCAAGCCAGGAGATGCTCCAACAGTTACATTCACATTCGGTGATGAAAAGCCTGTTGCAGTGTATGCTTACTGCAATCTGCACGGTCTTTGGAAGACAGAACTCTAAAGTTTTTACAAAAGGAGAGAAATCTCCTTTTCATTATGGGAAACAGAAAAAGGATTTCCAGATTGTACAGTATAATAATGCAAAGGAGTAATTTTGTTATGAAGGAAACAATCATTGATTTGAAAACAAGAAGATCCTGTCGTAAATATACAGACCGGCAGATCGACGAAGAAACACTGAATACGATTCTGGAAGCCGGTACATATGCACCAAGTGGTATGGGAAAACAGAGTGCGAGAATTGTGGTGACGCAGAATCGCAATCTGATTACAGAACTGGGAAGACTGAATATGTCCTCGGTTGGCAGAGAAGGCAACGGTTTCTTTGGTGCACCGACACTCATCGAAATCTTTGCGGACCGGAATGTTCATACATATGTGCATGATGGTGTACTTGTTGCATCCAATATCATCAATGCTGCCCATGCATTGGGCGTGGATTCCTGTTATGTCTTCCGTGCAAAGGAAATGTATGAGACAGAACAGGGAAGAGATTATATGAAGCAGTGGGGACTTGGTGAAGAGTATGAAGGCATCTGCAACCTTGTTCTTGGATATCGGGATGAAGGTGGCGTAAAAGAACCGGCGTTAAGAAAGGCAGACTATATTGTTCGGGTGGATTGATATGAAAAAGATCGTTTATATACATGGTTATGATTACAATTGTGTCACAGATGAAGTCAGACTGGACTTTGATACAGTGATTGAAAACATTGATCCGTCCTGTTTTACGGTCACAGAAACAAAACAGGCAACCGATTTTTCAAAGGTGCCTGAATTTCCTGTTGTTGTAATACAGGAAGATAGAATTGTGGAAGATGTGTACTATGTGGATGGAGATGGAAACAGGTGTGAAGAAAAGACATCTTCCATCATGTTGAAGCTGAATGAAGATCCGGAACATGGATGCCCGTTGTTGTTTGATTTCCATACATTCTTCAATACATGGTCACAGCCTTATGAAATGAAGATTACATTTGATGGTCAGGAAATCATTTGTACAAAGGATGACTTTGTTACACAGGCAGATGACTGGAATATTGATACTTTCACAGCATCCGATGGTGTGACATACAGATATGCTCACTATGAACCGGAAGGTGGCAGCGATCGTACCGTCATCTGGTTGCATGGAATCGGCGAAGGTGGAACAGAACTGACAGATCCTAGAATTACTGTACTGGCCAATAAAGCAGATGTGCTGAAAAGAGAAGAATTCCAGACTGCTGTCGGTAATGCCAATATCCTTGTTCCACAATGCCCGACTTACTGGATGGATAAAACAGGGGATTGTGCAAACAGAAATATGGGACAGATTGAAGCAGATGGAACATCTTTCTACACAGAATCTCTGATGGAATTGATCACTGAATACAAACAGAAGACAGGAACGAAAAAGGTGGTTGTATGCGGTTGCTCAAACGGAGGCTATATGTCGATGGTTCTGGCGATGAACTTCCCGAATGCATTTGATGGCTATGTACCTGTATGTGAAGCTGTACCGGATGCATGTATTACAGATGATCAGATTGATGTACTGGCAAAGCAGAAGCTGTATTTTGTCTATTCCAAGGATGATCCTACGGTTGTTCCTGAAAAGCATGAAGTACCGACACTGGAAAGACTGAAAAAGGCAGGAGCACAGCATGTCCACGTATCTGTTACGGATCATGTGATCGATACATCCGGATCATACTTCAAGGATGAAAACAATCATGTAACAAAACAGAATACAGAAGTTCCATATCAGTATTCAGGTCATTGGAGCTGGATTTATTTCTTCAATAATGAATGTAATGCGGATGGACTTTCCGCATGGGATTTTATTTCTGACTGCATGAAATGACGATTGGAAAGGTGAAGATTTCAATTTCTTCATCTTTTTTTATGTTTTTCAGTTTTTTGGGTAATAAGTATAGTACAGGAGATATACGAAATGGCTAAAAAACGAAAATTGTCAAAGAAGAAATCTTCCAGACTGAAAAAGGCTGTCGCCAGGATGACATGTATGAGTGATCGATTCATGTCGATTATGATGATGGACCAGTCAATCACGAAAATGATACTGGAAACAGTGTTACAGGAAAACATAAAACCATCTTATATAGTTGTTCAGAAAGAAATCCCAAATGCGATCGGAAAAAATGCAGGCCGGATGTTGTAGTCTATACCTCAGATGAAAAGATTTACGTCGTTGAAGTTGAAAACGACAATACGACAAGTACCACGGAAAGGATGCGATATGAAACAGCAATGATTGATGTGTCAAATTTGTTACAGGGACAGGAATATTCAGAACTGATGCATGTAACCGGTTTATACTTAAGTGAAGGAAGGGCACCTGTTCCAGATGGCTTTCCCGGGTTTGTTGATACGCATCATGGAAGAGTGCGTACTTATTGTTTTCCGGATGGCAGAAGGTATGTATTTGCGGATGTATCTGTCATGGATGGTAATGACAGATTTGCAGTTTTGACTCGTGATCTGCATTGTGTGTATGCAAATGAGATCATAAACAGCAAAATGAGAAAATGATTTATGAAAGTGAAAGGTGGTGATCAGGAGATGTGTGATATCTGGGATGAACTCATGGCGGAAGAACGACAGGAAATGGAAGAAAGACTGCAAAGGGAAAAAGAAAGACTGCAAAGGGAAAAAGAACGATCTGAAAAAGCGCTGAAAGCTGAGCAGAAGAAAGCGAAAAAGCAGCTTGTTGATCAGGCAAAAGAAATAGCTGTAAAAATGATGGGAAATGGAATGAGTGCAGAAATGATTCAGCAGTATACGGGTCTATCAAAGCAGTCTTTAAAGTTGCTTGCAAAGAAGAATCAGCTGCGGCTGGTGTGAAGGAAATCATTGATCGATAAATGCCTGCAAAAAAATAAGATAAGATTGAGTGAGATGAGGGAATACAATGTGTGATATCTGGGATGAACTCATGGCGGAAGAACGACAGGAAATGGAAGAAAGACTGCAAAGGGAAAAAGAACGCTCTGAAAAAGCGCTGAAAGCTGAGCAGAAGAAAGCGAAAAAGCAGCTTGTTGATCAGGCAAAAGAAATGGCTGTAAAAATGATGGGAAACGGAATGAGTGCAGAAATGATTCAGCAGTATACGGGATTGTCAAAGCAGTCTTTAAAGTTGCTTGCAAAGAAGAATCAGCTGCAGTTAGTATAATGTTAATCTGCGTTGCTTGTTTATTTTGCAGCATGCATGCACGATAGACTTGTGAAATGCAGGAGGTAATACATATGCTGAGTCACAATATCAGAATGCTTCGAAAGGAAAAGGGGCTGTCCCAACAGGAACTGGCATGCAGGCTGAATGTAGTCAGGCAGACCGTATCCAAATGGGAACAGGGATTATCCGTTCCGGATGCAGATCTTCTGATCAGGCTGTCACAACAACTGGAAACACCGGTTAATATTCTGCTTGGGGAAAACAGACAGGAAAAGGAAACAGACGATCTGAAGGTAATCGCAAATAAACTGGAAGTCATCAACCTTCAGCTTGCAGAAAGTAAAAGAAGAAAAGAATTAGTAGTGCTTGTTGCTATGGTGGTTGTGATGATCGGTTTATCTGCTGGATGGGTATGGCTGTATCTGGATCACAGTTCCTATATGAACTGGGATTATTCTGATCCGGAAACAGCAGTACTTGCAACTGGCATGCATGTAATGGAATGGCTGTTTGTCCGATGCTCACCATTTCTTCTTGTCATATGCGCTGTGATCATTTTCTCCATCTTAAAGCAACGGTACAGATGAGATAACAATATAATGTCTGTGGAGGAAACATGAAATGAGACTGGATGGTTATGGTTTATTTGTCAGGGATATGCCGACTATGGTTCGGTTTTACCGTGATGTACTTGGATTTGAAATTAAAGAAGAGGAAGCCGCAGATAATGTATATCTGATCAAAGATGACACACTGTTTATGTTGTATCGTAGAAGTGATTTTGAAAAGATGACAGATCATACATACGAATATGTCAGAGGATTCAATGGACATTCGGAAATAGCACTGTATGTTGATACATTTGAAGAAGTGGATGAAGAATACAGAAAGGCCATTGGAAAAGGCGCTGTGTCTGTTCTTGTTCCAACAACCGAGCCATGGGGAGAGAGAACATGCTATATCGCAGATCCGGAAGGAAATCTGATTGAGATCGGTTCCTTTAACAGACCATTCCGTAAATAATTGAATTGTAAAACAGGGGCTGTGAAAACTCAAATTTCAGGTTTGAGCTTTTTCACAGCCCCTTTATATGTTATGTTTTCTGTGAGACGTTGTACGCATGACACGTAATGGGCGTGGTTCATCCTTAAAATGCATTGGATTTGCCGGCTTTTCTTTGTACATTGCAAGGATATCCTGCGCATCTTCAATAAATGCATCTACAGGCATCAGTCCATACAGGCGTGGTGGGATGATGTAAATCGGGATATGGAAACTTTTTGCGTATTGTCTTGCAAAGAATTCCAGATGCGGACATAACAGAGCAATATCCACTTCGTCCTGCCGTTCTATGATATGTGCAGCCGGGATAAAGTTAAAGTAGACATCATTTTCAAGGTGCTTTGCCTGTACATCTTTTTCCAGATGACTTGCCAGGGCACTGGAGGAGAATCCACCTCCACATACAATCGCAATCTTCAGCATTTTACTTACCTTCATTAAAGATAAAACGGTTAATGACTTCCGCAATGGCTGAATGATCACAGTCAGCCTGTGTAATGTAGTCACATTCCTTCTTCATTGCTTCTACTGTATTGGCAACACCAATACCAAGTCCTGCTTCTTTGATCATGGAGAGGTCATTGTAGTTATCACCAATGGCGATCGTATCCCTGATATCCACTCCTAAAAGATCAGCAAGTTTATGCAGTCCCTTTCCTTTGGAAACACCCTTGCGGTTGAATTCCATATAACGATTGGAAGAGAAAGATACATCCAGATTCATGGTCAGATCCGTGATTTCTGACTGGATCCGTTTCAGATAATCATAGTCGGTATTCATGTAGATGGCTTTGACGATTTCCTTTTCTTTCAGGAATTCAATGTCATCACCGAAAATCTCTATACATGGCTGACGGCAGGCAAGGTATTCCACTTCCTCCGGATAGAAGTTTCTGACCCAGACCTGATCTGGCGTATAGATATGAATGCAGATATGATCATAGGTCAGACCTCTGATGTACAGGTCCTGTGCTTCTTTGAATGTGATTCCCTGGAAATGAAGGATACGCTCATCTTTGTTTTCTGTTATGGCACCACCGTTATAGGAAATGACATATTCATTTTCCAGATCATACAGACCAAGTGTTTTCAGCTCATTACGGACGGAATTATAGCCTCTTCCTGTAGCGGGCACAAATCGTACACCAGCCTGTTTTGCCCGTTGAATGGCTTCGATATTTTCCTTTGAAATGGAACGGTCATGAGAAATCAATGTTTCGTCTAGATCGCATGCGATAATCTTGTACATAGAATATCTCCTTTATGTATTGTTGTGTTAATGATAACAGAAAAAGAATCCGTTTTGGTTTCTTGCGATGGAAATAAGATACGGGTCTTCTCAAAAATGGTCAGTCACAGTACAATAGAAACAAGGATATCCTATGAAAGAAAGCTTTTTACTTTTGCCGGAAGAGAGGCAGAATGAAATCATCAATGCCGGTTATGATCAGTTTTCCACTCACTCCTACCGGAAGTGTCCGGTTGGCAGGATTGCAGAACAGGCACATATCAGCAAATCTCTTCTGTTTTATTACTTCAAGGATAAAAAGGAGCTGTATATGACACTCTGGAATAAGTGTGCCAGTATTACTGCTTCCTCCTTACACGAGGAAAAGATCAGTGAACTTCCGTTTTTTGATATGCTGGAGAAAGGCCCGCATGTCAAGATGGAACTGCTGCGGAAATATCCTTCCCTTTCCGCATTTGCGATCCGTGCCTATTATGAAAATGATGAAAGGGTCAGACCTGAGGTACAGAAAACATATCAGAAGATGCTGAAGTATTACAGGGATAAAACAATCCATGTCATGAAGTCGGAGGAATTCAAGGAAGGTATTGATCTTTCTGAAATGTATCAGATGATCTATTATGCTGCCGAAGGATATCTCTATGAAAAAGTAAGAAGTGGAAACCTGGATGCCGGTCAATAACCCGTGGATAAATCCACAGGCTTGAAAAAGCCTTTGTTGACTAGCCTGAGTACCTTTGCAAGGCCATGTGCGTTAAGGGTACTACGTTATCTTTGTCATCACACCTTCGGACGTAACACCAAATCTGAAGCTCTGTGGTATGTCATTAAACAGTTCTAAGAGGTAGGAACAGTGTGGCTTGCGTAAAAAGCAAAGATAACATTGGCGATGGTGTCTGAGCAGATTATGGAAATCTGTTCTATTACGGCTCGTCAGAAGCTGAACAGAGTTATATTCTCTGTTATATATCTGACATAGAAAGGACGGCATATGTACGTTTATGTAATCAACAGGCACGGTGAGCCACTTATGCCGTGCAAACCTCAAAAGGCAAGAGTGCTTCTACAGAATGGAAAGGCAGCTGTAGTAAAAAGAAATCCT
>CAMCSA010000025.1 GCA_945877405.1 uncultured Erysipelotrichaceae bacterium | reverse complement strand
GTAAACAACAGTGCCAATTCCTCCCACAGATCAATCAGTAGGATCCCTTGGCACATTCTTCATTGAATGTATCCGGATTTGGTATTGATGCATTTACATCCATGACTACAGGTATTTCCAATCTGCTTGGCGTAGGACTTGGTGTGTTTCAGATGTCATTCAATCTTGTCATGTATGTACCTGTTCTGATGATCAACCGCAAGGCATTCGGTATTGGTGCCCTCATCAATCTGTTTCTGCTTGGCTATATCGTTCAATATATCGGTCTCTTCTTCTCGATGTTCGGATTTACTGCTTCAGCAGTTGCATCCAGCATCTTCATCCGTGTCATTCTGCTTGTTGCAGGAATACTGATTCTCTGTTTTGGATGTGCGTTATATATGGATTGTGATCTTGGTGTTGCACCATATGACGCCCTTGCCCCGATCATTGAAGATAAGACAGACGGAAAGATTCCGTTCAAATATGCTCGAATCATGACAGATCTTGTCTGTGGAATCACAGGACTTGTAACAGGCATGATCGGTAATATCACAACCGCAGGTCTTGCAACACTGTTTATCGTATTTGGAACTGGACCGATTGTTGACTGGTATCGTAAGAATATCACATGTAAATTGACTGCATAAAGCAGTCTTTTCTCATGTAAAAAACAGCCGGTTTTACCCGACTGCTCAGTTTACAAACTGATCGATGAAATCCTGCTCCGAAAGAATCGGAATACCGAGACTTTTTGCCTTCGTATTTTTGGAAGAGGTGCTTGTCACATCATTATTGATGAGGAATTTTGTACTTTTGGATACAGAACCTGTAACCTTTCCACCCTGAGATTCAATGTATGCCTTCAGTTCATTTCTGTTTTTATACTGATAAACATCTCCCGTCACAACAAACGTCAAACCTTCACAACGGTTTCCTTCTGCCTTGATCTGTGTGGAAACAACTTCGATTTCACCAAGCAGATCTTCAAAGTCTTTCCGGTTTGTTTCATTCTGAAACCATCTGACAAAGGAACTGCTTTTTTCCTGTCCAATCCCATCGATGGAAGAAAAGATATCTTCACTTTCTGCACTCACTGCCATTTCAACAAGCTTTTCCAATGGATATGCACCAAGCAGACGTTTGACGACATCCTGTCCGACTAATGGAATGGATAAGGCATACAGAAGTCGCACATCATTGACTTTCCGTGCTTTTGTAATGGAAGCGACAAGATTGTCAGCTGATTTATCACCAAATCCTTCCAGCTGTGCAATTTCATCTCTGTGACTGACAAGTCGGTAAATATCTGCGTTGTTGCTGATCCAGCCTTCATTGATGAATCTTGCAAGGGTTGCTTCAGAAATACCATCAATGTCGCATGCCTGTCGGGATACAAAACGGGTGAATTTCTTCAGTTTGCGGGCAGCGCATGCATCGTTGCTGCAGCGAAGTACCTTTGTCCCTGAGACTTCGCTGACATCCACTGTTGCTGGTGCACCACACACTGGACAAACCTGTGGAATGATCAGTTCCCCTTCTTTTCTATTAACAGATACAACCTTTGGGATGATTTTGTTTGCCTTAATCACCGATAAGACGGTTCCTTTTTCGCCGATGCCAAGGCGTATGCATTCACTGATATTGCATAAAGATGCACGCCTGACCGTTGTTCCTTCCAGTTCCACCGGTTCAAAAACCGCAACAGGAGTAATGGCAGAAGCAGCACAGGACCATTCAATATGATCCAATACTGTTTCAGCTGCTGTATCCTGCCATTTGAAGGCATATCCTGCCCTTGTTGCATGATGTCCTGTCACTTCACCACTGGAAGCATACACTACATCATCATAATTGATGACAAGACCATCCACCGGATACGGATTTCGATTCTGACTGACCAGATCACTCCAGCGATCAATTACACCCTGAATGTTTTCCTGTGATGGCTGTTCAATGCACTCTCTTTGGATTGTCTTAAATCCAAGTTCGTCAAGCCACTGCATCTGTGCACCCCAGGAATCCATCGGCTCATCACTATGAACCAGAGTAAACGGAATCCAGTGAATCTTTCTTCTTTTTACTTCTTCCACATCCTTTAAAGAAAGGCTGCCGGAAGCAAGGTTTCTTGGATTTGCATAGTCTTCTCCTGTTTCCATGACAAAAGCATTGAAATCCTCATAGGAAATCACTGCTTCTCCACGGATGACAAGATGACCTTTATAGCTGATTTTTGATGCAATTCCATCAATTGCAGAAGCAAGATGTGTGATGTTTGTGCCGATATGACCATCTCCTCGTGTGACGACTTTATGCAGTCTGCCACGATCATATGTCACAACAAGTGTCAGACCATCCAGCTTCCATGACAGCCATATTTTCCTATCCTGTGCCCATCTGACAAGGTCTTCCACCTTTTTTGTTTTAGCAAGGGAAAGGGCAGCATATTCATGTGCTTCCTTCTGACCTGCAGTTGTATCTGCAGAAACATTGGATGTTGGTGAATCTTCAAGAATGGTCCCTGTTTTCTCTTCGAGCTTTTTAAGCTCATCAAACATGGCATCCCACTGATAGTCACTCATCAGTTCTGCCTTACCGTTATAATATGCAGCAGAAGCTTCATTCAGCCTTGCAACAAGTTCTTTCATTTTCTGTAATTCTTCGTTTTCCATACGTCACTTTTTAACTTTCTTCAGACTTGGATGTGTTGCAGCAATTTTTTTCATACCAGCCGGATATGGGAATGCAATCTGAGCGATGGAACCATCCACCCGCACAACAATACCTTCTCCAAACACAGCATGCATCACCTTGTCTCCTTTTTTCACACCCTTTGCGGATGTACCTGCAGTACGGATACTTCCTCCATGGGATTCCGTATTCCGCTCCTGTGTTTTTCTTTCCATACGTTTTGGCTGTTCAATGCATTCCGGATCAATTTCATTGATGAAGCGGGATGTTGTACGGATCCGCTGCAGAATATAGGAGAAGCCGCCTGCCTCAACAAGGAACAGCTTCCGTTTTGCTCTGGTGAAGGCTACATAGGCAAGACGTCTTTCTTCTTCAATACCCCTGCGGCTTTCATTGACCGCTCTTTCATTCGGGAAAATACCTTCATTCAGATCCACCACAAAGACGGTATCAAATTCAAGACCCTTTGCAGAATGAACAGTCATCATCTGTACCGCATCTGCAGTTTCCCTCTCTTCCTTGTCTGTATACAAAGAGATTGCCTGCATATATTCATCCAGTCCAGCCTGTGGATCATTTTCAGCAAATACTCTCAGATCATCCGATAAGGATTTGAGGTTTTCCATTCTTTCTTCACCTTTTTCCTGATCCTCCTGAAGCATAGCGCGATAACCAGAGTCACGCAGAATCATGGAAAGCAGATGGACAAGATCACTGTCTTCCTTTGCATTATATGCCTTCCACTTTTCCACCATGGCAGTAAACTCTTCGATCTTTGTTTTAGTCCTGCCAGAAAAGATCTGATTCTGCTTAAGAATCTCATACATGGATACATCCTGTTTACGTGCTTCCGTTTCAATCGCATCCATGGTTTTTTGACCGATGCCACGCTTTGGACGGTTGAGTACCCTCTGCAAGGCAAGGTCATCACTGCTAGAAACCATACGCAGATAACATAAGGCATCCTTGATTTCCTGACGTTCGTAGAACCGGATACCACCGTAGATAATATATGGGATTCTCAGATCGACAAGCCCACGTTCCAGTGATCTTGAAAGATAGTTGGATCGGTACAAGATCGCAATATCCTTATATGGAAGACCATTATGATGTAAAGCCGCAATTCTTTCCGCAACATAAGCTGCTTCATATTCATCACTCATGGCACTGAAATGTGTGATCTTCTCTCCATCCTTACGGCTTGTAAACAGTTCCTTTTCCATACGGTTGCTGTTATTGGCAATCACAGAGTTGGCCGCCTGCAGAATTTCCTTTGAAGATCTGTAGTTTTCATTGAGAATTACAGTCTTTGCACCTGAAAAGTCTCTTTTATAATTCATGATGATATTCACATCAGCTCCACGCCATGTGTAGATGGTCTGATCCGGATCACCGACAACATAGAGACTTGTATTTTCATCACACAGGTAGCGGATCAGACGGTACTGCAGTCTGTCTACATCCTGAAACTCATCCACAAGAATGAATTCAAACCGTTTCTGCCATTTTTCGCGTACAGATGGAAAGTCACGGAAGATTCTGACTGTAAACAGAATCAGATCATCAAAGTCCAGTGCAAACATCTGGCTCTGACGTTCCATGTAATACTGATAGACTTTTGCCCGATCAATATCATCACTGAAATGACCTGCAATCTTGAAGGCTGCATCAACTGATACTTCTGCTGTTTTATTGTTGGAAATATAGTTGACTAATGAGGAAGGCGTCAAAGAATCACTGTCAAGTTCCAGTTTTCTGCATGCTTCCTTGACAAGCGACTTCTGATCATCTCCATCCATGATCGTAAAGCTTTTCGGATATCCAAGACAACCGATCTCTTCTCTCAACACCCTTACACATAAGGAATGAATGGTTGAGATCCATGGTCTGTGAAAAGATGGTGCAATCATATCGGCAATTCTCTGTTTCATTTCATTTGCCGCCTTATTGGTAAATGTGATCGCCAGAATTCTGTCCGGACGGACATCTTCATCTTCAATCAGATGAGCGATCCTCATTGTCAATACTCTTGTTTTGCCAGATCCTGCTCCGGCAATAATCCGCAGGTACTGATCATCTGACAGTACTGCTTCCTTCTGTTGAGGATTCAATCGTGATATATCAATCATGCTTACTCTCCTTGTCGTCTGCCTATTATATCATTACTTGCCACACTGCAGTATCATTCACAACCCGATTCCATATTTCCCTAACCATGGTATAATCAGTCCGAGGTTAAAAATATGTTATTAAAAGCAGATAAATGGAAAGATTATTCCTGCATCGATGCAGGAAATGGTGAAAAACTGGAACAGTGGAAAGGCATTGTTCTGCGCAGACCTGATCCACAGGCAATCTGGGCAGTTGATAACCGCACTTCCTGGAAGAAGGCAGATGCGGTTTATCACCGTTCCAAAACCGGTGGAGGAAGCTGGGAATATAAAAAGAAACTTCCGGAGTCATGGACTGTAAACTACAGAAACCTGACATTCAAGGTATCCCCTACCGGATTCAAGCATACCGGTCTGTTCCCGGAACAGGCTGCCAACTGGGATTGGATGATGGATCTGATTCAATCACATAAAGATGAGAACATCCGTGTCCTCAATCTGTTTGCCTATACTGGTGGAGCAACCATGGCATGTGCTGCAGCAGGAGCTGCAGAAGTCGTACATGTGGATGCTTCCAAAGGCATGGTTAACTGGGCCAAGGAAAACAGGGATCTGTCCGGTCTGCAGAATGCGAAAATCCGCTTTATTGTGGATGACTGCCTGAAGTTTGTGGAAAGAGAAAAGCGCAGAGGTCATACCTATCACGGTATTCTCATGGATCCACCTTCCTATGGACGTGGCCCAAATGGTGAAATGTGGAAGTTTGAAAAGGAAATCACAGGTCTGATTCAGGCGTGTATGGAAATTCTGGATGATCATGCCCTGTTTTTCCTGATCAACAGCTATACGACCGGTTTTTCTTCCATTGTACTGGATAACATGATGAAGACAATGATCCTTCCATCTCATCCGGATGGAATCGTTACTACTGGTGAAATTGCCATTCCATTACAGGAAAGAGATCTGCTGTTACCATGCGGTATTGTCGGCAGATGGGAGAGGAAATGATCGACGTACTGTACGAGGACAATCATATCCTGTGTGTCCGTAAACCTGTCAATATACCGGTCAATTCCGATGACAGCCATGATGAAGACCTGCTTTCCATGTGCAGGCAGTACATTAAGGAAAAATACCATAAGCCTGGAAATGTATATCTAGGTCTTGTCCATCGTCTGGATCGTCCTGTCGGTGGTGTCATGGTTTTCGCAAAGACTTCCAAGGCGGCGTCACGTCTGTCCGAAAGTGTACGTACACATGCACTGAAAAAAGAATATCTGGCAATACTGGACGGAGTGCCTTCCAAAAAAGAAGATACATTGACAGATTACCTGATCAAGGATCACCGCACGAACATGGTACGCACAACTGATGCAGCCCATGGTAAAAAAAGCATGCTTCACTACCAGATCGATTCTGTCCATCATGGACATACCCTTGTCAGAATTCAGTTGGAAACCGGAAGATCTCATCAGATCCGTGTACAGTTTGCTTCCAGAAATACACCTTTGTTGCATGACCAGCGTTATAACAGGAATGCCACAAAGGGACAGATCGCACTGTTTGCATACCGCCTGACATTCCCGCATCCGATTACCCATGAAAACATCACGGTAACATGCCTGCCGGAAAACAGAGCACCGTGGAATGAGTTTGACATTTATGAATAACACAGACAGAAAACCAAAGCGCAGAATCCGCAAAAGCATCATCCTGTTTCTGATGGGATGCATCCTGTGTGGTATTGTTGCTGCATATGCACCAGGATATCTGACAAAACGGAATCTGAAACAGCTTGGCTATGATAAGACAACCATTCAGAATATCCTGAAGGAAGATCTGCAGGATGATATTCTGTCTCACTCCTATTATTCCGACTATCTTGCGCAGGTCATTAACGATGGTTCATTGCATCGGGAATACATGTATCTGTATACGGTACTTGACAGCGA
The DNA here is from genome assembly GCA_945877405.1 of uncultured Erysipelotrichaceae bacterium. Classification (GTDB taxonomy): domain Bacteria; phylum Bacillota_I; class Bacilli_A; order Erysipelotrichales; family Erysipelotrichaceae; genus Bulleidia. The sequence goes on along the minus strand of CAMCSA010000025.1, from coordinate 27,282 downwards.
CCGTCATCTGGAAGAAAAAGATCTGCTGCTGTATAACAGACTTGTAGATGAAGGCTATGAAACAGACCAGCTTGTCAATCTGTATCAGAATCTGACATTTGCAGAACTGACACCATTGCTTGTCTATGACTATCAATGGAATGAACAACAGTATATCGATGATGTCATCCGTAACAGAGAAGCATCTGCTTCCGGTACATTCACATTGGATGAAGAATACATCACGTGGTACAGACTGAGCGAAACAGTGACTGATCCCCAGCCGGATTCCCTGATTTCTCAGACATATCAGCTGATGGAATCCTATATCCCTGAAAACCTGACAACACTGTCCAGTGAACATGCGGTGGACGGTGTACAGCTCAGCAAAGCAGCTGCTGATGCATTTGCACAGCTGTCTGCGGATTCTGTCCAGGCAGCCCATTCCATGTATGCAACGGCAGGATATGTCGATTATGCAACCCAGCAGACAGCCTATACCTACTATGTCAATCATATGGGTGCAGGCAGTGCGGATTATTATACAGAGCGTGCCGGCTCTTCCGAACATCAGAGCGGCACTGCTGTCAATATTGCTCTAACATATGAAAACACAGATGATCTGGTCAATACGGAAGCCTATGCATGGCTTAAGGAAAACGCGGCATCCTATGGATTCATCATCCGTTATCCAATGGAAAAGGCGCTGATTACCGGCAGAAATGAACCGGCACATCTGAGATATATCGGTAAGAAGCTTGCCGAAAAAGTCAATGCCTCCTCTTTATCCTATGATGAATACTATCTGTTATATATGGCAGAATGGAACGAGGAATCTCTGATTCCATCCAAAGCAATACTGGAAAAGACAGACTATCAGACATCGTAACAAACAGGTCCAAACACACGGAATTCAACGTGTATATGAACCTGTTTTTTCATAAGGAATGATTCGCACAAAATATTCCAAGAGAAACACATCAACAACATAAGCAAAACCTTCCAGGTTGCACTTTCTGAGTTTTGATCGTTTAGAATATCCGGAAGCCCCTATATTCCTTTTTGTGTAGGAACCATTATCAGCAATCTGTTCATAAAGACTGTTTTCATCGATCACCTCATTTCATCTTCTTCAATATTTTAGAATGCATGCTGTGAGTGATCTGTGAGTAAGCAGTCGTCCATGTGAGAATGATGTGAGAAACAGAAAAAATCCCGGAATACGGCAATTCTAAGACTCAACATCATCTTAAGATCAGAACAGTGTCAGCTGTTCTGCCTTTTTCTTTTCTTCAAAATACTGCAGATAATCAAATATACGGTCAGGATTATCCTCTATGCTGTATTTTCTGCATAAATCATGAAACAGATGCATCAGCCTGTTATGATGAATGCTGCTACATGTATAGCTTTGACCATAGGTACGGATATACTTTTGTTTTAACCCTGGAAAATGACGATCCAGGCAATCATAGAAATATTCCCGGTTTCCTTCCCGTAACGTTACTCCCATTCCAAAACAGATGATCCCCCATACCCCTGCTTTGTGACATGCATTGACAATACCGGTGATGTTTTCTTTCGTATCTGTCAGATATGGCAATACAGGACACAGCCATACAACGGTTGGAATCCTTTCCTTCTGCAGTATTTTCAACACTTCAATCCTGCGGGAAGTCGGACAGACACCAGGCTCAATGATTCTGCTCAGTTCATCATCCATGCACGTCAATGTCATCTGCACAACACAGCGTGTTTTCTGATGTAACTGACGCAATACATCCAGATCATCCAGTATATGATCTGATTTTGTCAGTACCGTATATCCAAAGCCATGTTTTAATGCACATTCCATTGATTGATGCGTCATATGCAGAGTCTGTTCAATTGGCATATACGGATCACTCATGGATCCGGTTGCGATCATTCCCTTTTTCCGTTTTGAACGTAAGGTGTGATCCAGAAGCTCAATTGCGTTCTCCTTGACTTCAATATCTTCAAAAGGATGATGCATCTGATAACATGCACTTCGAGAATCGCAGTAAATACAGCCATGCATGCAGCCCCGATACAGATTCATCCCGTTACGGGCCGATAGAATACCTTTCGTCTGAACAAAATGCACTGTTTCACCTCAGGAAAACAGTAGATGGAATACGGATCCGTGTCAATATAAAAACCGGGAAATCTTTCCCCGGTCTGCATTACAGATTTGTAATCGGTTTACGTTCTGCCTTGAGGTTATGCTGCTTTTGTGAGCGGCGCACCATTTCCTCTTCAACATCTTCCAAGGTGATGCCTTTTTCCACCATCAGTACAAGAACGTGATAAATCAGATCATTGATTTCTCCAACAAGTTCTTCCTTGGAACCGTTTAAAGAAGCAATGATGACTTCCGTGCTTTCTTCCCCTACTTTTTTCAGGATCTTTTCCAATCCCTTGTTGAAAAGATAGGTTGTATAACTTCCTTCTTCCGGATTATTTTTTCTGTCAACGGCAGTTTCATACTGTTTTTTCAGTTCACTCATTGTTATCCTCCAGTAGTCGATAGAAACAGCTTCTGTTTCCTGTATGACATGCAGATCCATCCTGTATGACCTTCACTAACAGTGTATCTTCATCACAGTCAATCCGGATTTCCTGTACATGCTGGTAATGACCTGACGTTTCTCCTTTTGTCCATAATTCATTTCTGCTGCGTGACCAGTATGTCGCAAGTCCAGTTTCAAGTGTTTTCTGAAGACTTTCTTCATTCATATAGCCAAGCATCAGCACTTCACCACTGATGGCATCCTGCACAATGGCAGGTACAAGGCCGTTGCCTTTTTCAAAATCCACTTTGATCATAAACGTACCGGTACCCCCTTCTGTTTGAGGTATTCCTTGACTTCCCTGATGGAAAGCTCACCATAGTGGAACAGGCTTGCCGCAAGGGCTGCATCTGCAGCATCTTCTTCAAATACCTGTGCGAAGTGCTCCAGGCTGCCACAGCCACCAGAAGCAATGACAGGAACACTGACACTTTTACGTACTGCCTTTAAAAACGGAAGATCAAAGCCCTGTTTTGTGCCATCGGCATCCATGCTTGTCAACAGGATTTCTCCAGCACCTCTGGCTACTCCTTCTTTGATCCATTCCAAAGCATCAATCCCTGTATCAATTCTTCCTCCGGCAATGACAACATTCCAGCCACTGCCATCCGCCCGCATTCTGCCATCAACCGCAAGCACAACACACTGATTACCGAACTTGCGTGCTCCTTCATTGATGAGATCTGGATTCCTGACAGCAGCACTGTTCAGACTGCATTTATCTGCTCCTGCACGCAACATGATACGCATATCATCTACAGAGCGGATACCGCCTCCAACCGTAAAAGGAATGAATACCTTTTCTGCGGTTCTTTCCACAACATCCACCATTGTATTGCGGTTGTCACTTGTTGCGGTAATATCCAGGAAGACAAGCTCATCCGCACCATCCTGATCATACTTTTCAGCCAAAGCTACAGGGTCGCCGACTTCCTTTAATCCGACAAAGTTAACACCTTTGACGACCTTTCCATCCTTAACATCCAGACATGGAATGATTCTTTTACTCAGCATGGCACTCCTTTCCACAGGCAATTGCCTGTTTCAGATCCAGCGTTCCACTGTAAACAGCTTTTCCTGTGATTGCTCCATAGAGATTCATTCCAGCAAGAGCTTCTATATGGGAAAGATCTGCTACACCACCGCTTGCGATGATCTTCATGGATACATTTTCCTGTAATGTCTTCAGCATCTCAAGATTCGGCCCCTGCAGGGTACCATCCTTTGCGATATCGGTAACGATAATCACAGAAACACCAATCTGCTCCAGCTCCTTTGCAAAATCAACATAGTTGCAGGAAGAAGAAGTCAGCCATCCGCGTGCACATGGAATGCCGTTTTTACAGTCAATTCCTACCGCAATCTTCTCACCGTATTTCGCAACAGCTTCTTTGAGAAGCTCTTTGTTTTCTATTGCCGCAGTGCCGAGAATGACACGGGCGACACCATGATCCAGATACCATTCAATATCTTCCATGGATCTGATCCCACCACCGACTTCAATCGGAATACGGACATTCTGTGCTACTTCAACAATCTTCTGCGCATTTTCCTTTTTGCCGGTTTTCGCACCGTCCAGATCCACCATATGAATCCATTCCGCACCGGCCTTTTCAAAAGAAAGTGCCGTTTTCAATACGTCATCTGCAACCTGTGCAGCTGATTCATATGCTCCCTGGTACAGGCGGACAGGAAGTCCACCCATCATATCAATTGCCGGCAGAATAATCATACAAATTCCTCCACAAAGTATTTCAGTATGGCAAGTCCTTCCCTGCCGCTTTTTTCCGGATGAAACTGTGCGCCAAGAACATTGTCTTTTCCAACAAGTCCAGGTACACGGATATCTCCATACATCGAATAACCATACAGCTGTGCTTCTTCATACGCATCAGCACAATAGGAATGAACATAGTATACATATGGATGATCGGAAAGCACTTCCTTTACAGGATGATTTCCATCAAAGACAAGCTCGTTCCATCCGATCTGTGGTATTGGAAGATCCGTTTCCATCTTCTTTACCGTACCTTTGAGGAAACCGAATCCATTTGTCAGTTCCATTTCCTCACTTGTCTCATACAGCATCTGCATGCCAAGGCATATGCCAAGTAATGGCGTACCATTGCTTACCATTTGCCTGATCGGTTCAAACAGACCTCTTTGGTGGATATTCGCCATGCAGTCAGGAAAAGCACCGACTCCTGGCAGGATCAGTTTTTCACAACACGAAAGAACATTCGGATCCCCACTGATCAAAGATTCCTTTCCCAGTTTTTTTAAGGCATTTTCTACAGAGCGCAGATTGCCCATTCCATAGTCAATAATTCCGATCATTCCAGCATTCCTTTCGTGGATGGCAGCTGATCACCTTCCACCTTGACTGCCGCCTTGATTGTATGAGCAAAGGATTTGAAGATGCCTTCCATTTTATGATGATCATTTGTTCCATAGCGGACGTTGATATGCAAGCTCACACCTGCCGCAACCGCAAATGCCCGGAAGAATTCTTCTGCCATTTCCGTTGCCATGGCACCGACATTTTCACGATTGAAATCACAGTTGAACACAAGATAAGGACGCCCGGATATGTCCATGGCAGTTTCGGCAAGCACTTCATCCATCGGCAACAGGAAAAAACCATATCTTGCGATACCGATTCTCTCTCCTAATGCCTGTCTGAAAACCGTGCCCATCACAATTCCGATATCCTCAATGGTATGATGATCATCCACATCAATATCACCAGCAGCCCTGATTGTCAGATCCGTGCCAGAATGAAAGGCAAGCAGTTCCAGCATGTGATTGAAAAAACCGATTCCGGTATCAATGGATGCTTTGCCTGTTCCATCCAGATTCCATGTTACAGAAACATCTGTTTCTTTCGTTGTTCTTGATAAAGATGCCTCTCTCATTGTCCTTCTCCTTCAAATCTCTGTAATGCCTGCAGCAGAAGACTGTTTTCCTGTTGTGTGGATACGGTAATACGGAATGTACTGCCATCTCCATACAGACGTATGACAATGCCTTCCTCATCGAGAATGGCACATAAACGGTCCCTTTCTTCTGTACGACCATAAATGAAATTTGCCTGTGAATCATAAACCGTCAGACATTTCATCTGCTTCATGATTTCAAGCATCTTCTGTCTTTGTGCTTTGATTTCACAGATCCTGTTCTGTACTGCACCTGGATCAGAAAGAATGGCACATGCAATTTCCATTGCCGGGGTGGACAGTGCATATGGCACATATCCTTCCCTTAAGGCATCCATGTTCTGCTTCTGCCCGATCGCAAATCCGACTCTCATTCCTGCAAGCCCATATGCTTTGGAAAGAGTTCTGGTCACATACAGCTGCGGATACTGATCAAGCAAGGATATTGCACTCGCTTCATCAGCAAATTCAATGTAGGCTTCATCCACAATGACCGGTGTTCCATCAAATCCCTGAATCACCTTTTCCACCTCTTCAATGGACAGGCAATGACCGGATGGATTGTTCGGATTGGAAAAGATCACCAGATCTGCATTCTGATCGTTTCCATAACGGATAAAGGAATCAAGATCCAGGCTTCCATCTTCATCACATGGATACTTGATGATCTGTGATCCATAGGAAGAAGTATAGTAATCGTACATGGAAAAATCCGGGTCAAAGGTATATACTGTTCCATCCACACCAGCCAGTTTTCCGATCAGATATCCAAGCAGCTGGTCCGATCCGTTGCCTGCAATGATCTGATCTGCATTTACACCGATCACAGAAGCATAGGCTTCCCGCAGTTTTACCTGTGAATTCTCCGGATAACGGTTGAAGGCTGTATTGCGGATGGCTTCCACCACCCTGTCCATCATCTGTGCAGTCAGGTTCTCACCGGATTCATTTGCATTGAGCATGATTTTTCCAGACTGTCTTGCCTGGTATGTAACCTTATTTTCCATTCTGCAACCTCACTGTTACTGCATTGGCATGGGCCTGCAGCTGTTCTTCTTTCGCCATTGTCTCGATATAGTGACCATACTGATATACGGCTTCCTTACTGTAATGCAGGAAACAAGACTTCTTCACAAATGCATCCACACCAAGTGCGCTGGAGAATCTTGCCGTACCGTTTGTCGGCAGTACATGGTTTGTACCACCAAAGTAATCCCCGATGGATTCACATGTATAGTAGCCAAGGAATACGGAACCCGCATTTTTAACCTGTGACAGATACGCCATCGGATCTGCGATACACAACTCCAGATGTTCCGGAGCAATCGCATTGGCAAAATCAATGCATTCACTGATGGAGTCACAGACGATCGAACGTCCATAGTCCCGGATGGCAGCCTGCGCAATTTCCTTTTTCGGAAGTAATGCGCATTGTCTTTCCAGCTCTTCATTGACTTTTTCCAGTAATGTGCGTGAAGTTGTCAGAAGAATGGCAGAAGCAAGCGGATCATGCTCTGCCTGAGAAAGCAGATCTGCCGCCACGAAAGATGGATCCGCTCCTTCATCAGAAATCACAAGGATCTCAGATGGTCCGGCAATCATATCAATATCCACTTTTCCATAAACAAGCTTTTTGGCAGCTGCCACAAAGATGTTGCCAGGGCCGGTAATCTTATCAACAGATGGAATGGACTCGGCACCATAAGCCAGTGCACCAACAGCCTGTGCACCACCGACTTTATAGATTTCACTCACCCCAGCAAGACGGGCAGCATAGGCAATATTCGGATTGATTGTTCCTTCCTTATTTGGTGGAGTCACCATGACAATCCTCTGTACGCCTGCCACTTTAGCAGGGATGGCATTCATCAGTACAGAACTTGGATACTGTGCTCTGCCTCCTGGAACATAAATACCGACACTGGATAAAGGAATCACCCTTTCACCAAGATAAATACCACGATCCTGCTGTAACAGATAGGACTGCGGCAGCTGAGCCTTGTGGAATGTTTCTATATTGTCTGCAGCCAGGCGCATAGCCTCCTTGAATGATGCATCACACTTTGCTTCTGCTTCATCCAGTTCTTCTTCCGATACACGGAAGTTCTGAATGGAAACACCATCAAACCGTTGGGTATAATCAATGAGTGCCGCATCTCCTTCTTTTCTGACACGATTCAGAATTTCAGCTGCTTTTGCAACGACATCCGGATTGATTTCCTGGCTTCTTTCATCCAGCCAGGATCTCAGCTTCTTTTCATCTTTGACAGATATTTCCTTCAGCATTTCTCATTTACCTTCTCTTTCAGATCCGTGATGAATGTCATCACTTCTTCACGCTTCATCTTGAAGCTGACTTTATTGACAATTGCTCTGGCACTGATACGGCATACCTCATCAAATACAACCAAGCCGTTTTCCTTTAGTGTTGTGCCTGTTTCCATGATATCCACGATTCCATCACATAATCCAAGTAATGGAGAAAGCTCGACAGAACCGTCAATCTTGATGATTTCCGGATCCAGCGAATGCGTGCGGAAGTATTCGCCAGCAACATTCGGATACTTTGTACCGATCGTAATATGACCTACTTTCTGTAATGGATTATTTCCAGGTAATCCTGCCAGAATGAATCTGCATTCCCCTGTTTTCAGATCCAGCAGTTCATAGTAGTCCTTTCCACCTTCCATAAGTGTATCCTTACCGACAATACCGATATCCGCAACACCATGTTCCACATAGGTAATGACATCATTCGGTTTCGCCAGAAAATAACGGATATCCTTCTTTGTATCTTCAAAGACAAGGGCTCTGCCTTTATCTTTCAGTCTTTCCACACCATAGCCGCATTCCTCCAGCATGGCGGTAACGGACTTTTCCAGTCTTCCTTTTGTTAATGCAACCGCAAGACTCATAAGATCACCTCAATCTGCTGTTTTTCCCATGGGACAAGTTCGACACAACTGTCCTTCCGATATGTTTCACTATAGATCAGTGCTTCCGTTTCCTTTCCTTTCGGATAGCCGATCCGAATCACTTTCTTTTCCACTTCATCCAGTACATCCAGCAGTACGTCCAGTTTGATGGAAAAGCCACAGGCTGGCAGATCCCTTCCAAATCTTCCGACAAGGCTGTCATATCTGCCTCCGGATAATACCGATGTTCCTACACCGGATACATAACCTTCAAAGATGATTCCCGTGTAATAATCCAGATGTGGAATCTTACCAAAGTCATAGCTGACGTGATCCATGACACCAAGCTTTCTTAAATCCTCATCCAGCTTCATCAGTTTTCTGACTTCCTGTTTCAGCTCTTCGCAGAAGCTTGATTCCATTGCCTCATTCAGTATTTCACTGCCTCCACCAAGTAAAGGAAGGCTCTGAAGGAAAGTCTGAATCTCATCGGATACATCCATTTTTTCAAGATATTCCTGCAGCTCAACAAGAGATTTGCGATCAATCAGATCTGCCAGTGTCGTCCGCTGTTCCTCACTCAGATTCAGTTTTTCTGCAGCAACACGGAAGAAACCGGAATTACCGATTTCAAGACGGTATTCTTTTGTTCCGATCTGCTGCAGTACTTTGAGTGCCGTGTACAGAACTTCAATATCACTGTTTTCATCCAGTCCGATCAGTTCAATGCCGCAATCGGTGACCTGTGACCGTTTTCCGGCAAATGTATGTCTGATCTTGAATACTTCAGAACAGTAACGAAAACGGAATGGAGGATTTGCTGTGGAATAGCGTGTTGCACAAAGACGTGCAATCGGTACGGTCATATCCACACGCATCATGACCATTTTTCCATCCTGATCCAGAAATCTGTACATTTCAGAAAAATCTGTGGACGATGTGAATCCGATCTGATATGTCTTTGCATATTCGATTGTCGGTGTACAGATCTTTTCATATCCGAATGATTCAAATACATCCTCTATTCTTTTTCTGAGTGCTTCCTTGCGACGGCTCTGTGATGCCGTCAGATCTCTCATCCCCTGGGGAATACGGATTTCCTGCATGTTTTTCATCCTCCTGTAACAAAAATGGACATCCCGTAATCGGGACGTCCATAATAAACGTGGTTCCACCTGATTTTCACCTGCACCTTACGATGACAGGCCTCATGAAGTACAGTCATACTTCTGTGCTGTAACGGGCACTCCCGTATTTCCTTACTGTACATGTTCAGGAAATCGTCTCAGGGATGTGTTTTCGCTACAGTACCGCATACCTTTTTCTCAGCATCCAAAGGCTCTCTGAAATTGGTAACTGCCCTACTTTTTCCCATCATCGACGTTGTATGACTATCATATTCCAACCGGTTACATGAGTCAATGGAAATTTTACACTTTTCTTTTTGAAATATTTTTCAAAATCACAAATGCACTGATCAGAACACCTCCAATCATAACAGCACCTGGTAACACAGAAGTAGAAAAAGAGTATTTCTTTGACTCAACAGTTTCCTGTACCTGTGGTGTTTCATGTTTCATAACCGGCGTTTTTTCCTGTTCAACAAGGATGATCGCCTGTTTTTTCTGATGAGGAATCGTGATGGATGGAAGCACAGAAGGCTGATTCGATGGTACAGTAAACTGCACATCTGCACACCTGTGATATCCATCCGGTGTCTGGATTTCAGAAACGACGTAACTTTCCCCTTTACATAACCAGGATCCCTGTACAACAAGCAGGCCATCTGTGAATGCACCAGTCTGCTGGACTGCTCCATCCATGGATCGGATTTCCACCATCGCATCTGAAAGTGGCTTACCATCTTCATCAATACTGGAAAGAACTACCGTAACCGGTGCATGTTCCATCAGCACATTTTCATTCCAGCTTCGCGTATGATCCAAAACAATAGAAACAGGGTGACTGTCTGGATACCAGGATGAAATGATGGATTCGGTTTTCACCCAATACGTGCCATCCGCAAGATTCCACGTTTTCTTTCCACTGTCTTCTGAGCTGATCAGATCTGTTGCCTGTTGTGTACAGTCAGAATCCGTATATACCTGATAGGTTGTGGATAACCCATCCTGGCTGTCAAGAACATGCAGTCCGACATATGGCGTAACACTGATTTCCATGCTTTCCATTTCTATCGGAAGCATCTTTGAAACAGACATCGTTTCTCCCTTTTCATCAAACACATACTGCCCATGCAGACAGACAGGTCTAATGAGATAATCCGTATTTCTGCTGAATGAAATTCCTTGTTTCAGAGCTGTTGTTCCATCCGCTTTCATCCTTCCTGTCTTCTTGCCATCCTTGTAAATGTCCACAACAAAGTCATCTACTGTATTTCCCTGATCATCTTTGACCACAATACTGCAGTCAACCTGACGTGTCGCAACAGAAGCTTCTGCGATTGAGGATAAGGAGTGATCTGCCTGTACTTTGACAGCCTCCTCCCTCATATACCATGTTTCACCGATCCCATCCAGTTTCACGTAATAAGTACCATTTTGTACATCTGACTGCAGAAATCCTGTACCGGTGATTTTTCTTCCATGAATATCAACAGATGGAACCGTACACAATGGATCATCAAAAACGGAAATCACACCATCAGAAATCACACTTCCTTCATCATCAACAATAGATGCACGCAAGTGCACATATCCTTCCGCATATAAAGCCACATGGATCAGTGGATCTCCAGAAACAGGGATTGAAACAATCTGATCCTTTACCGGCAGCCATGTATCGGTTGTGCGGGTCTGATGAATCCGATATGACTTCCCAGCCTCTAAACCTGTCATTTCAGCTTCCCCATTTACTGTTCTGATACTGCAGACCATCTTTCCAGCTTCATCATAAATACCAAACTCCGCACCTCCGATTGCCTGATCGGTCTGCTGGTCTTTTAAAGAAAGAGCGACGGTAAAGCTGGAAGCAGTCAGATCAATATTTCTGACAATGCCGTTTTCATAGACGGTTTCATATGTTACCGCAGAAGGAAAGTAATATCCTGCTGGAACACTGACTGGTGTAATGGTATAAATCCGATCCCGTCTGAGATTGAGTGAGTGCTGTGATTCAACATGCATCACCTCTTCTTCATCACAGCTGATCTCAAAGCTTCCTTTGATCGGATGCATCTTTTCATCCAGAAGTGTCACGACAGGGCATATCAATGTATGGTCAAGTACAAGCTGCTTTTCCTGCTTTGCGGTAACAGACACAGTCTGAATATTGACAGGCAGATAGTACTGATCCTGGTTAACAGCCTTCAGCCAGTAACTACCTTCCGGCAGGCTGTATCGGTATGTTCCATTCCCTTCCATCTTTACTTCATTTCCATCCACGTCTTCTGCAGGGCGGCTGCATTCTTCATCCTCAAACAGCTGATAACGGAACCCGTTTTCCTTTTTCAACCCTTCCAGATGGAAAGAAAGACTTCCATACATCATCTGCTCTGCCTTGATGATAAGCTTTTCTTCTGCGTATTCGGGAACCTGAAAGGGAAGTTCCATCCCATACATCCATTCCGGCAGATCCTTCTGTACAAGTACATATTCCTTCCCGGCTTCCAGCTGAGAACCGATTTCTTCTACGGACGGGTTTTCACAGTCTTCCAGACTCCATTCCATCACCATCACCTCCTTTTGTGCCTCATAAATCTGAAATGTACCTTCCCTGCATTCACCACAGTCAACTTCCACTTCAATCGGATACACAGGCAGAATGAAGTGATCCTGGCCTGAGGAATAGATCTGTGGATCGAAATAATACCCCCTCACAGTTCCACTCTGACGAAGATAATACGGATCACTGATCTGATGATTCAAAGCCAGAATCCCGTTTTCATCACTGATGATTTCAACAGGATGATCCTCTTCATCCACAAGTGGAATCAGACAGTCTTCATCTTCATACAGTCCATACCGGATACCTTCCACCTCCTCTTCCAGTTTCATCAGCGGCTGCTGTCCATGCAGAGGAAGTACCATCAGTCCTGCCATGCCGGCAAGACTCAGCAGGAATGATCTTTTCATGCGGAATACCCATACTCATGTGCCGTTTCTTCCTGAACAGGTACTTCCACCGCCTCATCCGGATGTTCCAGAATGTCCGCATTGATCTTGGTGAAGTTTCTGCGTGAACCATCTGCGGATACATAACTTGTCCGATGAATGCTTCCACGAACAAGAATCCTGCGCTCCGGTCCAAACTCCAAAGCAAGCCTGTCTGCCATGTCATTCCATGCAGTAACATTGATCAGATCCTTTGTCTTACTTGGATCCGGACGCTTTACTGCCACAGTAAACGATGCACAGGTTCCGCCATTTTTTGTCTGGCTGAAGCGTGGTTCACCAAAAATGGTCCCCACAATTAATGTTTCATTACGATCTTTCATTTGAATAACCTCCTTCGGCTTTTCCGCCGGCATTATAGTTATTCCCGTTTTTTTTTAAAATCATACAAAAATTCTGAAATTTTGATTGAAAACATGCAAAAAGTCAGTCTCTTAATCAGAAACTGACTCAAATTGACTGACAGACAGGTAATGTACTGCCACCATACGGCATGACAATGACCCTGGCATCTGCACCATATTTTTCAAGACACACATCCACTGCAGTCTGTAGATCATCAACAGGCTGCAGGAATGTTTTCTGAATGATGGAATCATCCATATCTGATACAAACAGAATATCTGCTCTTTTCTTCAGCATTGCAATCGCAGTTGCCTTATGCGCTCCCAGCATGAAATGTTTATGCAGGGCACCAATCATATCATCCGGCTTTGTATACTGCATCATCCATTCTTCAAACAGTGCATTTCCGAATCCTTCTTTACAGCTGCCAACAAGAATGATCGTTCCTCCATCCTTCACCGCATGACCTGCATTATCCAGTGCTTTCTGTGTCTGATACAGATTCAGATCCTTTGGTGCACCACCCTGAGATACAATTACAACATCCGCTTTCTTCTCGATCGGGCTTTGATAGATACCTTTCAGATAGGCACATGCATCACGATGTGCCTTCACACTGTCTCCAGATGCACAATAAATGATCTGTTTTTTCGTATTCAATACGACGTTGACAATAAAATCGATCCCCGTCATCCTTCCGGCTTCTTCAATATCACACCGGACCGGATTATCATCGAGATTTCCTGCGCAGGCTCTTGGATCCACCATCATTCTGTGATTCATCGTGATTGCAGAAGTCGTGGAAACACCCGGCATGATTGCCTTGGCTCCTCCGGAGTATCCCGCAAAATAATGAAATTCCACATTACCAAGACAAATTCTTCGATCCGCCTGAACAACACGGGCGTCAATATCTACCGGTGTTCCAGCTGAAGTGGTGCCAAGATGAATGACATTTTCACTGTCAGAATCAACACATCTGATCCGATCATACCATTTTCCGACAAGATGACGCATTTCTGCTTCAGTGTGATGACGATGAGAACCTCGTGCAAACACAACCGTCACATCCTTTGGATCCACGCCTGCCGATACCAGTTCTTCCATCAAAGGATCCATCACCCGATCCGTTGGCATTGGTCTTGTAATATCACTGGTAATGATGACAATCTTTTCTGCAGGATGAACAATCTGGTTCAATCTCTTCGATCCAATCGGAGAAAGAAGTGCTTTCTTTACAATTTCTGCTTCATCCATGTCCTGTGGCAGGTTGGCAGGACTCAGAATGACTGATGTGTTCGGAAGATTCACTTCCAGTATTTCATTTCCTTTTCTGATTTGTGTAATCATATCGTTTCTTTCTGAAAAAGGGCATTACGCCCTGATTTCTGATTAAAGTACTCTGACTCGGATCATGCCATCTAATGCATTCAGATCCGCAACAGCCTTTTCATCAACAACACTGTTGACATCGAAGATGGAATAGGCAAATTCACCAGATGACTTGTTTGTCATGTTTTCAATATTGATTCCATCGCGTGAGAAAACAGGCATGATGTTTGTCAGCATTCCAGGAATGTTTCTGTGAATCAGGCAGATTCTTGCACTGCCTGCCCTTTCCAGAGTGACATCCGGGAAATTGACAGAATTGCGGATATTACCGTTTTTCAGATAATCGTCCATCTGTACAGCTGCCATCTTGGCACAGTTTGCTTCTGCTTCCCCTGTTGTACCACCAAGATGTGGTGTTAATACGGTATTTGGTGCCTGAACCATCTTTTCTGTCGGGAAGTCAGATACAAATCTTGCGATTTTTCCACTTTCAAGTGCTGCAATTATTGCATCTTCATCAACTACTTCACCACGTGCATAGTTGATGATACGCGCACCATCTTTCATCATTGCAATCTGCTTTTCTCCAATCAGACCTCTTGTCTCATCTGTCAATGGACAATGCAATGACAGATAGTCTACATGTCTGAGCAGATCATCCAGTGTAGCAACACGGAACACACGACGTGACACCTTCCATGCTGCATCAACACTCAAATACGGATCGTAAGCATATACCTTCATACCAAGATCAAGCGCAATGTTGGCAACAAGAGAGCCGACATTACCAGTACCGACTACACCGATTGTCTTTCCGGCGTATTCAGGTCCTGCAAACTGCTTTTTGATTTTTTCCATCCGCTGTGCGATCGGACCTTCACTTCCATCATATTCATACACCCATTTCATGGCTTTAAGAATATCTCTGCCCGCCATGGAAATACCAAACAGGAACAGTTCCTTGACCGCATTGGCATTACCTCCTGGTGTATTGAATACGACAATACCCTTTTCTGCACATTCCTTTAATGGAATCGTATTGACACCGATTCCAGCTCTGCCGATACACTTCAGATTCTCATTAAAGTCATACCCATGCAGATCAGATGCACGCACAAATAAACCATCCGGGTTTTCGATGTGATCGGAAAGTTCATATTCATCTTTTTTCAGTACTTCCAGCACACTTGGGGAAATATTGTTTAATGTTTTGATTCTGTACATGTTCTTAACCGTTCCTTCTTTCAAAATCAATCATGAAATCTCTCAGCTTTTCTACGCCTTCCATCGGCATGGCATTGTAGATGGAGGCACGCATCCCTCCAGTAATGCGATGTCCCTTCAGACTGACAAGTCCCTGAGCCGCAGCTTCTTGAATGAAAAGTGCATCTGTTTCAGGGTTACCTGTATGGAAAGTAATATTCATATCGGATCTTGCAGATCTTTCTGCATGTCCGATATACAGGGATGAAGCGTCAATGACATCATAGATCATCTGTGCTTTGGCATGCTTGATCTTTTCCATTGCTTCTACACCACCCTGTTCATCCAGCCACTCAAGTGTCAGCCCAAGCATGTAGATACACCAGCATGGAGGTGTATTCAGCATGGAATCCTTATCAATCATCGTCTGATAGTTCAGCATATATGGTGTATTTTCCATCTGCTTACCTGCCAGGTCCTTACGGATGATGACAACTGTCACCCCAGCTGGTGCCATATTTTTCTGTGCACCGGCATAGATCAGTCCATAACGGCTGATATCCACAACATGTGAAGTGATTTCGCTGGACATATCACATACAATCGGCACATCACCTGTTTCAGGAACATAATCCCACGCTGTACCATAAATCGTATTGTTGGCACAATAATGGAAGTAGGATGCTCCCTTTGATAACTGCAGCTCATCCTGAGATGGAATCTTCGTAAATCCATTCTGACTTCCATCATAAACGCATTTTGCCTCGCCATATTTGCCTGCCTCTTTGTATGCGATAGAGGAAAAATTACCTGTTACAGCATAGTCGGCTTTTCCTGTAATTCCCATCAGATTGAGTGGAATCATGGAAAACTGCGTAGATGCACCACCCTGCAGAAACAGAATCTCATAGTCATCCGGTACATGCATCAGTTTTTTGAACTGTGCTTTCACATGATCAAATACAGACTGGTAAGATGAAGATCGATGACTCATTTCCATGATGGACATGCCTGTACCATGGTAGTTGAATATCTCATCCTGTGCTTTCTGAAGCACCTGTTCTGCCAGTACACCTGGTCCGGCAGAAAAATTGAATACACGATCTTCTCTCATACGTCACCTCGTCAAGTATATCCATTCTAATCATTTACAACCGCTTACGCAAGAAAACAGGCATTTATTTACTGAAAAGAGTTTTCAATATCTTTCAGATACAGATCGAGAATGTTTTCCTGATAAGCCGCAAAGCCGGTTTTCCGGATCATGCCCGCGGTTGCAGTCAGCTGTTCATTTTTCATACTGGCAAGCAGAGCCATTCTCCTTTGACTCACTGTTTCCTTTGAAACAGCTTTCAGATAATCCTGTTCTCCCATATGCCACAAAGTAACCTGTCCATCCATCTGCTGCACTACACTCTGCCCGATCAGAAGTCCTTCCGGATCCATATCGCCACTGTAATACAGCCTGCAGGAAGTCTTTTTCAGTAACGACAGTACATTCCAGGCAACCGTGCTCAACTGACCGGAGGTACAGATCAGTCCGATTTCATGATTGTCTGGTATATGATTCATCAGCCAGGTAAATACCATTTCATTTTCAACAATGACTATGATCTGATTCTGATCCCCAATGGATACCAGTCCCTGCAAAGCTGATTTTGTGCAGACAAACGGCTCGCCATATGCATAACATGCCTTTGCGCCAAGATGAATCCCGTCTTTGCGGTATAAAGGAACGCCATACATGACAACACTTCCTGCAATTTCATCTTTTGTAATACCTGCAGTTGCATACAGCTGTTCCATCTCAAGTGAGTTTACAGGAAAAGGCACATCATACAGATGACACAGGCCATAAACAAACAGCCTGCCACCATCGCTATCACGATCCAGAAAATGTGGATTACCGGAAATATGGGAGCCGCTACCGCAAGTGGTTCATGAAGCATCTGATCATGCACCAGCTGCAGTCCATAAAGCACAGGCAACAGGATTGCTTCCTCATGATTTCTGTATGCAGATAAAAGCCTGTAGCCCCCATTTCTGTTTTCAGTCATATCTTCCAGCCAGTGCATCAGTATTTCATCTACACCTAGTTCCTTTCCCGCAGAAAGGATACGGGTATGGAACTGTTCCTGCTGTCCCTGCTGCTTCTGCCTTCTTTCTTCTTTTGTCACAACAGGTTCTTCAAAATATGCTTCCAGCAGCTTTTTCATATCCACACATCCGAACTTTGTTTTCTGCAATGCTTCAACAAAACGGATTACACTCACAGGTGTCCCTGGTGTAACAGAAATACCAAGGATACCGGAAAGATCACTGCATTCCTGCTGTGTGATCGTGATCCTGCCGGTAAACCTGCCATAGGTCTCATATTTTTTCCTGACTTCTGTTAAAAACAGATGCAGGTTTTTCTTTTTCAGATACTGTGCACAATCGTTTTCAATCACAAAGCCTCCTGTGGTGACCATCCCATATATAATTGATTACCGTTACATGATCGGCGTTCAATGGTCGTAACAGCTCACAGATCTTCAGTTTTCTGACGGTTTCAAAGCAGCCCCAGAGAATCTGTGAATTCATGATATAGTCAAAGTCAAGTTCCTCAACAAGCTGGAACATGGAAGCGATATTGGTATCATCTACCCCAGCAAATGCTTCATCAAGAGCCAGAATACGTGGATGCCATGGATCTGATGCTTTCTGATACTGTGCATTGAGGGCTGCAAACAGCGGGATGTACATCGCCATGGCTTTTTCACCACCTGAGAATCTGTTGAATGCCGCATTGGTCAGTTCATTGCGGTTACCTGTATTGCGCCAGTATGACATTCTGAATTCAAACCATCTGCGATAATCCAGAACATCACGAACAAGCTCCATGTAATTGATGGCTTCATTTCTTTCCATCATTTTCTGCTTTTCCTTTGCGATACGATTGCGGAAATATCTGGCTGCCTTCATCTCATCTTCACTGCTGATCAGTTCACGATCCATATTCAGAATCTTTTCCAGCTGTGAAATACTCAGCTCATCGGATTCATCTTTTTCAATTGGCGTCCAGGAAAGGGAGAAGTGCAGATCCATCGATGTCTTCATCTTTTTCATTAATGCAGACATATCTTTCACCCACTTGCGGGAATCATCAATTCTTGCAGTCAGTTTCTGCGCAACTGTCTGAGAAAGAATGTTTTCAAACAGTTCACGATCCTTTTCTTCAATCAGCGCCTTTGTTTCTTCTACTGCCTGACTGACAATCCGCGCAAAATCATTGATGGAAAGTTTCTTTCCATGCCACCAGGCAACAACCGTCTGTCTGGATCTTTCTGCACTTCTGATTTCAACTGTTTCCACAGGCTGTGCAAAGACCGTTTCAAAGGATGGGGAATACTGGACAATATCACTGTTGTTTCTTGTATATACATCAAACAGTTTCTGTACCATTTCTGCTGGTGTTCTGTCCTTAAACTGCGATGCATCCAGCTGGGAGATTTTCATGGATGCCTGTTTTACGGAAGTAATATCTTCTTCAAAAACAAGCCTGAGCCCTACTTCTTCCATCATATACTGCCTGCATAAAGCACGATCATGATCATGAATCTGCATTTCTTTTCTCAGATGTGCAATTCTGTCATCACTACCTTCCAGGTCATGTTCCAGAATGGAAACCCGTGTCTGTACATGATGCAGCAGGTTCTCCTTTTCCTTCTGATCGCGTCTGAATGACTGTAGTTTCTCCACCTTTTCCACCATTTCATCTGATGTCAGATAAGACTGAATTGTCGCAATGGTTTCCTGCAGAGAAGAGAGTTCTGCTTCAAGACTCTGTTTTTCACGGATCATGAAATCGCAGTCATTTTCAGCCTGCTCTTTCATTTCTGCATTCTGTGCAATCATGGACTGGTATTTTTCCATTTCCCGTCTGAATCCTGAAAGGGATGTAAACAAACGCTGATACAGCTTTAGATCAGAAAGTACATCTTCATACGCTCCAACAGTTCTTTCATATGGGAAACGGGAACATGCCTTATTTGCACTCTGCAGACACTGATCTGCTTCCGCTTTTTTTGCAAGTGAGGCTGTTTCCAGTTGTTTCTGCCGCTCATACAGTCCATTTAAGATCAGCGTATCTTCAAAGATCGTATCACAAAGCTGTCCCAGTTCCTTTACAGATGGACGTTTTTCCCATTCTTCCTTCATTCCCTTGCAGATGGCTGCAATTTCGTCCAGTTCAGCGGTTACTTCTCTGATTTCCCCAGCAAGTTCATCAATCTGCTTCTGTTTTTCAAGTAACGCAAGCTGATGTGCACGCAGTCTTGCGGTAGCTCCAATATACAGGGATGCATTCTGATCGCTGCGTCCCTGAAGAAGTCCATGGGTAAAAGCGCCATCATCTGTCACAATGAACTCATGATCAAAGCAGGAAAGAATCCGGGCAACTTCTGTTGCCATTGCTTCATTCAGACCATCTTCAACAACCAGTTCTTTAAATGTCAGCTCATGATGATCTTCTCCTGGCTGAATCGTAACATCCAGAAGATCCGGACATTTTTCTTCCATGGTCCTGCGATCCTGTTTTGTGACAACAAGTGCATCCAGCAGTCCGGCTTTCAGTAAAGAAGCTTCAATCACTGCCTGCCGATGTTCATCCACACCATCTGCAAACTTTACTGTACGATAAAACGGAATTGCCTGTATTCCAACTTCCATCAGTCTTTGACGGGAAGCAGCCGTCCGATCATCCCTGACAGGTTCTACTTCTCTGACTTCCTCAAGCTGATGATATTCATCCACAAGTACATCCATCTTCTTGTTCAGACCATGCAGCTGTGTTTCCTTCTGCATCTGCTGATAGTTGTATGAATGCAGTACACGCTGATAATCTGATGAAAGAACAGCATCAAATGGAATACTGTCAGCACTTCTTTCATAGCTCATCACGATTTCTTTTCCATCTTCAATCGTCTTCTGTTCAACACTCCAGTATGTGTTATCACGTAAGGAATGCAGATCCTCAATCAGCTGATCTTTCATCTGATCACGTCTTTCTTCTTTTTCTTCCACAACCGCAGTCTTTGCGGACACAATCTGGAAATGGTCATGTTCTTCCTGTTGTGCCTTGTGCCACTCTTCATTTTTCCTGTAACTCACCTGAAGAAGGTGACATGTATCACTGATCTGCTTTTCCACATCTGCAATTTCCAGAAGAATCGATGCATCCTCGTATGAATCAGAAACAGCCTTTACATGAACATCCATCTGCAGTGTTTCGTTCAGGTCATTCAGTTCTCTGATTTTCTCATCTGCCTTGCCTTCCTGATACTCCTTTGCAGAAATGTACTGTTCCTCATTTCTCTCACAGATCAGAAGCTGTTCTTTCTTTTCGCGAATCTGGCCGTTTTTATCAGACAGCCTGCTGTTTACAGTCTGTACCTGCTTTTCCGCATTGACCAGTCTTTGATCCATGTTTTCCACTTCCGGATCCAGGTATTCCTCAATCTGTCTTGCGATTGCATTCAGTTCTGCTTCCAAACGTGCAATCTCATTTCTTTTCTCAAGTACTTCCTGTTTTTTCTGATCAGTTTCTGCGATCATTGTGTTCAGATTCTTTTCCACCGCATCAGCAGCTTCTTCACTTTCCTTACATGCCTGCCACTTTCTGATCAGCATAAACTGATTATAGCGGTCATATTCACCTGCAATTACCTTGGCATTATTATGAGAACGGATCAGTCCTTCCAGTTTTTCCTGTATGGCATCCATTCTCTCCATAGCCTCTACCATCGGGCGCAGATCTTCATCAGACAATACCTGCAAAGAGTCATTGAGAATCTGATAAATCCTTGTCGGTCTGAATGCATTGGAAAGTTTGGATCCACGGATTTTGATCAGAAGACTCAGAAACTGTTCGTACTGTTCCATTCTTTCAAATCCGAAAATATATTGATTGACGAGTGCCTTGTATTTGCCCTGTTCATCGGTAAAAGGATTCTGTTCACCAAGCAGTTTTTTCAGTTCTGTTTTTTCAAGTGGAATCCGGATGTCACCACTGCGCTGATACAGCTGCAGATCAATGCCGATTCTGCGTTGATCAAGAATGACAAATCCCCAGAAACCCATTGGTCTGCCTTTATGTGCTTTCTGTCCGATCCCGATTGTGCGATATTCATCACAACCTTCCTTTTTGAACTCCAGATACAGATAACCTGTCGATTCCTCTTTCTGACCATCCATCAGGAAATAGTATTCCATCTTCCGATCTGCAGATCCAAACGGATCCAGTCTTCCCGGAGTACGGTCACCATCCAGAATAAAAGGAATAAAGCTTTGGGTTGTGATGGATTTACCGGAACCATTCTGACCCCTTAACAGCATTTTTCCATCTTCCAGCTCAAAACATTCATCATCATAAAGCCAGAAATTCACAAACCCCACCCGGTTCATCTTCCATCTTTCACTCATCTGTTCTGTCCTCCAGATCCTTTGGATATCTGCCTGTCACCATAACACAGGCAGGTGTGATGATAACCTGATCTTCCTCTTCGATGATCATCATCCATGATTTCATGTACTGTCTGATACATGCGATATACTTTTCATGACTCATCGTTCTGAATTCCTTACCCCACAGTTTTTCGTAGCGTTCCCGTATATCCAGAAGTATCGAATCAAACCTTGTACTTCTGACTGTAATACAGTCATTCGCATCAATTTTCATTTTTCTTGCATCAAGAGCGCTTTCGCTGATCCTTTCTGATACAAGTGTAACAATGTCGCTGATCATACTGCGACGTGGATGCATGTCTCCTGCCCCATCCTGCGTATATACAAGTGATGCCCCATTGCGGGAAAGGTACAGATCTGCTTCCATGTTTTTCTGTAGTGCGGAACGGATTGCCTTTCTCTGGTTTTTGACATACAGGCCATCCGGATCATTCTGATCTTCCCACAAAAGAATCGGAGAAAGGCACAATGTACGATAAACACGGTTTGTTCTTCTGTTACCCCTGTCATCTTCCAGCTCTTCCATCATCTTTCCTTCAAAATCCTGCCATTTATCAAACTTTGTAACATCGATCGGATACTGCACTGCAAAATATCTTGAGCACCCGGTATTTTCATAAAGAACTTCCGTATCCTGCTGTCGGGCAAATGTTTCAGTATCTCCTTCATAAATACGGATCATGTGCATCTGCTGGGCATACTGCATGACTCTGACAAGCGATCTTCTTTGTGAAAATACAGTCCAGTCCACATCCATAACGTTAACCAGTACCGTTTCCACAAAGCGGATCAGTTCAGAAAGCAGAAACTGATTACCTTCTTCCCGATCCTCAAGAAACATCAGTACGGCACACAGAATGCAGTAATCTCTACGATCTGTAAATACACCAATCCCCATAAAAGGCAGTGCGTGGGATGGTGTCTTTTCCAGACGGATCAGGTTTTCGTTATGAATCAGACGCCATCCGAGAAGATTCTGAATGAATTTCTGGTATGCATTGATTTCGTATTTCACCTGATAATACAGCTGTCGGTCAAGATCACGCAGAACCCACTGTTTTTCCATTAATGTCAGTAAACTGTTCATGATGCAAATGTCAGTACATAACATGGCATTGTCAGATCACCGTCTTCACAATGCAGCACACATGTACCTTCCTCCTTTCCAAGATGATAGGTATTTCCAAATTCTGTCATACCGGATCTGCTTTCCACCATGTTGGCATTTGCGATCCACCTCAGCAGAACTTCTCTGGCAAACGATGGAATTACTTCATGGATTTCGCTGATCTTCAGCTGATGGTCTTTCACAAAACGCATCAGATCGGATGTCTGCTGCTCCACCTGCTTCAGATATGCCTGTCTTTGCATCTGTTTTTCAAAAGAGCGGTCCGCATAACCTGCTTTCGAGCGTTTTTCCCGATAGGTTCGAGAAGAAGAAGTCAGTTCAATTTCATCATGTTCCTTTTCGAACATGCTTGTTCTGAAGGAATCCGACTCATCCATCTGCAGCAGATGAAAGTGCTGCATCGTGGAGACACCGAACACATGAGCAGACAGACAATGTGCATCATCCAGCGTTTCACATTTCGCAAACATCTTCATATAATGCCTGTAATCATCCTTGCGGCTGATTCCATAGGATGACATATTGGCAATCATACTTGCATTTTCAATAATGCTGCGGATGATGTCATTTGTGATTTCAAGAATTGTTTCGTATTCAGGTTTTCTGCCGTTTTCCGCAACAAACCAGCTGACAAGAGAATCATAGCCTGCATGAATTCCCTGATTCAGCATTTCTCTTGTTACCTGCTTTTCATTCAGATGCGGTATCGCAAGTTCACTGTCAATGATTCTGTCCAACAGCCAGCTTTCAAAATCACTGCCATACTGTTTCAGCATCCGCTGAATCTTTCTTGCGTGCAGTTGCATCTGGGAAATGAACTCTCGCAGATAAACCATGAACTGATCTTTATGAAGAAGGAAATCAACAGATTTCATGAGTGTAACCGTATCAGCGGAATAGAACTCTCTCAGATAATTCTTATAGTTCTGATTCAACCTGCCAAAATCGTCCTGCAACTCATGCCACCACTGATTCACATCACCATAAGGAGCCTGCCTTAATGCAGAAATCTGAGAAAGTGAATTTTCAATACGCACAAAGTAATTGGAAGAAAGATTACCGGATTCCAGATACAGATTTTCCAGACGCAATGTCATGCGTTCAATCTCAATTGCCCGATCCGTCATGAAGTACCGGAATTTCCTGTTTTTGTATTCTGCAATTGTACGTACAGCACCTGGATCCTGTACCGCATTCAGATTCCCCCATGTAACAAGCTGATCCAGATCCAGTTTCAGCTGTTCATCCGTAATATCAACATATTCTTCATCCCGATGAAGAAGCTTCAATATTTCTTCCCGATACAGCCTGTAATGCATACGTTCATGTGAAAGGAACATGTTTCTCATGATGGCACGATACGTACGTGCACTCGGGGCTGAAAGATATGACGTTTCCTGTATGGCATCGTATTTTCCGCTCATTTCCTACCTCTTTCCTTCTTTTTACAGCTGACATGATAACCATTCCTGTACATGAGTGTGTATTGCCTGGGAAATACTGCTTATGTACAGTGGATCAACATCAGTTAAGACTACAGCAGTATACAAGGAAAACCGTATTTTTATTGTACAAAATCATGTACATTTACATTTTTTTCAGCAGAATAGTCAGTTTTCTGCATCTTTTGCACAATTTATAGAGGATATGAACCATACATTGCATATAATTGTTACATTACGAAAGGAAAAGATTATGAAAATCTATACACTTGAACAGATCAGAAAGATCGAAAAGGACATCCCACTCATGGTGGAACAGCTGGAAAAAGGATATGAAAAGTATTCTCTTGGCGAAACAGTCGTACCGCCAGTCGGCTATCTGCATTTTGATGAACCTGTAGGGAACACATACATCAAATATGGTTATGTCAAAGGTGATGACAGCTTTGTCATCAAGGTATTCAATGGGTTTCCTGAAAATGCGGAATCAGGATTACCTACCAGTGATGGTCTAAATATGGTCTTTGACTCGAAAACCGGTATGACAAAGGCAATTCTTCTGGATGAAGGATGGCTGACAGGTTTCCGTACAGCCGGTGCTACACTTGTGTGCGCAAAACATCTTGCTCCAAAGCACATTACAAAAGTCGGTATCTGTGGTACAGGTACACAGGCACACGCCATTCTTTCCATGACACCATATGTGCTTGGTAAGCAGAAGGTAGTTGTTTATGGCTATACAAAGGAGCTGACAGATGCATTTGTGGCTGAATTTAAGGAAAAGGGATTTGATATTGAACCTGCCTATGATGTAAATACAGTCTGCGATGAATGCAATTACATTGTTACTGCCACAACAACAATGACACCACTCATTACAGCAGACATGGTAAAACCAGGCACACACATCACTGGAGTCGGTGCCGATGCCGGTGGAAAGAATGAAATTGATGCAAGTGTATTTGCTGTGGCAGATCTTGTTGTCAATGATTCCAAGAGCCAGTGTACAGTCGATGGTGATACATCCTTTGCTTTAAAGAAAGGTACCATCAAAGAAGAATCCATCATTGAACTTGGTACACTGATTCATACTGGAAAAGGCAGAGAAAACGATGATCAGATTACAGTAGCAGACCTGACAGGCATTGCGGTACAGGACATCATCGCTGCAGAAATGGCATGCCAGCTTCTTGGTGAATAACACTCAGGTCCATGCATTCATGCATGGGCTTTTTTACGCAAAAAAACTGCTTCCGTTACAGAAGCAGTTCACTGCGCTTTTGAAAGCTGATTTTTCAGAACAAACAGAATATCCTGTACACGGTCCATTGCCGCTTCTACCTGTTTGCGATAATCAGAGATTTTGGACTGTACAAACAGGTCCGCAAACAGTCCATCAAACAGATAATCCGCAAAGACAAGGAAAGAATCGATTTCAATATGGATACCTTCCACATTCTGGATATCTTCCAGTTCATCACGGAATCTGGCAAGTTCCTTTTTTGCACGTTCCACACATTTTGAAGCGTCGTCGATTCTGCTGTGTTTCATCATGCCGGTGAAGATATTTCCACCAAACAGGTCAAACATTCCCCATGTAGAAGCACTGTCCAGATGATCTTTCGCCTCTTTCAAATGATCCAAAGCAATTTCACCAGCCAGAATTGCTTCACGGATTTCCTTTACCCGATCATAAACTTCGTACATAAACAATCCTCCTCAGCGGAACATGTAATACATAATGGAGCCGATTGCTCCAATCAGAACAAGTGGAACAACGAAGGCTGCCATGCCGATCATCGCAATTGACAAAGCTCCGACGATCAGATAACCGATCAAAGAGAAGATCAGCCCTACAACCTTGAAACCAAGTCCTAACATAAAGCCTGTCATTTTAAACATGCCGACAAGCACAAGAATCAGAAACAGAAAACTCAACATAACATTTACCTTCTTTCGTCATATCAGATCAGGTGAGGAATATATGTGCATGCAGATCAGAATACTCACCTTGATCTGATGAGAATAAGTATAGTCAGACCTGCTCAGATGATAAATCCCGGAAATGGAAAATCAGGATACGTTATTCCTCCAATACGGAAAATCAGAATTTCCCTTTCCGTTCCAGAACAGTTTTTGCCTGTTCGAGCCTTTTTTCATCAATCTGCCCACTGGCGACCATCTGGTTCATCCACATGGAAAGAGAATCCGAAGCCAGAGCAATCTGTTCAATGCCTCTTTGAATTCTGACAAAATCAGAAAGCTCATCTTCTGATACCTGTGAATCCGCTGTGATCTCAATCAGTCTGTCCTTTTCATCTTCCAGGGCATTTAATGTTGCCAGAGTATTCAGAACAATCTGTGCCAGATCCTTCATCTTGATTTCAGGCACATTTTCCTTTCCGATCGGACACATTTTGGAGCAGTAATAATTACACAGCATCGGTTTTTTATAAGCCTTTGCCATGGCAAGTACTTCTTCAGGATGTACTTCTGACTTGCCACTTTCATATTTTTCAATGCGGCTTTCCGATATGAACACGAGCTTTTCACTTGCCTGTGCACGTGTCAGACCAGCCTCTTCACGCGATAGCTGAAAAATATTCTTATCTTCACGAATTGATTTCTTTCCCATAGTATAAAACCTCAGTTTTCATTATAGACAGATCAGCCTGATTGTACAATCATTCTGAAAAAACAACAGAACTGAATAAAAAAAAGGCTGAATTGAAAACTTAAATTCCACTTCTAACCCCCGAAAGTCGAAATTACTGTT
>CAMCSA010000024.1 GCA_945877405.1 uncultured Erysipelotrichaceae bacterium | reverse complement strand
TCCTTTCATCTTTGGGGTTCTGTATGACTTATTACCCAAAAAATCCAAAATGATGTAAAATATGTCAGAAAACGCAAAAAAAAAGGATGTAATCTGCTACGATTACACCCCACTACTATTAATCAATGATATCTCCTGTTTCTGTTCTTTTGACATTCTGATCCGGTTTGATGAATACTTCTCTTGGTCTTGAACCCTGAGCAGGACCAATGACGCCGGTTTCTTCCAAAGCATCAATCATTCTTGCGGCACGGTTGTATCCGATACCAAATCTTCTCTGCAATAAGGATGTGGATGCCTTCTGTGCCTCAATGACATAATCTTTTACCTGCTCAAACATCGGATCATCGGTAATACCGATTCCTCCGGCAAATTCGCCATTTTCAACACCTTCCAGCAGTACGAACTTATCATTGTATTCTGGTGTACCACGTGAGGAACACCATTCTGTGATTCTCTGTACTTCCTCATCTGTCACAAATACACCCTGTACTCGTTCCGAACCGGACTGTCCAATCGGCATGTACAGAAGGTCACCATTACCAAGAAGACGTTCTGCACCAACATGATCCAGAATCGTACGGGAATCTGTACCGGATGATACCGCAAAGGCAATGCGGCTTGGAATATTTGCTTTGATGATGCCGGTAATGACATCAACACTTGGACGCTGTGTTGCAACAATCAGATGAATACCTGCTGCACGTGCAAGCTGGGTAATACGCTGAATGGACTGTTCAACATCCTTACCCGCAACCGCCATCAGATCCGCAAGTTCATCAATGATGACAACAATATACGGCATCTTTTTCGGACATGGAGATCCATCCGGATTCGGCCTGCCATTCTGCGCCAGTACTTTTTCATTGAATACTTCAATATTTCTGACTCCAGCTGCCGCAAAGATGTTATATCGTTCATCCATGATCTGTACGATTGCCTTTAATGCACTGTTTGCCTGATTTGGATCATTGATGACAGGTCCAATCAGATGAGGAATTTTGTGATATGGTGTGAATTCAACCTTCTTCGGGTCAACCAGAAGCATTTTGACATCATCCGGATGAGTACGCAGAAGAAGTGAAGTGATAATGGAATTCATACATACCGATTTACCCGAACCGGTAGCACCGGCAATCAGAAGATGAGGCATCTTATTGAGTCTGCATGTGACGGTCTGTCCAAGCAGATTCTTACCGATATAAAACAGAAGCGGCTGTTTTTTATCCCCTTCACTTGTTGTTTCAATCAGTTCACGCATCTTGACTGGTGTACTGTGTTCATTCGGCACTTCAATACCAACCGCATTTCTGCCTGGGATCGGTGCTTCAATACGGACATCCTTGACTGCTAATGCCATCTTGATGTTATCTGTCAATGACAGAATGCGTGATACCTTTACCGTTGCATCCGGTCTGATTTCAAACTGCGTGACAGATGGCCCGATATGAATATCAAGCAGCTGTGCCTTGATATCAAAGTTATCAAGAATGGAAATCAGCTGTTCACCTCTTCGTTTTGCGGTTATCACATTGGCATTATTGGAATTATGTGGAGGTAATGGATCCAGCAGAGAATGAATCATACGCGGTGTAGGAACACGATAGTCGGCATTGAGTTTCTTCATTTTCGACAATGATTCCTTTTTCGTATCAGCTTCCACCTGCTGTTTCTGCTTTACCTCAACCGGTTTTTCCTCTTCTTCAACTACTGCTTCATCCTGTATTTCAACCATGGATAATGGCTGTGTATCCGCCAGATCATCCACAAACGGTTCTGATACAGGCGTATGTACCATGGAAGCATGATCATCCATGTCATCCTCAAACGGATCATTCAGATCGTCCACATTAATGAATACGGAACGGCTATCTGAAATCGTCTTTCCTGGCATATGGACAACTGGAATCTCTTCCTTTGTATCATCTGCAGCGATATTGACAAGTTTTGACATGTACGGTTCATTCTGCAGAACAGGCTTCTCCCTGTTTTCTTCCTGAATCAGAAGATCCGTGTGATCCTCTTCGACTGTTTCCTCATCCACCCTGATTTCTCCAAGCTTCTGCTTTTTCTTTTCTCTGTGCTCATCAATCATCGTCCAAAGATTTGCCGGTTCCCTGCTTTCCTCTTCCACAATTTCTTCTTCCTTTTGTGGAAGTTCAAGGAAATGATAGATGGACTTTGCGGCATTTTTATATACATCCAGAGAAATCAGAAGGAAACTGGAAATCACAATCAGTACGATCACTACGATGATGACTCCTGTTCTGCCAAACAGCGTTTCACAGATGGCATACAGGATAGCACCGATAATACCACCAGTCAGATCTGAAGAACCTTCCGCATTTGCGAAAAAGGATGTGATATTGCGGATGTAGGGTTCTGCAATCGCAAGTCCTGTCTGTTCCGGTTTCTCAATCCATGTACACAGAAGTACTGCTGCGATGATCAGCAATGCCACAGGGATCGGACTTTTTTCCTGTTTGCCTGTACGACGTGCAAGCTTGTTGAAGCCGATCAGCACAACGACGCCGATCATATACACATAGAAAAGAGAACCGAAAAGATATCGTTCCAGATCATACAGAAAAGCGCCGACGATACCGCTTCTTAATAATCCCAGTACCATCAGCCCAAGAAGAATCGGAATGGCAATCCATTCCGCAATCTCCGTCTGTCTTTCCTTTCTGATCTGCGCTTTTGTTTTTCTCGCCATTTAGCTCCTTTACTCAGTCTTTTGTATTGATTTCCACGATGGCAGG
This sequence comes from uncultured Erysipelotrichaceae bacterium, assembly GCA_945877405.1. GTDB lineage: Bacteria > Bacillota_I > Bacilli_A > Erysipelotrichales > Erysipelotrichaceae > Bulleidia. Next base: position 31,997 of record CAMCSA010000024.1, on the reverse strand, counting down.
CAGAATCATCGGTCGTTTGCCTGTTTCATGCAGGATATAGCGTGCAATCTTTTCACGTGCTTCCCCACGGCATTCCATATTGGAATATCTGCCATCTCTCACTGCATCTTCAATCGTCTTTTCCATTAATACGCCAACCTGTTTGACAATATAGTCGGCATCCTTGAGATAGATAACACCACGGCTCTGCACATCCGGTCCACCGATGATCTTCTTTGTCGCATGGTTAATCACAACTCCGATTATGATCGCACCATCCGTAGACAGAAGTTCACGATCCTTCAGCACCATACCGGATGCATCCAAAGAATCCTTTCCATCAACCATGACATCGCCTGTTGTTACCGAGCCAAAGTTGCGCTGACGTACACCATCAACCATTTCACATACCTGACCATTATCCATGACCACAATGTTATCTGCCTTATATCCCATGGATAAGGCAATGTTGGCATTGGCAATCAGCTGTCGGTATTCCCCCTTGACAGGAATGTAGTATTTCGGATTCATGAGATAGATCATCATCTTCAGATCTTCAATACCAGCATGCATGGAGAACGCACGTCTTGCATCTACCGCAATGACTCTGCCTGCTTCCTTATACAGGTCATCTTCCATGCCTGCTTCACTTCTTTCCGTACCAGGTACGGCAGGAGAGGCAATGATGACTGTATCTGTCGGCTTCAGTTCAATCAGCTCATCTTCCTTTGTTGCGATCCGATGTACCTTATGGAAAATGGAGGAACCCGTACCGGAAATCAGTACCAGTACATTGTCAGCATCATTATTGAATGATTCACGTGGAATTTCCAGCCCTGGTGGAACATGGTAATAACCAAGCTTTGCCATGTCGCTCATCAGCTGTTTCAGTTCATCATCATAAATCATGACCTTACGGTTGTATTTTGTCGCAAGTTCAATGATTTCGATGACTCTATAAAGATTCTGATTATATACCGTAATCAGCATTCTTCCCTTGGAATCTTCAAAATACTGCTCCAGATGAGGTGTGATTCTGTGATTTGGAGAAGAATGACCAGGACGTGTAGAGCCTACGGATTCACACATTAATGCCAGTACTCCGCTTTGGCCAAGGGATGTGATATTGGTAACATCAAAACGGAAAGCATCGTTGGATGTATCGTAGTCAACGATGAATTCAGATGAATAGACAACATAGCCATCCTCTGTACCGATTGCTACAGCAAAACCATCCGCAATGGACTGCGTCGTACCAAATGTTCTGATTTCCGTAGAACCGATCTTAAATGTGCTGTTTCGTCTGATTCTGTGAATATTCAGTTTGCTGAAACCGGCCTTCTTCGCCATTCTTTCAAACATTGCAGCCGTAAGTGGTGCAGTATAAATCGGAATATCCGGAATGACTTTTAATAACTGACCTGCCCCGGACATGACATCATCATGTCCATGGGTAATAAACAGAGCTCTGATTCTATCTCTGTTTTCAACAAGGTATGCAAAATCCGGAACGATCATATTGACACCCAGCTGTTCCCCATCCGGGTATTTCAGACCGCATTCCAGAATGAAGATATCATCATTGTTTTCAATGACATACATGTTCTTGCCGTCTTCATCAAGACCGCCAAGCGCAAAAATGCGAACTTTACTCATAGATTATTTCCTCCGGAACTGTTTTTTCTCGCCCACATTATAAATCATTCCGTTTCCTGAGGCAACGCGATACCATCCAGGGAAAAACTTTTTACACCGGTAATTCTGACCTTGACGATCTGGCCTGTCGGATCGTAATCACTTTTGAAATTGACAAGCTTGTTTTCGCGGGAATAACCGCTGTATACCGAATCATCCTTTTTGGATGTACCTTCACAAAGTACTTCCACAACAGCATCCTGATATTTTTCGTTGTTCACTCTTGCCCAGTGATTGATGTGCTGATTGAGCCTCAGCAGTCTTTCCTTCTTTACTTCATCCGGAATCTGATTTTCCATTTTCGCAGCTGGCGTACCGGAGCGAGGAGAATACATGAAGGAATAGGCATTGTCAAACCTGCAGTAATCCACAAGTGCCAGTGTTTCCTCAAATTCCTCTTCCGTTTCCCCTGGGAATCCGACAATCAGGTCTGTTGTAAATGTGATATTCGGAATTCTTTCCTTCAGGCGGTCATAGACTTCCTTATACTCTTCAATCGTATAGCCTCTTGCCATACGACGTAAAACGGAATTGGAGCCGCTCTGCACTGGAAGATGTAACGATGGCATGATGGAAGGATAATCCAGCATGGCCTGAATCGTTGATTCCGTATAGTCACGAGGAGAAGCGGAATAGAAACGGATTCTTTCAATTCCTGTTTCAGCAACCTTGATCAACAGTTTCGTAAAGCCATCTTCCATCCCAAGGTCCTTACCGAAAGCATTGACATTCTGTCCCAGCAGCATTGCTTCCTTACCACCGGAATCCTTTAACTGCTGTACTTCACGCAGAATATCTCCAACTCTGCGTGATCTTTCCTTACCTCTTGTATAAGGCACAATACAATAGGTGCAGAACTTGTTACATCCATACATGATATCGATATAACCCTTGATGGACTGACTTCTGCGTACTGGCAGATCTTCAATGACTCTGCCCTGTTCCGAGAATACTTCAACGCTTCTCTGTTTTGTTGTCATGACTTTTTTGAGCAGATCCGGCAAGCGGTACAGATTATGTGTACCGAAGATCAGATCCACCTGTGGATAGTATTTCAGAATTTCCTGTACAACTGCTTCTTCCTGTGCCATGCATCCACATACACAGAAAATACGATCCGGATTGTCTTTTTTCAGACCTTTCAACATACCGATTTCACCAAGTACATGTTCTTCAGCAGCACGACGTACCGCACACGTATTGAAGATCAGTACATCTGCTTCCTTTGGATCATTGCATGCCTCAAAATTCATGACTTCCATCATGCCGGCGATCGTTTCCCCATCGCGTACATTTGCCTGACAGCCAAATGTACGGATGAAATATTTTTTTCCTTTTCCTAACGCTTCACACTCTTCGTTCAAAGAAAACAGTCCATATTCCGGTTCCACTGCTTCTTTTGTACGCTGTGCTGCTGCCAGATGATCTGGCAGGATATAATCATTCTGTTTTTTCATATATACCTCAAATATTCAAATGCCACAGGAAGAAAAAAACCAGCAGGGCTGGCTTTTTGTTCCTCCGTCGAAAAATTACTTCTCGGAAATAGCGGATACTGGGCAAGCACCTGTGCAAGAAAGGCAGGAGATGCATACTGCTTCATCGCATTCGGACTTTCCGTTTTCATCCAGGGAAAGAGCGGATACTGGGCAGACACCTACACATGCACCACATCCGATACATGTATCCTTATCAACTGTTACTGGCATAGTTAATCCTCCTTAACGTGACATATTATACCATCCCGCATCCATGCTATCAACTTTCTTTTCTGCAAAAAGAAAACAGCCGTATTGACTTCATACGACTGTAAATCTTTTATTTTGCAAGTTCGTTGACACGGACTTCACGGATCAGAGTGACCTTGATCTGACCTGGATAAGTCAGTTCATTTTCAATCTTTTCACGGATATCATGGGCTGTTTTGACCATTGTAATATCATCAATGACTTCCGGTTTTACCATGATGCGGATTTCTCTGCCTGCCTGAATCGCAAATGCCTTTTCAACACCTTCAAAGCCTGTTGCAATCTTTTCAAGATTCTCCAGTCTTTCAATATAGCCTTCTAAAGATTCATAACGGGAACCAGGGCGGGCAGCAGACAGTGTATCAGCTGCAGCTACGATGACCGCAATGATATCCTGTGGTGCCGTATCTCCATGATGGGATTCGATGGAATTGATGACAATCGGATTTTCACCATACTTCTTGGCATACTTGACACCAAGTTCAACATGGCTTCCTTCCTGTTCAAAGTCAATTGCCTTACCGATATCATGCAGTAAACCTGCACGCTTGGCAAGGGCCTGATTCAGACCGAGTTCAGCCGCCATCATACCTGCCATTTCAGCAACTTCTACAGAGTGGGCAAGACCATTCTGACCATAGCTGTAACGGAAGCGCATACGTCCCACAAGCTTGACAAGTTCTCTGTTCATTCTGCCGATTCCAAGCTTGAAAATTGTATCATTACCGATTCTGAAGATCGTATCATCCAGATCTCTTCTGACCTTTTCAACGACTTCTTCAATTCTTCCCGGCTGAATTCTGCCATCTTTGATCAGAATTTCAAGAGCCTGTCTTGCGACTTCTCTGCGGATCGGATCAAAGCAGGAAATCGTAATGACATCCGGTGTATCATCAATGATCAGATCAACACCTGTTGCCTGTTCAATTGCCTTGATATTACGGCCTTCACGTCCGATGATTCTTCCCTTCATATCTTCACTTGGTAAAGTGACAGTTGAAACGGTTCTTTCAATCGTTTCATCCTGGGAATATCTCTGAATCGCAAGAGCAATGATGTTTCTTGCTTCATCAGCTGCTTTTGTTTCTGCTTCTTCCTGTGCTTCACGCAAATAGGCTGCGATTTCTTTTTCAGTTTTCTTTTCAACCGCTGCCATCAGCTCTGCTTTGGCATCTTCTTGGGAAAGCTGTGCAACCTGCTGAAGAACTTCGATCTGCTGATCGATCTTTTCCTGCAGTTCACTTTCCATTTTGCTGAGATTTGCAAGTCTGTTATCAGCCTGTTTTTCCTTTTCGGCAAGTTTCTTTTCCGTATTGCTCAGATTCTGTTCACGGAAATTCAGACTGTCTTCCTTACGAAGCAGTCTGTTTTCAATTGACTGTACCTTGGAGCGCTGATCCTTCAGTTCCTTCTCGGCCTTCATCTTCATCTCATAGACTTTCTGCTGGCCATCGAGATCTGCCTGACGGACAATTGTTTCTGCCTTTGAATTTGCTTCATCAATAATCAGTTTGGAACGTGTCGTGTTACGGTCAAGGCCGCTTCTGGCCATTGCCCACATGATTCCAACACCGATAATTACGCCTACAATCCCAGCAATAATGATCTGTACCATAATCTGTTACCCTCCTTATTGCTGTATGGAATTTTCTTCCATGCATTATTATACGATTTTCAGGCTGTTTTCACAAGAACTATTGTCCAGATCTCCTCTCGTCCGTCTTTCTACAGCCAGTACATAAATCCGCACAGCACACCAATGATCCAGCCTGCTGTTACATCCGATGGATAATGCACGCCAGCAATCACACGGATCACTCCTTCTACCCCACTTAACACAAGCAGAAGCATGCCGGAAGGCAAATGAATCCGACAAAGTGTCATGGCAATGATGGCAGATGAAAACACATGCCTGCTTGGAAAGGAATGACCTCTTGTATCCTTGTGCCACAAAGGAGTTATACCAGATGCCTCATAAGGACGTCTGCGATTGACAAGATGGCGGAAAGCAGATACCACAACAAAACTGATTCCTGGAACCAGAATCAGAAAATACCGGTATGACAGATGCATCCAGAATCCATACCCGATCGTAAGCGGATAGACCAGATAGAAAACAGCTGTCAGAAAACGATCTGCTGCTTTTACAGCAGTAACTGCCTCAGGATGACTGCGGATCTTTCCTCCTGTTTTTTCGTAAATTTCTGCATAATTCATACCATCATTTTAAACTAGAAAAAAGGAAATCCATCATCGAATTTCCTTTCTGTCGCTCATGCTTCTTCTTGTGTTGCCGTTTCAGGCATCAAGGCTTCCTTGACTCGCTGGGTTACTTCTGCATCAAATTCAGGGTGTGTCTTCATGTATTCACGGACTGAGTTGATACCCTGCCCGATCTTTTCTCCATTGTAGGAGAACCATGCGCCTGACTTGTCGATGATGTCATTGTCTACCGCAAGAGTAATGATTTCATCCGTATGAGAAATACCTTCTCCATAGATCATGTTGACCGTTGCTGTTTTAAATGGTGGAGCAACCTTGTTTTTGACGACCTTGATCTTTGTAATGTTGCCATAGACATCCTGTCCGTTTTTCAAAGCTTCCCCACGTCTGACATCCAGTCTGACGGATGAATAGAACTTTAATGCTCTACCTCCTGGAGTCGTTTCCGGATTACCGAACATGACACCGACCTTTTCACGAAGCTGGTTGATAAAGATTGCTGTTGTCAGAGAATGATTCATAACTCCTGCCAGCTTACGCATGGCCTTTGACATCAGTCTTGCCTGCAGACCTACGGATGCATCCCCCATTTCCCCATCCAATTCAGCCTGAGGAACCAGTGCAGCAACCGAGTCTACAACAATTAGATCAATGGCACCGCTTTTGACAAGCAGCTCACAGATATCCAGTGCCTGCTCACCTGAGTCCGGCTGGGAAAGAATCAGTTCATCGATATCGACGCCAAGATTCTTTGCATACACAGGATCGATCGCATTTTCCGCATCGATGAATGCGCATCTGCCTCCCGCCTTCTGACATTCCGCAATCGCATGAAGTGCCAGTGTTGTCTTACCGGATGATTCCGGTCCATAAATTTCGATGATTCTTCCCTTTGGATAACCACCGATGCCAAGTGCCTGATCGAGTGAAAGAGATCCGGATGGAATGACATCAACCGATACATTGACACGATCCCCCAGTTTCATGATGGAACCCTTACCATATTCCTTTTCAATGGTCTTCAGGGCTTCTTTCAGCAGGGCGTCCTTTCTTTCATCACTCAGAACTTCTGTTGTTTTTTCTTTGGCCATATAAAGCCTCCTTCCTGGTACATTATTGTTATTACCGGAAAAAATGAAACTGATACATTTTTTCTATTATTTTGATTCAAAAATATCATCTTTCAGCTGTGAGAAGTACTGCACACCGGAAATCAGAGAGACAAGTGCACTCATCCATACCATGATATCCGCAACCGGCAGATGGATCAATTCAAACGGCAGGTTATTCAGCAGAATCAGAGCGATCGTGACCATCTGGAATACGGTCTTGAGTTTGCCCATCAGCTGTGCAGCTACAACTTTTCCATTATTTGCCGCAATCATTCTGCATCCATCCACGACCGTATCACGTGCAATCATGATGAAAACCGGAATAAACGGAATCATTCCTCGGGATAAAAACAGAAGAAACAGTGTTGTTGTCAGCAGCTTGTCCGCAATCGGATCCGCAAATTTGCCAAATGTTGTGATCATATTACGGGAGCGGGCAATATGTCCATCCAAAGCATCGGTCAAAGCTGCAATGACATAAATTGCCAAAGCTACAAGATTGACCAGTGATATGGATGTGTTTCCAATCGTAAATACTGCAGGTTCAATGCCGAAAGAGGCATATGGGAAAAGATATACAAGAATGATCACCGGAATCAGAACGATTCTGAAAATAGTCAGCCTGTTTGGTAAATTCATATTCTTTTTTCTCCTTTATCGTCAATGATTATATCATTGATTCATCTGATTTTGAAAATGAGAAGGGCGTTAACCCTTCTCACCAAGTTGCACAATCATAAGCCATGTTCTGTTCTTCCATGATGGAAGCGGCAGCCATTTATCTGTACCGAAGTACCCGCATCCGGTTTCATTTCACCTTCAGCAGTTCCCCTACCAAATTTGGGTTTCTCGCTTGAGGGGTTTATCTCGTTCCACCTCTGAAGTTTCCCTCAGAGCTGCGTCACTGTGACACCTTAAGGGCATTGACCATGGATTTCTCTTTAGGTTTCCGCTCCGCCGTCACCGTTTCCGGTGCCTGGCCTTATTGATTGGACCAGCACAAACACTACAGTCATCTCAGACTGTGCGAGCATGGACTTTCCTCTGACAGTTGCCAGCGGCTGCCTCATGTGCGAACACTTTTATACTACCGTTTTCCGTTTTCGTCAAATACCTTCTGCTCCAGTCGCGACAATCTTTTCAGAATGTCAATGTTGCTGGAACCGGAAAGAATCGGATCTGCGTCCTGGACGGCTCTGGCTCTGCCTTCCAGTTCAATCAGTTTTGCACGCAAAGAAGCATTGGTACGCTCCAAGTCCGAAAGACGCCGGCTGTACTCTGCAATCATATCTTCGTATGTCTGATAATCCTGGATGACCTGGTCCAGCATATGATCGACCTGATCCGGATTATATCCCTTAAAGTCCACATCAAATTCCTTGTCGACGATTGTCTGTGGGTCCAAATTCAGTTTTGATGCCATATTTCACCTTCCTGCTGTTTATTATCGCATCGTAAAAATGAAAAAACAACAGGACTTCCTTAATTATGTGAACAAATGTATAATGTAATGCGGTGGTATATCGAATGGTAAATTATCCCAATGGAAAGAAAAGCGGCTATAACCGTCCGATCACCCCGGCTGGGGATCGAGGAATGGATCTGGAACATGATATCAATGTTACCAATGCATATTATCTGCAGGAAGACATTGCGATCATTCATAAAAAACCGACACCTGTACAGGTTGTCAAGGTGGATTATCCAGAGCGCAAAGCCGCAAAAATCATAGAGGCATACTATAAGATTCCATCCACGACCGACTACAATGGTCTTTTCAAGGGAAAGTATATTGACTTTGAAGCAAAGGAATGTGCTTCAAAAACATCATTTCCTTTACAGCTGATTCACGAACATCAGCTCTCTCATCTAGCCAATGTTACTGCACACGGTGGCATTGCCTTCATCATCGTACGTTTTACGTACTATTATCAGTGTTTCCTTGTGATGGAAGATAAGGTCAACAGCTTCCGCAAAGAATCCAAACGCAAAAGCATTCCCTATACATGGTTTCTGGAAAACGGGTACCAGATTCCATATAACTACGTCATCCCGGTTGATTATCTGAGTATCATCAGAGAACTGTATTTCAAAACGGAGGATAACAAATGAAAAACAACAGATCAGGCAGAAAGAAGAAAATCATTCCCCCTGGAGCAAAAAGAAAATTCCATGGGTTCCGTTTCCTGACACTCATCATGGCGATTCTGGTCGGTTTCGAACTGGTGTTTGGAGCAGTCGGAATCATGGCGATTGACACCTTTCTGCAAAGTGAACCGGAACTGAGTCTTTCAGACTTTGAAACAAATCAATCCACTCTTGTCTATGATAAGGATGGCAATGAAATCGCTGACGTCGGTTCGCAGTTACGCGAAAACATCACCTATGATCAGGTACCGGAAGCACTTGTCGATGCATTCCTTTCCATCGAAGACTCCCGCTACTTCACGCATAACGGATTTGATATTCCACGTTTTGTTAAATCAATGATCGATACTGTCATCAAGCACAACGTGTCTGGCGGTTCCACATTCACGATGCAGTTAGTCAAGCTGACATATTTCCAGAATGATGATAACGGTATTTCCAAAACACGTGATATCGAATATAAAATCCAGCAGATTGATCTTGCCATGCAGCTGGAAAAACAGGCAACCAAAAAACAGATCTTCGAGATGTACATGAATAAGATGAACTTCGGTGGCGTCGGTAATATCCGTGGTGTACAGAAAGCAGCGGAGCAGTATTTCGGTAAATCCGTCAGTCAGCTGAACATCTCCGAATGTGCCCTGCTTTCCGGTATCATCAACTCTCCATATTACTATGACCCACATAACTATCTGGACCATGCAACGGATCGAAGAAACAACGTTCTGTATCTGATGAACAGACATGGTTATATCAATGATGAAGAATATGCACTGGCAACAAGTATCAGAGTAGAAGATCTGCTGATTGACCAGTACAGCACACTGGATTCAAACGGCTATCAGTATCAGGCCTATATTGATGAAGCACTGAAAGAAGCTTTGGAAATCACAGGTCAGGATCCATTCAATGTATCCATGAAGATCTATACAGCCATGAATCCGACAATCCAGAATACGATTGAAAGTATCGAGTCTGGCGAATATGGCATCAACTTCTACAGCGATACCGAAGAAATCGGTCTGATCACACTCAACAATCAGACTGGTGAAATCGTCGGCATTGGCGGAGGACGTTCCTATTCCGGCGGTTCCATGCTTCTCAACCACGCAACTGAGCAGTACAAACAGCCAGGTTCAACTGTCAAACCATTCCTTGACTATGCCCCAACCTTTGATTACTGTGGATGGTCAACTGCACATATGCTTTCTGATAAACCGATTACCATCGGTGGATGGACATTCCAGAATGCCTATGGTGCAACAACCGGTGTTGTCGATCTGACATATGCAATTGCCAATTCCCTGAACACTCCTGCCATGCAGGCAATGCAGAATGTCATTGATGTCAAGGGATATGACTGGTATGTACAATACATGAAGAGCCTTGGCTTTGATGATTCAGTGGCAGATGGGTTCAACATCGCCTATTCCATTGGTGGTAATGACTTTGTATGTACGGTTGAACAGCTTGCTGCAGCACATGCAACAGAAATGAATGGTGGTTATTACATCACACCACATACGATTACAAAGATTGAATACCGTAATGGTCATCAGGATCCGATTGAACCACAGTACGAAAAAGTACAGGTCATGTCAGAAGCTGCCGCCTATATGACAAGCTCCTTGATGTATTCCGCGGTTCATACCACAACAAACAATTTCCTGCAGGTACTGATCAGAAACTATGCAACCTATGGAAAGACAGGTACAAGCGACTGGGGTGACTCTGGTCTGGAGTATGGTATTCCAGTAGGTGCCATGAAAGACAAATGGATGGTATGCAATGATACGATGTATACTTCCGCAATCTGGGCAGGATGGGAAAAAGCTGAAGTCGGCGGTAACAACTACTTTGCAAACTTCATCAATGAAACAGGTTATATCCTCAGTGCGGTGCTGGATGCATGCCATGCCGATGGCAGTGTTCCTGCAACTCTGCAGCAGCCTGAAAGTGTCAAATCCATTTCCTTCATCAAGGGAAGCTGGCCATACATGGCAGTACCGGAAGGCAGAGATGATCTGAAGACAACAGGTCTGATCAAATCCGACTACGCAAAGCTGAAGAGCTACAGTGCCGATAAGCCAGAACTCAAGAATATTTCTTCCTTCTCTGCATCCTATAACGAAAACACATCTGAAATTACATTCAACTGGGCAAAATATCCTGGTGATACAGAACTTTCTACCCTCAATAAGAATGCTTCGGATATGAACTTCTTCGATGCGAAAGGTCTGTACGGCAACATCGTTTATAAGGCAAGAATCAGAGTTAACGGTACTACGATCAAAGAAGTATCCAATACATCTGAAACAATGAAACAGGTTGTAGATGGCCTTGGCTATGATGCCGATGTGGAAGTCTGCGGTTACTATGGATTTGAAAAGTCAGATGATACATCCAATGAGATGTGCTCTGCCTTCAAGACTCCTAAGGAACCGGAGCCTGAACCGGAGCCTGAACCGGAGCCTGAACCGGAACCGGAGCCACCAGTTGAACCGGAAAAACCGGAAACTGGTGACAAGACGGAAACACCAACAACTCCTGCTTCCGAATCACAACAGTAACAGCATATGGATCAAAGGGACTGTAATGAATATATTACAATCCCTTTTTTCTGGTTGCATCTTTCCATCACTCCTGATGAAACACTGCCATAACCAAAAACAGACTGCACCCGTCCCTGTTGTCAGGTCAAACGGCTACAGTCTTTTTTCATTTCTTCATCGCTTTGTGATAGCGGCAGTATTGTGTAAACGGGCATCGATCACATTCCGGATTTCTGGCATGGCACAGATACCTTCCAAAGAAGATCATCTGATGATGAGATGCAATCCATCTCTCTTTTGGGATCTTCTGCTTCAGCTTTCTTTCAATCGTATCCACGGAGTCTTTCTCAAATGCCAGATACAGTCTTTTTGCGATCCGGGATACATGGGTATCCACCGCAAGAGATGGAATCTGATAACATTCTGAAAGAATGACATTGGCACACTTTCTGCCAACTCCTGGCAAGGCAGTAAGCTCATCCATTGTTTTTGGAATCACCCCATCACACTGTTCGACAACACCCCTGGCAAAACCGATGATGGAGCGTGCCTTGTTCCGATAAAGCCCAAGTGAAGCAATATATGCTTCCACATCGTTCTGCTGAGCAGATGCAAGGCTGAATGCATCCGGGTACTTTTCAAATAACGATGGTGTGACCTTATTGACAGAAGCATCCGTCGTCTGCGCGGAAAGAATGACAGCTACTGCCATCTCATAGGCATTCCGATGGTCCAATTCACAATGGGCATCAGGGAACATCTGCGCAAGTGTATCCAGAAACGCAACAGGATCGATGTGTTTCATAAGACTTTTCCTTCTTCAATCATCTTTGCGGATACTCCTTTTTCTTTCCAGGAGCGCAGAATCTTATCAATATAGTTGATGGAAAGGGAATGATAGGCACTTGCTTCCCGTAATGCGTAGATCACCAGCTTCCTGTCAGTTGTTCTGTTCCATTCACTGATCTTTGTCATTTCCATCTGAGATAATGGGCGATGGAACTCCTCTTCAAAAAGATCAAACAGTTTACTGTCAAGAACCCTTTCACTTTTTGCCGTATCGGTTTCATACAGCCCGGAAAGATCAAAACGCACACTTCCCCCTGCTGCCTGAATCTGCAGATATCGGCGTGCACATAAAGATGAAATTGCCTGATCCACTTTCTTTGCGTCCATGTTTACTTTATGGGCAAGATCTTCCATCGTAATATTCATATTGTGCTGATTCATGAAATCAATCATCAATGCGACAATGGCTTCCTCACTGTTGAGCCCGATCAGCTCCAGATGATCCAGAATCCAGTCTCTGCGTAATACAAATTTTTCCTCATACCATTTCATATGTAAATCATTCTCCATTTATTGCCTGTTTCAACATGATTTTGATAGAATAATACCATGCTGAAGAAAATACTGTTTTCACTATTATGTATGCTGATGATCTACAGCGGCGCAGTTGCTGCATACAGGATATTTGAGCCACGACAGGAACATGTCGCAATTGACTCATCCTCTTTCATCAGTTATGCATCCTTAAAAGAATATATCGTATCGTCCGGGGAATCAAGCCAGCACTTTCTGTTTTTCTACAACGATGGTGAAACTGACAGCATGTATGTCAGAACATCTGTTCTTTCTGATGTCAAAGCCAAAAGTGGACTTGACCTTGACTGTCTGATAGAAACAGTTGACCTTTCCGGATACAAACAGGAAAACCTGCCTGCCTCTTTGGCTCAGGACTGGGGTTTATCTGACTACCCTTCCTTTGCTTTGGTAACTGTCAAAGATGGAGAAATCCAGATTCTTTCAAAACTGGAATGGTCATCTTCTTCTCCGATTACAAGTTCAATGCTCATACAGTGGCTCAAGGACAATGGTGTCTATCACTGAAATACAGCCTCCAGAAGGTATGATCCTTGTGGAGGCTGTTTCTTACTGTACGTTTTCTGTATACTGCTGCTGTGGCAGATCTGCCCAAAGACGCTCCAGGCGATAGAAGTCTCTTGCTTCAGATGTGAAGATATGAACAACGACTTCATTGAGATCAAGAAGGATCCATGAACTTTCACGATCCCCTTCTGTCAGTCTTACCATATAACCGTTTTTTTCTGCCTCTTCTTTGCAGAAATCACATAGTGACATGGCATGTCTGACATTTTTTGCAGTACATACCACATAATAATCACTGTATGGATTTACAGAGCGCATATCGATGGTTACGATATCTTCCGCCTGTTTTTCATCCAGTGTGTTACATACAATATTCAATAACTCTGACATGTTAATTTCCTTTCCTTCGGTATTCTTCCCCTTCCTTCATCACAAGATCCACAGCTTTTCTCAGATCCTTTTTTGCCAGGGAAAGATGGTATGTTGTATCGTAATTGCGATTCGGTTCAATTTTATCAGCGATATAGAGAATCCGGTCATAATCGGATTTTCCCTGTCCCAGTGTATGATTCCAGATCGGTATCAGTACTTTCGGATCATACAGTCCCATGTTGTGCTTCAGCCAGAATACAGCTGTACGGGAATGCCAGATTTTAGGATTCAGGGAAAGATCTGATGGACTCCATATGCGTAAAACAGCCTCGCCTTCTTCATTTGACATTGCTTTTGTCACATCATGCAGATAACCCATTCTTTCTGCAAGTTTTTCATCCAAATGGTGTGCACGTGCCAGAATGACACATGTATCTGCCACACCTTTAGAATGAATGGCACGATGTGGACTGCATTGTGCTTCCACGATCTGTGGCAGATACAGATTGTTTTCAATCAGATCACGACGTACAGATGCAGGTACAAGCCGGAAATATCCGCTTCTTGCCAGTTTCTCATTTTCTTCATAACCGGTAAGAATCCGATCTGCCTTTTTTCCTTTTGTGACATGAATATGTCTGTACGATGCAAATGCAAGTCTGAGCAGTCTGACTCTTTGATCAACAGACAGAATTCCTTCATTACCTGGCTGCACATACACTTCATGTATCCCTTCCTGTTTCATCAGGTTACGGATTGCCTGTACCATTTCCACTGTTACAGGATCAAATGATGCTTCAATGATCATGGCAGGATAATCTTCGGCGATCTGCCCTTACGGTAAAGTACGATTGTTCTGCCGATGATCTGTACGACTTCACTTTTCGTCAGTCTTGCAAGATCAAACGATACTTCCTTCAGATCACTTGGACCGGTTTTCAACACGGAAATCTTGACAAGTTCTCTTGCTCCAAGTGCATGATCGATCTGTTCGATATAGTTATCGGAAAGACCGTCCTTGCCAAGCTGAAAGATCGCTCTTTCATTTAAGGCAAGACTTCTTAAAAATCTTTTCTGTTTTCCATTCAGCATATTACAGCATTGCCTTTCTGAATGTCACATTGACATTCTGCGGGACATAGACGTCCACATTTTTCATTGTTCCATGAACACACACCCAGCCTAAACCATCGATGACAATGTCCATTTTGTCCATTTCCTTACGGATGGAGAATTTACGGAACTGCCTGTGGAGTGCAACTGGTACAAGCAGTTCACCATAATGTTTTTTCCAAAGCTCCTGTGCCGCTGATACCTTACTGCGGTGCAGGTTCAGCGTCTGTGCCATATAGAAGACGGCACTTGCATGATCACAACCATACAGATCAATCCGTGCAAGCCCACCAACCGCAAAGGACTGATTGCCCCTGAGCTGGAATACAACAGGCTTGAGTCTGCGATCCGGAAGAACAGTCTTGAGATCCTTCTCATCGATTTCCATCAGAATACTGGAATCAATTTCAATACCAGGTGTGTCAATCCAGGTCACACCATCCATTTCCATCTGATTGAAATCCAGTGTTGTACCAGGATATCTGGACATGGTCAAAGCTTGATTGCCAAGAAGTCTGTTCAGCAGTGTGCTCTTTCCCGCATTGGCTCTTCCCATGACAACGACCGGTCTGCCTCTTCCATACCGAGCAACCGCATCTTTGATTTCCTCCAGCCCTTCCTGCTGATAAGCAGAAGTCAGGATGAGCTCCTGAATCGTGATACCCTGCTCCTTGAGTCTTGAAAAGACAAACCTTGCCACCTTTTCATCACTGAGGGTATCGGGTAACAGATCTCTTTTCCCTGCGGCTAGAATGATATCCTTACCTGCCAGATGTCTGTTGAGTCCAGCAATCATACCTGCCTCAAAATCAAACAGATCCACAACCCATAAGATCAGAGCATCCATCCCTTTGATGCGATTCAAAACCTCATCCGGATCAATGCCTTTCCGCATGGAAACCGTCAGATCGTCATAATGAATCAGACGGAAACATCTCTGGCAGTATTCACTTTCTTTTTTCGGTGTATACCCTGGCAGTGCTCGATCTTCATACTGCAGGTGGACACCACATCCTTTACATGTTGTCATAATTCCTCATTTCAGAACAGCGTCAGTTTTTCCACATCTTCATGTACCTGCTGCTGTTTTCCTTCTGGAATGTCAATGATTCTGCATTCCTCATATTCTTCCTGCAGGCTCCATCCTTCTTTCAGTTCAATCGGATTGCTGAAACCTGCATCTTTCTGTTTTAAAGGTACTTCTGTTGCGCGCAGCTTCTTCTCATCAGGATCGGTAAAGATCAGCTCATCGGATGCCTGTATATGGCGCACAAAAGCAATCTCGTATGGATTCTTCTTGAGCTTCCGGCAGATCAGTACTCCCTTAAGCGGACGGTTACCTTCTGGAATCTCCTGCAGATAGGTACGCTTGATACCACCATCTGTACTCATCAGCAGAATTGCGGCATCATTTGGATTGACGGTACATCCTGATACAAGACGATCCCCGATGGAAAGATTCATTGCCTTGACACCTTTGGATCGTACACCGGTTGATGGTAACTGATCCACATTAAACCTGCATGCAAAGCCATCCTTGCTTACCAGTACGATCTGCTGTCCTTCATACACGCAGAATGCATTCAGCAGTGTTGCTCCATCCGGCAATGACATTGCCGGTACAACCTTATTGAATCTTTCCGAATACCATGCGGATACCGGTGTCTTTTTGATCTGGTTATTGGATCCGATCGTCACGATGGAAGCATATGTATCAAACTGGTGGACGACAATGACATGAATGATTTTATCATCCCCATCAATTCGAACAATCTTATTCAGATGTGATCCGATATCCTTCCATTTTCCTTCTTCAATCTTCCATACCGGAATGCAGGCATAATTGCCTTTGGATGTAAATAAAAGCAGATGATCCAGCGTATTGACTTCTGCGGATCCTACCAGGCTGTCGGTCGCCTTAAGTCCAGTCGGCGTATCGGAAGAAGCCATATAGGAACGCAGGGAAACACGTTTGACATACCCGTCTTTGGATACGGTAATACGCACCTGTTCTGGAGTTACCATAGCAGCACGGTTGATCACGATTTCCTGTACCTGTGCTTCAATTTTTGTTCTTCTTGGATCGCCATATTCCTTTTTGACACTGCGCAGTTCTTTGATGATCACAGATTTGAGTACATTGACATTTTCAATGATGGAACGCGTCTCCTCAATCTGATTGACAAGGCTTGCAAACTCATCACGCAGTATACGGATATCCGTATTGGAAAGACGATACAGACGCATCGATACGATTGCTTCTGCCTGTGGTTCATCAAAGCCAAATTCATTCATCAGATTCTTTTTGGAATCAGCCTTGTCTTTGGAAGCACGGATGATCCGGATGACTTCATCAAGAATCGATACGGCTTTCATCAGACCTTCAATGATGTGTATTCTTTTTTCCATTCTGGCAAGTTCAAACCGGGAACGGCGCAATACGACTTCCTTGCGGAATTCAATAAAGGCATCCAGCAGCCCGGCAAGCCCTACCTGTACTGGTCTTTCATCAATGATGGCGACATTGTTGTAGCTGTAATATACCTGCAGATCCGTATTTTTATAAAGATAATTGAGAATCAGCTGTGCATCTGCATCCTTTTTGACATCCACAACAATCCTCAGACCATTACGGTCGGTTTCATCACGCACATCAAGAATCCCGTCAATATCCTTAGCTACTCGGATTTCATCCATCTTCCGAACAAGATTTGCCTTGATGACTTCATATGGAATCTGGGTGATGATAATCTGCTGGATGGTACGTGTTGTTACAATTTCACATCTGCCACGAATGACAATTCTGCCTTTACCGGTTTCAAAAGCATCCCTGATTCCTTTTTCCCCCTGGACAATACCACCGGTTGGAAAATCAGGGCCTGGAATGATATCCATAAGCTCATCCAGTGAACATTCCGGATTCTGAATGCGGTATATGGCAGCATCCACACATTCATTCAGATTATGTGGCGGCATGTTTGTCGCATATCCTGCCGCAATACCAGTTGCACCATTGACAAGCATGACAGGAAACGGTACCGGCAGAACCGTCGGTTCATTTTCCGTATCATCAAAGTTAGGTGCCATTTCCACCGTATCCTTATCCAGGTCATCTTCCATGACTTCAGTCACTCTGGCAAGCCTTGCTTCGGTATATCGCATTGCTGCAGCAGGGTCATCATCGATGGAACCGTTGTTACCATGAATATCAATCAGCGGTAAACGCACCTTCCAGTCCTGTGACATACGGATCATTGCATCATAAACGGATGTATCCCCGTGCGGATGATAGTTACCAATGACAAGACCTACTGTTTTGGCACTTTTTCGATATGGACGATCATATGTATTTCCATCATGATACATTGCATACAGAATTCTTCTCTGTACCGGTTTCAGGCCATCACGGGCATCAGGAAGGGCACGTTCCTGAATGATGTATTTGGCATATCTGCCAAATCCCTGTCCCATGATATCCTCCAACAGCTGAGGGACATATTTTGTATGATCTTCTACGATATTCTTCTTACTCACCTGTTGTCCTCCAGTTTATAGTCATCTTCCAGTGTAAAGCAGATGTTATCTTCAATCCATCTGCGTCTGTTTTCTGCACGGTCTCCCATCAATGTGGATACACGTACAGAAGCCTTTGCGTTATCTTCAATGCCAACGCGAACCAGTGTACGGTTAGCTGGATCCATTGTTGTTTCCCATAACTGAGTCGCATTCATTTCACCAAGTCCTTTGTATCTTTGGATATCGCATTTACCAAGTTTTTTCTTTAACGCTTCCAACTCTTCCGTTGTATAACAGTATTCCAGTGTCTTTCCTTTTGTCACACGGAATAATGGCGGCAGAGCAATATATACCATGCCATGTTCAATTAATGGTCGCATATAGCGGTAAAAGAAAGTCAGAAGCAGAATCTGAATATGAGAGCCGTCATCATCGGCATCGGTCATGATGATAATCTTACCGTAATTGCTTTCCTCATAATTAAAATCAGAACCGACGCCAGCTCCGATCGTATAGATCAGCGTATTGAGCTCTTCATTCTTTTCAATGTCCGCAAGCGAACACTTTTCCGTATTCAATACCTTACCACGCAATGGAAGGATTGCCTGATAGACGGAATCTCTTCCCTGCTTTGCAGAACCGCCGGCGGAATCACCTTCCACAAGGAACAGCTCTTTGATTCTGGAATCCTTTGTTCGGGCTGGAGCAAGTTTTCCAGAGAGCACCTTTTCTCCCTTTCCGACTCTTTTCCCACGTCTTGCTTCATCTCTTGCCTTTCTTGCGGCAATGCGGGCAAGCATGGCTTTCTGCATTTTTCGAATCAGCATGTCTGACTGTTCTTTGTTTTCTTCCAGCCAGAATGTCAGTTTTTCTGCCACAACAGATTCCACAGCAGGTTTTGCCTGTGGGGTTCCAAGTTTTCCTTTTGTCTGTCCTTCAAACTGCAGAATCTCTTCTGGAATGGATACGGATAGAATCGTAGTCAGACCTTCACGGACATCATTTCCTTCCAGATTCTTATCCTTTTCCTTTAAGATGCCGTATTTTCTTGCATAGTCGTTAACCGCCTTTGTAAAGGCACCTTTGAACCCTGCCTCATGTGTTCCTCCATCCGGGGTACGGACAAGGTTCACAAAGGAATATGTGTTTTCCTGATAATCATCGGTATACTGGAAAGCAACCTGAACATCCACACCCTGTGCCTTGCCTTCAAAGCATACCGGTTCCATCAGTGGTGTACGGTCATCATTCAGATAACTGACAAATTCCTTCATTCCGTTTTCATAACAGAATGTCTGTTCCTGATTCTTCTTTCCTCTATGATCACAGACAACAAAGCTGATTCCGCTTAACAGAAACGCTTCTTCTCTGGCTCTTTCACATACCGTATCGTATCTGAAATCAACCGTCTGGAAAATCGAAGGATCCGGTTTGAAACGGACTGTAGAACCGGTCTGTTTTGTTGCGCCCAGATTCTGCAGTTTACCGATCTTGGATCCGCCATCTTTGAATTCCATACGGACATGCTGCCCATCATGGCATACATCAACTGTTACCCAGCTGCTTAAGGCATTGACAACCGATGCGCCAACACCATGCAGACCACCTGCCGTCTTATAGCCGCCTTCTGATGTGAACTTTCCACCAGCATGCAGAACAGTGAAAATGACTTCCAGTGTATTTTTTCCAGAAGCATGTCTGCCGATCGGCATACCTCTTCCTTCATCCGCCACCGTCACACTGCCATCATTTTCCAATGTGATCGTAATCTTCTTTCCAAAGCCGTTGAGTGCTTCGTCCACGGCATTATCAACAATTTCCCAGATCATATGATGAAGACCATGGGAATCGGTTGAACCTATATACATACCCGGTCTTTTTCTGACCGGTTCCAGTCCTTCCAGGATCTGAATACTGCTGTCATCGTATCTCTTCACGCCAACCTCCAGTCTGATATCTGAATCATTATAGCAAAAATCCAGTGTTTTTCATGCCTAATGAGAATACACGATTCTTCTGACTTCCACAAGACAAAAACACAGGTATGTTACCGCTAACATGCATCAGTATCATTTGATTCACATCTTCTTTATGATAAAATATTCCTCACTACAGGGGGAGATCACTATGTTGAATTACATTCTGGCGGTTACAGTCGCATATCTGTTTGGATCTGTGCCATGGGGCCTGTTTATCGGGCTGGTATTCTTCCACAAAGATCTGCGCAAGGAAGGCAGTGGAAATACCGGAGGAACCAATGCAGGCAGAGTTCTTGGCAGACCGATTGGTGTACTTGTCGTTGTACTGGATGCCTTGAAGGCATTTATTTCTGTCGCCATTGCACATTATCTGGCACCGGGTTGTGAAGTGTATGCAGGACTGGCATGCTGCTTTGGACACTGCTTCCCGATCTTTACCAGATTCCAGGGAGGAAAGGCAGTTGCGACAAGCTATGGCTATTTCCTTGCACTGGCATTATTTGTCACACATGACTGGCTGGCATCCTTTATCCTGCCGGTTGTATGCTTCTTCGGCATTCTGTTTTTCTCAAGAATGGTCAGTTTCTCATCCATGCTGGCATTATGGATCAATGCCATTGTCAGCACACTGCTGTACTTCTTCAATGCAGGCAGTCTTCGTGTCAGTGTTCCATTATCACTGATCATATTGAGTATCTTTGTCACATACCGGCACAGATCCAATATTGAAAGAATCATTGCCGGAAGTGAAAGCAGAATCAAATGGATGGGTAAGGCACCATGGGAAAAGTAGAAATGTTCCGCATGCCGATTCATATCGGCCCTACACCTCGTAAAGTCTGGGTTTATCTGCCGGACTCCTACGCATATAAAAAGAAAAAGTATGATGTTCTGTACATGTTTGATGGCCATAACATCTTCTATGATCAGGTTGCTACTTATGGGAAAAGCTGGGGTTTAAAGGATTATCTGGATCAGACTGGCATTGATCTTGTTGTAGTCGGAGTTGACTGCAACCATAAAGGAGACGGCAGACTTTCTGAGTACTGCCCATACCGACCTGAAATCACGCATCTTGAGGATCTGCCTGATGTACCACCCCAAGGCAGGGAAACCGCAAAGTGGTTTGTCAATAAACTGAAGCCGGAAATAGAAAAAAGATACCGTGTCCATTCCGATCGGAAACACATCGGTATCGCTGGTTCCTCCATGGGAGGACTGATGAGTGAATATATGATCACAGCCCACAATGATGTTTTTTCCAAAGCAGGCTGTGTCTCACCTTCCACTCATTTCTGCTACAGTGAGTTAAGCAGACTGATTCATGAAACCGACTTCAATCCAGACACATGGATCTACATTGATCAGGGAAGCCAGGAAGTCCATGGCAAGCGTCTGTTCATTGATGCCATGGATATGATGCTGCACATCAATCATATGTACAATGAAAAAGGATGCCATACATATCCACACCTGACACCAGGTGGCCACCATTGTGAAGCGGACTGGGAAAGAATCGTACCAGTATTCATTCCATATCTGTATCCGCATCTGTTTCAGAAATGATGAGATCATGCAGAAAGCATGGTCTTTTTTCTGCATTGAAAAAAAGGCAGGTTTCCCTGCCCTGTCAGTGTTTATAATAGTTGATCAGACATCCATCCAGAAGGATCTGTTTTTCATCATCCGTCAACACACCAAATGATAACGTAACCGTGTTTACCTTACCATCCGATAACACATATCCTGTACATGGTTCATCGTTTTTCAGATGCTCTGTCACATCCGGTACATATACCCATGCCCCGTTTACAAGCACACTTTCATCTTCTGTTACAAATGGAAGAATACCCCAGTTGATGCAGTTGGAACGATAACGCTTTGTGGCATATTCTCTGGCAAAATTGGCACCTCCACCCAGTACTCTTTGACAGGAAGCAGCCTGCTCACGCGCAGATCCGTCTCCTGGTTTTCTTGCATAGATCGCAGATGCGATATTGCTTCGATTACAATCAACCGTAACCTTTTTAAGAGCGTATGCATCAATCACTTCTTTCAGATCATCTGTGGTTAAGGCAGCAACTTTCTTTGCTTCAGGTACATAGGAAGGATCTCTTCTGCTTAATGTAAATTCAGCAAGACGAAGCGGATTGGAACGGTAAGAGGAAGTTTCACCAGAAGGAATCAGTTCATCTGTTGTTGTGACATCATCTTCAATATGAGAAACAATCTTCAGCAGAATATGATCCTTTAAGGATGGCTGGTCTGGCCAGTCTTTGATATTCGGACCATAGATCAGATCAAAATCAGGTTCTGGATGACCATAGCCGTTATAGACTCTGCGTTCATAGATTTCCTGATGAAATACCATTGGTGGACATGTTTCTTTCTGTGTTACAACATCTGTGGCAGCAGTCAGAATACCTTTGTTTGCAGCTGTAGCAGCAATGGATCTTGCATCCATCAGGCATACACCAGCAATCTGGCCTTCGTTTGGTTTGGATCCTTCTCTATTCGGGAAGTTTCTTGTTGTATGACGGATGGATAGTTCACCATTGGCTGGTGTATCACCCGCGCCAAAGCATGGACCACAGAATGCTTCACGGAATATGGCTCCAGCATCAATCAGATCTGTTACAGCACCATTTTCCATTAAGGAACGGTATACAGGCATGGAATCCGGATAGACAGACAGTCTGAACTGTCCATTCCCCGTATTACCGTTTTTCAAAATGGAAGCTGCAGCACATATGTTTTCATATGTACCACCAGAACATCCTGCAATCACACCCTGATCAACATGAATTCTGCCTTCTTCATCCACTTTCTCAACAAGATTCATCTGAGCCTTGCCGGATAACTGCTGATTGGCATTGTCCTGTATTTTCTGTAGAATTCTTTTCGGATCTTTCTGCAGAGCATGAATGGACATCGCAACAGATGGATGCATCGGTAAAGCAATCATGGATTCAATTTCATTCAGATCAACAAGGATGGCACGATCATAACATGCCCCTTCCTGAATCTTCATCTCCTGATATGCTTCCGGTCTGCCATGCACCTGGAAATATTCCTGTGTTGTTTCATCGGTTTCCCAGATGGAGGAAAGACATGTTGTTTCAGTTGTCATGACATCCACACCGTTTCTGAAATCCTGAGACAATGATGCAATACCAGGACCGGCAAATTCCATGACTCTGTTTTTGACAAAGCCGGATGCATAAGTAGCCTCAACCAAGGCAAGCGCTACATCGTGAGGACCAATACCTGGTCTTACTTCACCAGTCATATAGACAAGGACAACTTCAGGCCGCTGGATATCCCATGTACGTCGAAGAAGCTGCTTGGCAAGCTCGCCCCCACCTTCACCAACACCCATTGTACCTAAGGCACCATAGCGTGTATGAGAATCAGAACCAAGAATCATTCTGCCACAACCGCTCATCATTTCACGATTGTAGGAGTGAATGACACCCATGTTAGGAGGTACATAGATACCACCGTATTTATGTGCTGCACTTAATGCGAATCTGTGGTCATCTTCATTGATCGTTCCACCGACTGCGCACAGTGTGTTATGACAGTTTGTCAGTACATATGGTACAGGAAATTCCTTGAGTCCCGATGCTCGTGCTGTCTGAATGATACCGACATATGTAATATCATGTGATGTCAGAGAATCAAATATGATATGCATCACAGATGGATCAGACTGACTGTCATGGTTTTTGAGAATCTGATAGGCAAGAGTCAGATCTCTGCCATTTTCATTAATAGCCTCTTTGACCGGTTTTCCATCCTGAATCCATACTTTTTCATTAATCAGCTTCATCAGAGTTTCTCCTTTACAGCCTGTGTGAATGCCTTGGTTCCTGCAGTTCCGCCAATATCACATGTTGTAGAAACGCCTTCTTCTACAACACGGAAGATTGCTTCTTCCAACCGTTTTGCCTGATCGATCATGCCATGATCCTTTAGTAACATGGCATAGGATAACAGCAGTGCTGTCGGATTGGCCTTATCCTGATCGGCAATATCCGGTGCAGAACCATGTACGGCTTCATAGATTGTAACCTTCTCACCGATATTGGCACTTGGCGCAAAACCAAGTCCACCAACCAGACCTGCACAAAGGTCAGAGATGATATCTCCATACAGATTCGGTGCAACAAGGACATCAAACTGACATGGATCTGTCACAAGCTTCATGCATAATGCATCAATGATGACATCACTGCTTTCAATCTGCGGATACTCTGCCGCAACTTTTCTGAATGTATTCAGAAACAGACCATCTGTCAGTTTCATGATATTTGCCTTATGAACGGCAGTTACTTTCTTTCTTCCCTGTTTGATGGCATATTCAAATGCAAAGCGTGCAATTCTTTCACTTGCTTCCTCACTGATCAGTTTGATGCCATGGGCAGTGTGAGCATCGTACATGTATTCAATTCCCTTATACAGATCTTCTGTGTTCTCACGTACGATCACAAGATCCACGCCTTCATAGCGGGATGGAACACCTTTGAGACTGTGTACAGGACGCAGATTTGCATAAGTGGAAAAAGCCTGACGAAGATACACGTTAATGGAACGGAAGCCAGACCCGATTGGTGTTGCGGTAGGTCCTTTTAAGGCAACGCCAAGTTCACCGATTCTTTCCAGTAAACCTTCTTCCATCAGCTCGCCGCTATGGCTGTGGTATTCCGCACCAGCGTGGAATACCTCCCATTCGATGCCTGTATGCAGTGCTTCGTTGATTTCCATAACACTGGCTGCAATCTCTTTTCCAATGCCATCTCCTGGTATTAAAACTGCTTTCATAAATATCTTTCCCTTTCTTTTCATTCTATTGTATAATATTTCAATGTATTTTCAAAAGAGAATTGGAGGAAGTGCATATGTTATATCCTGATATCCCGGAATTATCAAAGCAGCAGCTGAGTGAGCTTTGTGAAGAATTCCGTCGCCATAACTTTATCAACCCGGAAATCAGTGAGAAACTGGGAGTCAAACGTGGTCTGCGTAATGCGGATGGTACCGGCGTTCTGGCAGGATTAACAAACATATGTGATGTTGTCGGCTATCATAAAGATGAAAACGGATCCATCATCCCAGAAGATGGAAAACTGATCTATCGTGGTATTGACCTCAATGATATTGTCAATGAAGCAATCAGAAATGACCGTTTCATGTTTGAAGAAGTCGTATGGCTGCTGTTATTCGGTTCATTACCGGATGAAAAGGCATTACGGCATTTTGCAAATCTGATCGAAAACCATCGAGAGCTTCCGGAAGGATTTGCGGAATCCATGATCATCGCTGCCCCTTCCCCGAATATCATGAACAAGATGGCAAGATCAGTTCTGGCAATGTATTCCTATGATCCGGACGCAGAAGATCCAACGCTTGAAAACATTCTGCGTCAGTCGATCAATCTGATTGCGGAACTGCCGACGATGATGGTCTATGCCTATATCACTAAACTGCATGTCTATGAACATGGTCCATTATATTTCCATTATCCTGTCAAAGGACTTTCTACTGCGGAACATATTCTGTCCATCTACCGAATGGATCAGAAATATACGCATGAAGAAGCCAGACTGCTCGACCTTTGCCTGATTGTACACGCTGACCATGGTGGTGGTAACAACTCAACATTTGCTGATCGTGTGCTCTCTTCTACCGGTACAGATACATATTCTGCCATCGCCAGCTCCATCCTTGCCTTAAAAGGTCCAAAGCATGGCGGTGCAAACCTGAAAGTCATGCGACAGCTGGATGATATCATGGCCAATGTCGAAGATATCCATGATGAAAACCAGATCAGAGAATATCTCAGAAAGATCATCCGAAAGGAAGCTGGTGACCACAGTGGGCTCATCTATGGAATCGGACATGCCGTCTACACAAAAAGCGATCCGCGTGCACAGATTCTCAAACAGCAGGAAAAGGCTCTTGCGTATGAGAAAGGCTATGGTGATCAGTATGAAGTACTGTGTGCCATTGAACGTCTTGCACCAGTTGTATTTGCGGAAGAAAAAGGCCAGACAAAGAATGTCTGTGCCAATGTTGACCTGTTCTCCGGTCTTGTCTATCGGATCCTTGGTATTTCTGAAGATCTGTTCACACCGATCTTTGCGATCGCAAGAGTTGCCGGATGGTGTGCGCATCGTATTGAAGAAGTGGAATTTGCCAACAGAATCATACGGCCTGCCTACCGTTATATTGGAGAAGAAAACAAGCAGTACATACCTTTGTCCAAACGTGAAACCAGTCATGACTGATCAGCCTGCAGCACCCATTGGGTGCTGTTTTTTTATCAGCCTGTTTTCCTGGACTCCCACAACCAGGATAAAGCAATCCCCTTGTTTCTTACCTTACTCAATTTTCAATGCACCAGCATCCAAAGAATGAATGACTGCAGTTGAATCAACCTGAAAAGTGGCATCGTTTCAGGAAATAGAACAATCATTGTTCTTTCACCTTGTCCGATACCACTTTTTCAATCAGTCAATATCAATCTTTACTGATTCCCTGTGTGCAGATTCTTCTGTAATACTGACATCAGTACTTTCATGTCAATCGGTTTGGCAATATGATCGTTCATCCCAGATGCTCTTGCTGCCTGTACATCTTCCGCAAATGCATTGGCTGTCATCGCAACAATCGGTACAGTTCTGCAGTAATCCCGATCCAGAGCTCTGATTGCCTTTGTTGCTTCATAACCATTCATTTTCGGCATCTGAATATCCATGAACACAAGATCGTAGGCGTTATCCCTGCATGTTTTCATTTCTTCCACTGCCTGCAGACCATCTGTTACAATCCGTACATCAATTCCTGTCATCTGCAGGATTTCCTTTGCGATTTCCGCATTGAGTTCATTATCTTCCACAAGCAATACGGTCTTACCATGCAGATCCATGTCTTCCAGTGTTCCCACAGAAAGAATCTGATCTGTGGCAGGATAATCCGTGAGCAGTGAATTAAATGTTCTTACCAGTCTTGAGCGGAACAGCGGTTTGGATATGAATGCATTGGCACCTGCTTCTTTTGCCTCCTTCTCAATATCCGACCAGTCATAGGCGGAAAGGATGATGATCGGAACTTCATTTCCGACTTCCTTTCGGATGGCACGAATGGTTGCGATTCCATCCATCTCAGGCATCTTCCAGTCAATGATGCATGCAAAGTAATCATCATTGTCTGCATGCCTGTCAATCACACGTTTTACCGTTTCTTTTCCTGAGCTGACACCTTCTGCCTTCATGCCAAGATCATTGAGCATATCACAGCATGTCTTCAATGAAACGGCATCATCATCCGTAACAAGCACATTCAGATCAATAAACCGTTCATATTCCACCGGATCAGTTTCCTGCAGTTTCAGATACAGGGTAACTGTAAAACGCGATCCTTTACCAGGCTGACTTTCCACCTTGATATCTCCACCCATCATTCTTGCGATATTACGGCTGATTGCCATACCAAGACCTGTCCCCTGTATAGAGGAAACATCATCAGATCGGGTAAACGGTTCAAATATATGTTCCACAAAGTCCTGCTCCATACCGATACCGTTATCCTCAAAGATGATTTCATAACAGCCGGTACGTGCATTACCGGATGGTTTTTCTCTGATGGACAGATGTATTCTGCCACCATCTGGTGTATATTTGACCGCATTGGACATCAGATTGGTAAAGATCTTCTGGATTCTCATTGCATCGGCAATCACATCTTCATGTGTAACATCTGTAATACTGACATGCAGCTGATGATGATGCTGGGATATCTGTGGACCGGTCATTGTGATCAGATTATCAACAAGGTCGGACAGATTGAATTCCTCTTCCTGTAAATCCACCTTTCCGGATTCAATTCTGCTCATATCAAGAACTTCATTGATGAGGCCAAGCAGATGTCTGCCTGCCTGTGTTGACTTTTTCAGACAGTCAGATACACGTTGTGGATCATGGATGTTTGCTGCAGCAATGGCTGTCATACCGATGATGCCATTCATTGGCGTACGGATATCATGTGACATGTGTGAAAGGAATTCACTCTTTGCCCTGCTTGCTGCTTCAGCTGCTTCACAAGCCGCCTGTAATGCTGCCTCCTGCATCTTTTCCTTACGGATCAGATCATCCACATTTCTTGTTCCAATGACCGCAACTTCCTTACCATCCGGATCATGAACAAAAGCAACTCTGACCTGCAGATAGATCACATCATTTCCATTCATTTTCTCATATGTAAAGGAATAATCCTGCCCTCCTTTGCGTAAATGCGAAAGGGAAAGCTTTTCCATGAATTCCTGACGACTTGCACTGCTGACATTCTGAATGGAATAGCCCAGTATACCTTTTTCCCACCTGTAATCATGCTGGTGGAAGAAATCCGCAATGGCTCTTCCTTCATCATCCTGTGCCCTGAAGATGGTAACTCTATCCGTATGATGATCAACAAGCAGTACAGAATAGTATTCCGATCCAAGACCTTCGATGATCTCACGCTGCTGTTCCATTTCCACGGTCTGCTTCAACTGTCTTCTTGTTTCCTCATCCACATCTCTGATTGCAAGCAGATACATCGGTTTACCTGTACGGTCATTGGTTCGTACGGCATTCATTTCATAATAGGAAAAAACCCCATCTTTGATTCTGCGATAACCTGTCGTATAGAATCCATCATCACGTGTTTTTTCCTGTAATACAGCAAGATTCATTGCCTGTTGGAGCCGCTGTCGATCTTCGGTTGCTACAAAAGAATCAATGTAGGAATGGATCACAGTATTATAGTCCTTCAGATCAAGAAGTTTCTGTACAACAGAAGCAGGAAGACTCTTTCCATCACTGCGATACAGAGAGATTTCTTCCTTTTGTGGATCAATTTCAAAAATACTGCAGTATTCTTTCGATAATGCAGAAGATACGATGCTTTCTTCTCTCAGCTTTTCGTTAGCTTTCTCTACAGCAAGCAGTGCTTCCTCAATCTTTTTCTGTTGAGCCAGTTCTGCCTGTTTTTCTTCATCGATATTCCTGAAAGCTATGATATATTCATTGCCTGATACATTCGGCCTGACAAGCTGGCACTGATAATACTGCAGCCTGTTATCACGATTAACACGGAAACTGAAATGATATGCCTGCTTATCAAAAAGAAGCTGATCGATCGCATCAACCGTACTGATCTTTTCAAACATCCATCGATCTTCTTTGTATACTTCATTTTTCACATACAGAATGACATTGTCTTCATACCGTGCTTCCGCAAAATCTTCTCCATATGTGTTTTTCATATAGGAACCCATGCGATAGCTTCTGACGTATCCTGTATCCCTATGAATGATATAGATGTTATCGTATGGTACTGAGAGTGCACGGATGATCTGATCCTGGATCTCCACTTCCTTTTCAGCAGTAATCCATTTCAAAGTACAGATGATGGAACGGATCTTTCCATCCTGATTTCGTTCAACAGGAATGATGGTACATTGTGTCCATCCTCCGCTTCTGGCTTCATAGTCCATTGAAATGCTTGCCTGTTCACCAAGTCTTTCATCAATTGTATCGATATCGATGAATGCAAGCATGGCTTTATGAAAAGAAGGTCTGACAAACTCATCGCACATTCCCTTCAAAACTGCACGTGCATTCCCTTTTTCACCAAGAAGATGATGAATCCGGTCATGGGATACGACTTCCTGGAATGTGTTGTTTTCAATATCAATATAGTACAGTCCATAGTATGCATTCCCCAATGCACCAATGACAGCTGTATATTGTTTTTCCTGTGCCAGCAGATCTTTCAGACTGGCATTGGACTGCTTCAGCTGTTCGGTTTCATTCAGCTGACTGATTTTTTCATCGTTGATTCTCTGTGTCACAAAGATGACAGAAAGAAGATTTCCATGTTCATCCCGTTTTTCTTCAATAAAGGAACACTGATTCCAGGTCGGTGCTTCATCTTTAGAAGGATCATAAAACAATGTACTCTGATACTGCTTTGTGATGATACGCTGATTTGCCATACGGGCTGGCAATGTACTCAGATCCGTAAACTGTCTGACTTCTTCCTGGAATTCCGGATACACCATAACTTTCCAGAAATGTTCCAGTTTTTCTGATGCATTCCCAGACGTACCGATGTGCTGATGAACAGAAGAAAGTGAATAAAGTTCATGGAACTGATTGGTCCGTAAGTCAATGGAATACATGGAAGAATAGATTTCTGAAATGGACTGATTGATACGTTCTCTTTCATTTCTGTTCTTTCCAGTCTCTTCCATCCTTTTCGCATGCGTATTCAGTACATGGTTTTCCCGATATAAAACTGTAGCAGCCATTTTACCAAACAGTGCATCATCCAGATGATCCTGTGGCTGATTCACACACAAAAGGCCACAGATTCTCTCTTCCTTCCGGATTCCCACCACAATGCATGCTTTCCTTCTTTCAGACATCATCCGGTTCTGTTCTTCTTTCAGATAAACATAATCTGCTGTTTCAAAATGATCCAGCCATTTTTCCAGAACTTCCCCCTGCAGATCAACTGCATTGGAACACGCACAAAAATCACATGACTTCCCGCAGATCTGAAAAGCCCTGTTGTGTTGATGGTCCACTTCATACATGCAGACACTCTCACTCCTGTACCAGGAAAGTGTCATTGACAGAATCTGTTCACTTACCGACAGATCCGATTCTCTGATCATACACTGCATCAGATCATCTAATGCAGGATGTTTCGATACTCCATTCATAATACCCTCAAAATCAAACACGAAGACAGTAACACCACACGTACTGCAGTTTCATTGACAGACACCGATGCCATGAAACAGAAACGATCGTGAAGTGTTCTTTTACATACCACATTATCATAGCAAATCTTCCCATGGATGCAATGTGAAGCAGTGAGGAAAACAGGATAATAATCCATAAATTCGACCTTTTTGAAAGTCACTTTCACAAAAGGAAAATACCTGTTACATTTCTGTAACAGGTATGTGACGTTTCATCATTCATACTGCAGATCTTCATGAGTTTTCATTGATACTGCGATCGGCTGGTTCAAGTAATGTAATCGCATATACATGGTTCATCTGTACCGGCCAGCTTTCCAGTAATGTTCCATCATAATACACAACCACGATATCTCCTTTCACCATACCACCATAACTGTCACTGTATTCCACTTCTTTTGGAATGACATACCGGGTACCTTCTTCATAAAAAACAAAGGAAACAACGACTCTTTAGAGTCGGTTTGATGATCCCTGATTTTCGATGTATCTCTCAATCGTTTCTTCTGATACGTTACCTGTACTGCATGCAGAATATCCGTTTGTACATAGGATTCCTCTTCCAAAACCATAGCTTATTCGGCACAAGTATCCTAAGGAATTCTACAGTATAATAACAGTATTGAAGGAGAACAGAATGGTTGATACTGTTAAGACAATGAAACTGCACATTCACATGAATGACACTGATATAAGCTCTGTGAAACATATGACAGAGCAGTATCGTCTTGCCTGTAATTTCGTATCTCGGTATATCTTTGACCATGACTTTCCAATGAGTTCTGTAACTCTTAGTAACAGACTGTATCAGACAATACGTTCTGAATTTGGATTGAAGTCACAGATGGCACAATCCG
>CAMCSA010000023.1 GCA_945877405.1 uncultured Erysipelotrichaceae bacterium | reverse complement strand
TTACAGATTCTGATGGAACTGTAATTGATACGCCAAAGTATCTGAAGAAATCTGAAAAGAAGCTGAAGAAAGCACAAAGGAAGTTATCCAGAATGCAAGAATGTGCAAAGAAAGATAACAGAAAACTGAGCGAATCAAAGAACTACCAGAAACAGCGTCAGAAGCTGGCTGAAATACACAAACATGTGGCAAATCAGAGAAAAGACTTTATCAGAAAAACAGCTGACAGAGAAGTTAAAAACCACGATTTCCTGTTTGCGGAAGATCTGAAAGTCAGAAATCTGATGAAAAACCACAGAGTCGCAAAAGCCATAGCTGACAGTGGATGGCGTATGTTCCTGACTCAGCTGGAATGGTGTGCCACAAAGCATGGCAGAATCTGTATTCTTGTTAATCCAAAGAATACCACACAGACATGTTCTTCCTGTGGTTATGTATGCACAGGTGATGACCATATTGCATTGGGTGTTGAAGAATGGACATGTCCTGAGTGTGGAACACATCACATACGAGATCTGAATGCGGCAATAAACATCAAAAATACCGGACTTCTTTATCTGAAAGAATCCGGTATACCGATATCTCTTAACTAGAGTATGACAGTAAATCCTGTCTCATAGCTGGCAACTCGCTATGATAACAGCCCCTTAACTGGCAGAGAAATACAGTAGCATCGTTACTGTAGGAATCGCTGTATCCGGGTAAGTTGATGCGAATGATCCTTGGATCATTCTCTTCAAGCCTGGCAATTCATTGCCGGGTAGTTGACAGTATACCAATCATCGTCATTTCCGTTACGATTTCAGAAGTGTCATCCTGCCTGATGATCGGAATCCAGATTTCACATTCATAATCCGCACTCTGCATGTCACCTGCAGAATATACTTCCAGCATGGCATTTCCATTGCCCATGTACTTCTTTCCTTCGTTTGGATACCATTGTTGCCAGACTTCTGTATTCAATTTCTGCAGGGAATCCGGTAATGGGCCCTTTGAAGAAAAAACAGCCCAATAACTTTCTTCAAAGGTGAAAAGCTTCAGTCCTTCTGGAACTTCCCCACCTTTATATAATCCGGCAATCCAATAATCAAACGATCCTTCCTTTTCATCGCAGATTGCAAACATACCGATTCCATTTTCCAGAATTGCCTTTTCAACCGGTGTTTCCGGCTCCATTGTCTGCCATAACCTTGCATATTTCTGTGCATATTCCAGATTCCAGAATTCCGGACATTTCTGATATCCTTCTTCTGGATGAATGGATGTAGAATAACCGATCAATGTTATTGCCGGTTTATGTTCATAAGTAACTTTCATCCTATTATCTCCTTTGATTCATACCTATTTTATCTTGTGAAAAGATTCCATGTACCATGTACAAGCATGGTCGCAAAACAGTTATCACTTTTCATTCTCACTGCACCTAACAGTACTCCAAAGCACATCCCTGTAATGACTTTCCAGATCATGATGGAATACAGTCCATCACTGATCCGATAGGCAATTGAATCCGTATATGCAATATGCCATATTCCAAACAGAACGGTTACAATTATATATACGATCCATCTGTTACTGCATACCTGATGGATGCGATTCCAGATATATCCACGAAACAGCATTTCTTCAAATACAGGTGTGATTACACCTGCATAGATTAACACAAGTGCACTCTGCAGACTCTGCGGGCTGTTGCCCCAGACACCAATTGCAAAGATAACTTCCATCACAACATAATGCCAGGACAGTGTCTTTGGCACAACTGATAATCCGATCCTGCTCTTTCCAGCAACCACAATCAAAATTCCTATCAGAACAAGATCAGCTGACAATGATCCCATGCGATCCAGAAACTCTGTATGTCCTGCATACAGGAAAATGATCTGTCTGATCAGATAACGGATCACAGCGGAAGCAACAAGCAGAAAAACGATCTGAACAGCTGTCATGATTCTTTGACGTTTCAGTTTCTGCCCCATGATAATACTTTCTGTATGATTCACTGCTTTCCCATCATTGCCGCACCAGCACAGGCTAACCCAATCCCCAGTAGAACAATTGCCGTATCTGCTGTGATTGCGTTCAGGCATGATAACACCACTACAGTAACACCCATTGCCAATGTGACTGCCTTTAATACAACTGTTGTGATTTCCTGAATTGACTTTGTCACCATAATCGTATCTCCTTTACATAATCCGATATCCTTTACTGATCAGCTCACAGATCAGATCCCAGAACTGACTTTCTTCTTTTTCAATCACTATACTATCAGCCATCGCGTGGAATGAGACTGTTTTCCTGTTGTGACTGATCCATGCTTTTCGTATGTCCTCTCCCATATAACACTCCCTTCCAATCGATCGGTTGTTTTGACGAGTAAAAATACAGCGGCTATGCCTTAGCGGCCATACCCGCATCTATATCATTTGGATTCTGCCTGAAAAGAATTGAACCAGGCTCGTTGTTCGAATGGTTTTTTCTCAACGCACACAGGCTGTTTTTCTCCGATCCCGATCGGCAGAAAACAAACAAGCTCATATTCATGCGGCACATGGAGTATCTTTGCCATCCGATCATTCATATGATCATCATCTGTGATATGCCCTTCATACCAGCAACTTTGATAGCCAAGCTCCACTACTGCAAGAAGCATGTTTTTAATTGCAGCAGAATAATCCTGTACAGCAAAGCATTTATCCCGATAAGCTGGAATCCTTTTTGTTAGGACACAGACTGCTGCAGGAGCGGTTTCTGCTACAGGAGGATCAATGACCTGCAGTAACTGTTTCATAACTTCGGGATCATCTACCCCAATGAAAGAAACCGTCTGCATGTTACATCCAGATGGAGCGGCAAGACCTGCCTCCATGATTGTTTTCAGATCATCCCTGCTGATTGGCAGCTGGCTGTACTTTCCACGATAACTGTGTCGTTTTCTGATTGCTTCTAGTACATTCAAACCTCATCACCCTTTCAGCACCTTCATTTCCGATACAGCCTGTAAAACTGACGGATGTGTTTCTCCACCAGATCCATAACTTCCTCTTCTTTTTCAGGTTCACGATCACATAACTGCAGCCATACGGTTATCGGCAGACAGAACTGAGCAGCCATCATCTGTGGATCCTCATCTTTGAGTACATCATGATCAATCAGGCATCTGATCATGCCTGTAAAGTAAGTCATGATATCTGTATAGTTCTGCCTTGTCTGGATTTCAGCCAGCCTGCTGTTACGGAACTGTTCAATAACAAGCATCTTTCTTCCTCTTTGAATCAGAGGATCATGCAGAATATACTTCAGCTGTCCCTGAACCATCTTGACTGCAGCATCACTGTTTTCAGGCAGTCCGGATGGATCCTTTTCCCAGTTCTTACCAGCAAATACGGAATGTTCTTCGTATTGTTGTAAGGCTGTATCCAGAAGTGTATCCAGAATTGCCTGCTTTGATGCAAAGTGGCTGTAAAGCGATGCCTTACGGATTCCTACAGCATCAGCAATCTGAGAAATGGATGTAGCATCATATCCCTGTACAGAAAACAGCTGCAATGCAGCATCCAGTATTTCATTCTTTGTATTTCCCCTCTCCATACACAGACCTCCTTCGTATCGTATCCTTGTGTTTCATCTGCACCGCCATTATAGCAACCTTCCGATCGGTAGTCAATGAAATGATGTTGTCCATAATTTCCTGTTATTGCTTACTGTTGTACATTGTTGCAGGAATGACTGAAACAACGACACTGTTGTCGTTTTTTATTATGTTTCATCAAACTTAAATATGATTCATTCATCAATGATTTTTTCCTAAAAATGACACCGTTACACCATTACATGCAAACACATTTAATCACATTTAATCACATTTGACAACAATTGCTCACATGCGGCATATTTATGCCATATTTTGATCTTCAAACTGCTATATTCTTATTGCTAAAATATATATCTTTCCTTTATAATATCAATGAGCTAGAGTTTCACGAAATGTACATGTACGTTTGCTCTTGTATGACTTTGGGGTATTCCATACGATTTCATACAATAATCGATGAAACCGGGTAGATTGGCCTCCCCTGGCGATTCGTGCAGTAGATCAGGAAGAAAAGAAGCATTATAAGAAGCAGTAGAAAACAACATCATAATTTAGGATCAATGAATCCGGAAGGAGTAAAACATGTTTTCGTTTTTTAAGCGCGCATTTGCGTTAGCAGTTTCTTTCGTAGTATCTTTTTGTATCATTCCATTTGTCGAAATACTCGCAGATGAATCAGGAAACATTTTTGTAAACAATGCCATTATCGGTGAAAAATACCAGCTTTATAAAGTGTTTGACCTGACCTATTCAGGTTCTTTAACTGCACCAACATACAAAAGGCAGGCATCAGATCTATTCTTTGATGCACTGATTTCTGAAGAAAGTCCATTTATACTGACACAGATCATGAGCACGGATGAGTATGTTGTAACCTATAAATCCGATTATTCCAGCACAGATCCACGCATATCAGACTTCTTCAAAAGCAAGGAATCCCTGCTTGGCGGGCGTGCAATCAGTTCTGCAAGCCTGGATGCAAACTCATGTGCTGTTGGTGAAACAATTCAATGGAACAGTGTCTCATTTGGCTACTACTGGCTTTCCAGCTCAGCAGGCTCATATATCATGTTGGAATCAACCACCCCAAATATTTCCATCAATGAAAAGAACACTGTACCATCATTCAAAGCAGTTCAGAAAAGCAGAGTAGAAGATGCATTCACGGATCAGAAAATCAGTGGTACAATCAATGACCCTGTCTATTATCAGATTCAGATCACACCTGGAAAAGGTAACAACAAGGCCATGAACATTGTTTCTGATCTGACCTATCTGCATTCAATATCAGGTGTGAATGTTACCCTTACCCGTTCTGGTGAAACACCACAAGCAGTTGACAGCACTTCTTATACCCAGACAGTTTCAGACACCAACGACAGAAAACTGACAATCACATTCTCAGACACCTTTGTATCGACGCTTGCAGAAACAGACATGCTGACAATTGATTATCAGGCAATCCTTTCTAAAGATGCTAAGGTTATTAACAATCAGGGAGATGTGAATGAAAATACCATCACATTCCAATATTCCAACCAGACATCAACTCAGACACTGTTCATCGAAACAACAAAGATCACAATCACAAAAGCGGGCTCTCAAAACAAAGTACTGAATGATGCAATCATCCGTGTCTACAGAGAATCTGCTGGTGGAACAGCTTTGAGATTCAAAAACGTGAATGATAATTATCTTATTTCTGACCCAACTGGTACAGAAGATATCATACTATCAAGCTGGCATATCAAAGGTCTGGCTACAGGCAAGTATTATATCGAAGAAGTGCAGGCACCAAAAGGGTATCAGAAACTGACACACCGCGAGGAAATCACCGTCGATGGCAACAATACCGGTACAGTCAGTGGTACAACCGTTAATGGTGGATTCATTATTGTCAATAAGCCTGGTATTACATTGCCTGCTTCCGGTTCTTCCAGTTTCCTTGTTTTAGCGATCACAGGATGTATTACTATGGTAGCTGGAATCTTCCTTGTACTCCATCACCGCAGACATGTATGAAAATATATCAGAGAATCGGATACATTCTGATTACTGTATCTGTTCTGATCTTCTCATTTCTAATCTTCATTCCATATATCGTTGAAAGCAAACAGGCTTATATTATTTCAAGCCATCACCTTTCAGCGCAACAGTTACACAAGGAACAGAAAAACAGGATGCTTGTCCAATGCAGAGAGTACAATCAGACTCTCGCATCCGATCATTCAATTACCTCTTTATCTCAAATCCAATTGAATGAATACAATAATCTGCTTAATCTGGATGGAAATGGAATGATGGCTGAAATCTCCATTCCATCCATCAGAATTACATTACCTGTATATCATGGTACAGATAACACAACTCTTCAAAATGGAGCAGGTCATTGTGAATGGTCAGATCTGCCTACAGGTGAGCTGAATACACATACCGTATTCACTGCACATAGCGGACTCTCTACAGCCAGAATGTTTACAGACCTTCCATCCATGAAGATTGGAGATACCTTTTCCATCACTGTACTCAATCGGGAAATGGCATATACCGTCATATCTGTTCTTCAAACAGATCCGGATGATTTATCGTGGTATACACGCAATCCAGGTTCATCCCTATGCACACTGATTACATGTGTTCCACTCGGAATCAACAACAAGAGGTTATGCGTTACAGCCAAACGCATCAAGCCTTCCGTCAATACAGAAGTATTCCACTAGCATACGATACCCCTGTCAGATTACCATTCGACAGGGGTATTCTTTTATAAAGCCAATCAACCGGTTCACTAGGTGGAGCAACTATCGTATGTGGCTTATTTATGCATGATCTGATGTTTTCGGTTGAAAACTGTCAGCCAGGCATGCACACTTGCTTTCTGCATATAAAAAATGACTGGTCAGTCTGCTGGAGGCCGCAGCTGATCAGCCGGATATCAGATCACAATTGATTATTTGCCGGAAAGAATTTCTTTACATCAATAAAAGTGATCATGTATGTTTCAACATAATCACTTACACTTATCAGCTTATTCTTCTTTTTTATCTTTTCTTCTCAGACAAATAAATGCCATAATCGCATTTATCAGGCACCAGAATGACCATATTGGAAGATCTCCAAATCTTCCTGAGCCTATAAACCCAACAAATGCTGCAAATCCAAATAATACGATAAGTGCGATATTACTTCCTTTACCATTTGATTGTCTTGTCGATACAGATACTATTCCACCTGATAACATCATGAAAGCAACAATCGTCCCAGCAGTTCCAGAAAACTCTTCACTTCCCTCAACAGTATTCATAAAACCTACTGCACATGACTGAAACATAACTACGACAAATAATACAATGCATAGTATTCCCGAAACCAGTTTCCATGTTTTCACAATATTTGCCACTCCCTACAAACATCTTTTAAAATGAGATAGCAATAACATCAGTGTCCTGTATCGTATCCCAGGAATCTGAGTCAACGATTGTGAAATACAATTCTACGTCTGTTATATCAGTAATAGAATTCGCCTCTAAATCTGATGATAAGAACTGAACAGCACTCATTGCTTTTTTACCTGCCACTATTTCCTCGGACATAATAGATTCAACCATAAAGCCATTTACAGAAACATCTCTGGTCTGAATTATAATATTTCTGTCTGTATTATTTTCGATGTAAAGAATTACCCCAGGTCCCCAGAAGGAATCATCTGCAGATAATCCTTTTCCTACAATTTTTACTCCATTTGAATCAAAAAGAACTTCACCAGAATCATTTGCTTTTTGAACATATGTAGAAGCAATTGATGTATTTACTACAATGGTATCCGTAACTACTATATCTTCCCATGATTCAGAATTCATAATATGAAGTGTAAATTCCATTGTTGCAATAGAATCAATTCCACAATCCTTTAATCCAGTAGTTTCAAATGTTAATGAATCATTCGCTTTTTTACCTGCAGCAACATCCGCAGACATCATTGTCTCTACCATAAATCCATTCACATTGGAATTTCTTGCCTGTACTGTGATGTTCTGACTTGAATTATTTTCAATCAGCAATTTCAGATCCGTACCAAAGAATCCATCCTCTATTCCGGTTGCTGTTATTTTGAAATCATTTCCTTCGAATAGAACCTGTTCTTCAATCGTTACAGCAGAATTGGTTTCCTGATCAGTTTCCTTTTCTGAATCAGGATTCGTTACACTTGCTATTTCCTTGTCTCCTCCCGAACCTGAAGAGCCACACCCAAGTGCCATCGTACCAAACAGTGTTAAACACAACACCATTGCCAGTAGCTTTAAATTCTTTTCCATTTAACTTCCTCCTCAGACGATCAGTGCTGATAAGCAGATTTATCTAAATGTAACATTAGTTTTTTCCATTTATTTCACACCAATCAGTCAGTTATCATTGAAAAAAGTCTATCACATACTTTAAAGCTCCATTGCCCCCGTAACGGTGGTAACTTGTTTATTCTTGAGTACCGCTTGTTCTTAATGGATCCATTCCATGTTTTTGTAATACTTCATTTACATCAGCAATGCTGCCTGGTCTTTCATTGAACATAATCATCAGCAATGCATCCCTTGAAATCTTCGCATACAACTCAGGCATACCATATTTTTTCAATGCTCTTTGTGTTTCCGTTAATGTAAACTCAGCCGCATAGCAGATCCTCAGTATTACATCCCTTTGCTTCGTATGTTTTTCACCAGAAAGAAGCTTATACCCATATCTTTCCGGAATATCCGCTTTCAGAAAAACAGTCTGTTGTGTTATTCCTTTTTCCTTAAACAGCAATTTGAAGTATTCCACGAATGGTTTATCTTCAGGATTTGCACATTCTCTGTTACTATCGCAAAACTGTTTAAAATCTTTTGCGTGTGTGCTCCGTAAAACCTGTTCTAACTCTATAGTGCTTTTCTCGTTCATTTTTGTTCTCCATTTTGATATTATACGTATAAAAGTATTGGAAGGAATGATGGTATGGATTATTCTCAACAAGTAGACCTGTCATATTACAAAACTATTGCAACGCTGAATGAGCCACACAATATTTTTCTTGTTCAACATCAGGAAACCAAAAAGATTTACGTAAAGAAAACCATTGATATTTATAACATTGATGTCTATAAGAAACTGAAAGACATTCCTATATATGGCATTCCAAGAATCAAAGAATTCTTTGAAATCGACAACCAGCTTATTGTTATCGAATCCTACGTATCAGGAACAACCTTTGAGGATGTAATCAATAATAATCACCTCACAGTAACAGCTCTGACAG
Organism: uncultured Erysipelotrichaceae bacterium; assembly: GCA_945877405.1. GTDB lineage: Bacteria > Bacillota_I > Bacilli_A > Erysipelotrichales > Erysipelotrichaceae > Bulleidia. The sequence goes on along the minus strand of CAMCSA010000023.1, from coordinate 26,362 downwards.
ATTATCTCATCGAATTATGTGATATTCTCAGTCAGTTGCATCAACTAAATCCACCGATCATACATCGAGACATTAAACCCTCAAACATCATGATTACGGAACAGAACCATGTTGTTTTGCTTGATTTTAATGCCGCCAAACTCTACTCTGACACTTCCACAAATGATACCGTTCTTCTTGGAACGAAAGGATACGCAGCACCAGAACAGTATGGGTTTGGCTCATCTTCTCCTCAAACAGATATATACGCAATAGGAGTTTTGATCAAAGAAGCAGCTGATCACATGACCAACGTCCCCAACAGATTACTCAGTATTGCCGAAAGATGCATTCAAATGAACCCCAAGGAACGTTATGACAATGTTCTAGAACTTTCCAGGGATATTCAATCAGCATGTAATTCTCATACTGGAACAACCTCTGATTTCACCTCCAGCCAATTGTTGCCACCAGGCTTTAGAACACATACCGTATGGAAAATGCTCATCGCTATTCCAATTTATATTATCATTCTATGGTTATCTCTAACGCTCATCGTTGAAAATACCTACGGAGTGGAATTATGGATACAGCGTTTCTTCTGTCTTTTCATGATGTTATCAATAGTTGGTGGAACCTGTAACTACGTAAACATTCAAAATCAATTCCCACTATGTAGACATAAGAATCCATTCATAAGATGCATTGGAATAATATTATTGGATATTATTCTTGTAGCAACATTGTTTTTCATAATGCTGATCATTCTTGCTTTTCTTACGCATTAGGAAATGTTTGTGGTATTTACAAATAATTAAGTTCTTCCATATAACCATACTTCTGATCATAAACAATCAGCAGATCATCCAGGCGTAACAACAGCTTCAACAGGATATTGTTTTCCAGATAACGCTGAACATGTCCATCGCAGAATCTTTCCCCACGCTCAATAAATGTCAGCATCGTTCTGATTTGATGAGCATTCATATCAGTTGGAAGTACACCTTTGCAGTATTTCTCATAGTTATCTGAATAGTCCGTGTCCGGATCAAATATCGAAAAACTCACCCATATCTCATCCGGATAGTCTGGATACGGTATCTCCATGATCCCATCAGATTCTTTACCACCTTTCCACTGAATCTTTCCTACTGTTTTTACGCTGTCTATTGCAGTCTTCAAAGCCTTTCCATTCAATGTGCTAAGAAGATCATCATCCGTGTTTTCTGCTACAACCTTCTCTTCTTGTTGTGTATGTGCATTCTTTGTCTGTGATTTCAGCTCTGCCAATCCCATCTGTAGTATCTGCGGATCAGGTATGGTAAAGAGAATGTCCATATCATAGTCAGGATTGTCATGAATGAAATCATTGCATGCCTGCAAAGCTTTTCTCCATGCCTGATCTTTTGGATAGCCAAATATACCAGCTGAGATCAATGGAAATGCGATGGAATGACATCCATGCTCTTTTGCAAGATTCAATGATGCTTTATAGCAACCATATAGTTTCTGCGGTTCTTTCTTCTTGCCACCATACCATACAGGGCCAACTGCATGAATAATGTATTTTGCATTCAGATGAAATGCTGGAGTAATGACAGCGGATCCTGTACGACAATACCCAATATCATCACATGCTTTCTGTAACTGTTTATGTCCTGCAGCTTGGAATATAACTCCACATACGCCACCACCAGCCTGTAAATTTTCATTAGCTGCATTTACGATACATTCTGTTCCTGTTTTTGTTATTCCTAGCTGTTCAATCCTGATTCTGCTCATTTTCTTCATCCTCCATTTCTACTTCAAGAAATTCTTTCAGATCTTCAAAATTATATGGATAGGCATTGCTGCCTGAGATCTTTACTGCTTTTCTGCCATTATTGTAGTAGATATCCAGTTCCCATTGTGTTCCATCCATAACAAGTGGATCTTTGTATGTTCTCTTCCATTCTCCTATATGGAGAGCCTTGATTCCGGAAATAAAGTCTTCTTTCCTGTAAGGGCCATACTCTTCTTCTTTATCCATCGATATCAGGATCTTTTCAACATCCACCAGAACCTGATCATCTGATACTGTAAATGTTCTTGTTTCTTGACCACAGAAGAAACCACCAATGGTAAACACCAGTTGACTCATGGAATCCAATGCCTTATTGAAGTCATAATCTTTCTGTTCTGCTTTTGATCGAACATATTCTCCACCAGCTTCTTCGTATGCCTGAATAGCACGTTCCAGATAATCCTGATCACACTTGAGTCTTGTCAATCTGCCCGGAAATACTTCTAAAACCATATCATCAGTTTTTTCGATGCTCCTCTTTAACTGCCCAATCTGTATCTTCAGGGATCTGATCTTCTTCATGATTTCCTTTGGGGATTTACCTTGCAGATTCATCTCATAATATGTTTCCGGACTGATCATCATAACCTGTATCCTCCATAAGTGTAGTTTACCCCATTCTCTTAGAGAAAAGGTCGCCTGTTGGGCGACACTTTATATCCGAAATACTACATTTGCTCCGTCCCGATTCAGTTATGGCAATTCGATTCACATACTTCCGCAATTACCATCCTTTCTCTTCCATTCTACAGTTCCATCAGTATTTGTGCCACATACAAAATCTGACGTTCCAGTAGGTGAGCCGAATAAAACATCTTCCTGCAATAAGTTACTGTCATTTATCAAATACTTACATTGTTTACGTTTCTTTACTACATATTCAGAACAATCATCTGTAACGACAGAAGAAATCAGGCTTCCTTTTCTTACTACAAATCCATCACATGTAATAACTCCATTGACCTTTTCATTTTCATTCACACAGAAGAATTTATGTGTTTTATCCAATCCTCATCCTTATCAATCAATGGAATAAATGGTGTATATTCAATTAAACAGTCTTACACTCCGCCCATATCTGCATAGTAATTCTTCAGATCATCCTTCAGCTGATCATCGATTCTTTTCCGATCTTCCAAAGTCAGTTGAGCAAATAATGCATGGTTCATGGATATTACACTAAGATCCTTTGAGTAGTACAGGAATCTTTTACGTTCAAACTTTTCAAAAGGATTTGTGAGCATGTTTCTGCATATGGACTTTCTGTCTTTCAGTGTCTGATCATTGTATGGACATGTTTTACGATCTACCTGAAGTCCTCGATCTATTCGATCCTGGTAGAAAGCAATGTAATCATCCAGTACATCATCAATCTTTGCATCACCTATTTCATCCACATGCTTCATGAATGACAACATGAATGGCATTTTATATGACAAAGAGTAGTCTCTTTCTTCCATGAAATCAAAGAAGTCCTCTTTGATCGTGGCATCATTATGTTCCTTGATACCAAGCTCTATTCTGTATTTTTCAACATCCGATGGACTGAACATATAGATAGTCTTACTGCCAAAACTGTACTGTACAGTAGGAATAATCTTACCCTTTTTAATCCAGCTTGTAACCGTACCGGTACTGACAAAGTATTCCCTGGCTACCTGTTCCTGGCTGAGATAATCCCCATACTTATTCTCGAATGTATCAATATCTACTTTGACGATTCTTGTTACTCTTTCTTCCATTCCATCAATCACGATCAGATCACCTGGACGATAATCTGTTCTGGTGATATCCCCAAATGGGACATAGTATGTATTCTGAAAGATTGCATGCATATTACATGCCTTTACCATTGCGCCATATTCATCCACAACATCAATAACAAGTACATTCTTCTTTGTATCTGTTCTGCGTAAACCTCTGCCGATCTGCTGCAGATAAAGTACCTTGGAAAGAGTCGGTCTTGCCATGACAAGTATGCCAAGTTCAGGGTAATCCCATCCTTCTGAGATCATATTACAGGAACATAGGAATCTGATTTTTTTCTGCCGGAATGATTCCATTACATCATCAGCCTTCTTTGTCTGTCCTGTATAGGCAGCAGCACTGATACCTGCCTGATTCATCAGTCTAGCCATCTCATTGGCATGGGATACATTGACGCAGAATATAACACCCTGCCTTTGTCCCATCTCGCCTTCAGTACAGTAGCTGTTCAGCACATCTACAATCAGTTCATTTCGTGATGTCACTCTGATTCTTTTCTCAAGATCTGCATTGACATAATCCTTACCGTTGAACCTGACATGAGAAAGATCAATATTGGTTTCTATTCTGAATACATTGGCTCTGGCTACAATCTCTTTCTCCATTGCCTGCTTTAATGACAGTGAAGTAGAATATGTCCCGAATACTGTTTCCAGTTTTTTCTTATCCGGGCGCTGATCTGTAGCTGTTAATCCGACTGTAAATCCTGTATTGAAATACTGGATAACACGTTTCAATACAGGAGCTACCGCATGATGTGCTTCATCCACAACCATGTAATCATATGTATCTGATGGCAGTTCTGCATAATGCCTTGCCATATACGCATATGTGCAGATATCAATACAGCCTTCCAGTTGCGGCAATGAATGATGTACGCGTTTCTTCCAGTCATCCCGAGTATTATGTCCTGGCACCAGAATCAGAGCTCTGAATTCATCGCAATCCTTTGCATAATCTCTGATATCCTCTTCTACAATTCTGGATTTCCCAGCTGCAGTCGGCAGTACAATCAGGAATGCTTTAATGCCTGCTTTTCTTCGATTCTGTATTTCCTGTAAACTGATGGACTGATGTTCATATAAAGCAACCTTGCGGTCTACCTTCAATCCATCATCAATGAAACCGGATGTATCCTTTCCAAAGTACTGTTTGATATCATCTTCAATTCTGTTTTCAAACTCACAGTCCTCTGTAGAGAAACGATACAGCTGAATGCCCCATTGCGTGCATGTATTCTGCTTTTTCAACTGTTTGCGATATCTGCTTTCACCAATGATCTGTGGATGATGATAGGTAACTCCGTTTTCTTCAACTGCATATTGATGATTTTCTGTTCGAATGAAATAATCCAGGAAATAGTGATTGCCCTGTTCATCACAGATACTGTATTCCCTTGTCAGATACCGTAATGCAGACCTGCCATAGGCATTTGTAAAGTTCTGCTCAAACTTCATTTCCAACGGTGATACATTCACCTGTTCTGCTCGATCACCGATCGAATTCAGATCCTCAACAGAAATTTCTATTTCTTTTGAAGACAGATAATGATCTATCTCTTCCTTATCATAACCCAGAAATCTGAATACTCTTTGAAACCTGTTCATATACAGATTCTGCTTTTCTGTGATGAGCATATAACGGAAAACGGGATCATTCTGTTCATGTTTACAGATATCTTCATCTATGATGATCATATCTGTTCCATTCTCATAGAACTCTGATCTGCCACCATTGGGATATTCAACCAGATCACAAAGTCTGAATCCAGGATGGTCATTCAGGAAGAGATCTTTCTTAGTATCAGATTCAACCATTTCTCTTCCTCCCTTCCTGGTCTGACATCACCACTGAGCCAGTAATCTTCTATGATCACATCATCATAACCAGCAATGAATTCCTTAAAGCTTTCAATCGTAAAATCCGTAAAGTATCTGCCATTTCTTTCACCTTCATATTCTCCATATTTGAATGAAGTATAGATGATTCCATCCTGACGTAATGCACGGATCATCCTGGTAAATACATCTTTCAGATCTTTTTTTGATACATGCAAAATAGAGGAACATGCCCATATGCCATCATAGTAATCAATTTCATTCAACTCCTGAAACAGCATATGCCTGACTGGAATACCTGTTAACTGACTTGCACTGATACAGAATTCCCTGCAGCCATCCATAGCATCCACATCATAACCGGCGTTCAGAAAATACAGTGTATCTCTTCCGGATCCACATCCAAAGTCCAGTATCTTACGTCCTTTTAATGCCTGCATAAAACGATTCTGTACATCCGTAAAATCAACAGAAACTGTATCCTTTACATAGGCATCTGCATTCTTTTCATAGTATTCCAATGTCTGATTATTCTGCATGTCTGATATCCTCGTTCTTAATAACCTATGCTGTATAGGAATGTCATTTCCAATAAAACATATCATGAACTGTAGAAGGCCAGTCATTCTGACCTTCTACATATTTCTTTTAGAAGTCTTTGCAGATTGCGCGAAACACACTTTTTTCGTTACTGCATAATCTATTGTTGATTAAAGCTTAGTACTTATTCTACCTGATTCGCAATAGTTTTCTTCCAATTCGTTCATTCTCAAACACAAATCAAACCTGCACGTAACGTGCACCTAGCCAATCATGTTATTTATCACTCTTTTTTCATTTTCTCATAGCAAAAAAAGGACAGCCTCAGCCATCCTTACAACAATACAGTTATGACATTGATGATACCTGATATTCCAATCAGAACGTACGTCAGCTTCTTAAGAAGCTCTCCATTTATTCTCTCTACAATCTTATTGGCAATCACCAGTCCACTGAGTACTCCAACAATTCCAATCGCAATATAGCTGATCGCATCAAATGGAAGAAGACCATTCATAAAACGGAATCCAACTGCATAAAGCACTGTCAGAAGAAAGAAGCTCTGTATGGTACCAAGGTATTCTTCCTTTGATTCCGTTCTGGATAAAAACAGAACAACCATCAATGGACCACCTACGCCAAACAATCCATCACACATACCAGATATTGCTACACAAAGAAATGATACGATTCCTTTTGGATGGAAGTCATCTCTTGCTAGAAAGAGAAACCAGATGGAAAGCAGAAGAAGAAAGATGCCAAGAATCAGTTTCATCAGATTCTGATTCACATATTGAGAATACTGCATGCATATACTGCTGACCACAAGAAAGATCACAGCAGGCCATGCAATCAGCTTCAGATTGGCATATTTCCTGTATCGTAAAAACATCATGAACGTTAATACAAGACAGATTGACTGAGATATTCCCGCACTGGTAACAACAGGAAAGATCATCGGCAGAAAGATCATCATGACAATACCTGCACCAAATCCTGTGACTCCCTGAATCAGACCTGCACATACAGCAGGAATCAAAACAAGCAACAACTTTTCCAAATTACGTATCCTCCCTCTTTACTGCCATGAGAATACATGTATTTCTGCCTGATTACAATCCAACATGCATTAATAAAAACAGTGTTTCCTGATTTCAATCCTTCAATGACATTGATCAGATAACACTGTTTTCAGACTGTAATCGTTACATTAACTCATTGTTCCATCAGTGCTGATGCAGGCTTTCTGTTTTTCTCATACTCATGTGTATATGCAATTCTTCTTTCCATTGCCTTCTCATATTCACTTCTGAAATAGCATGCATACAGCAGATCCAGAAGGAGTGATGCAGAAACAGAAGAAGTAAAGGATCCGATATTTGAAGAAAGATGCTCACGGGTAGTCAGAGTCAGTACAACATCACTCATCTTACGGATAGTCTGCTCTCCCATGCCGACAATCAGAATCACCGGTACATGATGTGAATACAGATGATTCATAATCTCAATTGTTTTCTCTGTTGTTCCAGTATACGTCAGTACAATGGCGCAATCCTTTTCACTCATATTACCGGAAAAGAAAAACTGACGTCCCATATTGTCTGTTACCGTTACATTTCTGCCAATCCGCATCATACGATCCGCAAATACCTGTCCATAGGATATGAAATCACCTATGCAGAATACATGGATATCTACTGCTTTTTGAAGAAGTCTGACCGCCTTTTGAAAATCAGCTTCTTTCGCCATGGAAAGTGTATCTGAGGCGGTTTCCGAATACAGCTTTGCGATGGATGTCATCACATCCCGTAATGGATCCTGTTTTGTAAAAGGAAAATTGGCATCTACCTCTCTGAAGTGATTCTTCAGATAGCGCATTTCTTCCATCCAGGCTGCAACAAAGTCGCGATAACCATCAAACCCCATTTTATTGCATACATGGATGACAACAGATGTGGATACATATGCCTTCGCTGCAAGCTGTCTTACCGTTACCCCTTCAATAGATTCTCCAAGATGACTGATGACATCCACAACACCAGACTCCGCCTTGGAAAACATCTCTTTTTTCTGCAGTTTCTCACTGATCAACATATCCGTTTCTCCTGTAATGTAAATGAATTATAACAGACCAAAGATCTTCTCTTTGGTCCATTTTTACGATTACTGTATTCTTTCCGCTTCCATCATTGCATCAATCACTGCTCTTCCATATACATCTTCATCGACAGTATTCCTGCTACCACATTCCTGAGTCAGATGATACATGAAACTGGTGTTACTGTAGGTATTGTCATCACTGTTCTTTTTGATCAGCAGATTCTTAACAGTAGCAGTTTTGTATTTCAGAAACTTCTTACGTGTAAAGGAATATGAGTGACCATCTGACGCATTACGCTGTGAAAGATGCCATCGCCTGATCCAGAAACTGAATGATTGCCTTTCTTGGCATAGGTGATGATAAACGTAGATACTTGTTTATCTTATTCAACATATTCCTTCCAGTGTTTCTGTGGTTGTATCTGTACACCTGTTCATTGACGAATAATGGAAGATCTCTTTTGGATACTCCATGATAGATTCCAATGATCTGTGTCTGTATATTACCAATGATGGTATTGAGCCACTTCAGTCGATGATTCTTGTCAGTATAGTCGACTTTCTGATTCACTACAGTCATTCTATCCTTAAGAATGTTATATGTTGTCTTACCATCTGTATTCAATACACGATCTGGGCTCATCTTTACACAGGATTCAAACATTTCATTCACATTAGCACTGTTATCAACTGTTACAGGCTTTGCTTTAACATATTCAGGATACCGGTTATCCTGTCCTGTAGACAAAACGATAAGATATGGCTGCTTTTCTGTAGCCATACCTCTATGCCCTGGTTCTTTGGATGGTCCACCTATATAGGTGACATCAGATTCATAGAACATGGCATCCAACACTTTATCTGCAGTGGACTGTGACATCAGTATTCTGCATTTTCTGCATAACAGAAGTGCAGTCTTATAGTTAACATCCAAATGTGATCTCATCTCCATTGCACTGATACCTTTGCTGGCAGTAAAGAACAGGAAAAGACCTACTTTAATCTCTGCTTCAATCTTACTTCAATGTCTTTGAAGCAGATCATATTATATAATCTGTTGCTGATCTTTCTTTGTAAAGCCTTCAGAAGATATTCTAAAAAGAGGAATGTATCATCAGACGTACATTCCTCTTCGTTTTATTCCATCATTATATGTGTCTGTTTTTCTTCGGAATGACCGTTTCCTCTTCTTTTACCCGTCAAATCCAGTACAGTCATACTGTATACATTTGTCCCCTTCATCATATCTGTATTAAATGCAAATTCTTCCGAATGATAATGCTTCATCAGTTTCTTTAAGGCATCATACTTTTCTTCATCTGTAAGCTTTTCCATGATGCCATGACCAATGACACTGGCATATCCCATTGTACATGACATATGTTCTTCATACAGGATAATGTCATGTTCACAATCCATCTCAAATGTCACTTTACTGTTTCTTCCAAACAGATCCACTTTCTTACCTTCCATTGCACTGTGGAAATACAGATACAGTGTTCCATCTTTGACTTCTGTACCGAAATTCAGCGGCACGATATATGGAAACTCACCATCATTGACTGCTGCCCTGCATACATCACAACGATCAATGATCTTGATGATTTCATTAAAGTCTGTAATCTCTCAGTCTTTTCTTCTCATTCCCGTAAACAGCTTTCCAAATTATCTGACGGTTGCCACTACGGTTTCTTTTGCCCTGACTGAGCAGTCACCGACAAACTTCACCTGAGATGTTTTTCCTGGATTCAGTACAACAAGCATTACAATATCTTCACATTTCAGCTGGCGAAGTTTTTCCGGATCAAAAGTAATCAGCAGCTGACCAGCTTTCACTTTTGTTCCTTTTTTAACTTTGCAATCAAACACCTTTTCTGTCAGATTCACCGTATCCAGACCACAATGAATCAACAGTTCAAGACCATCTTCTGTTGTTAAACCAACTGCATGATTCGTTGATTCAAATACAACTGTTACAGTTGCATCGCATGGAGCATAGATTTCACAATCAGATGGTTTGATTGCAATACCATCGCCCATCATCTTTTTTGAAAATACTTCATCGTTGACCTGATCGATACTTACAAGATCACCGTTGCAATAAGCTTTCAGATCTTTTTCATTATTCTTTTTTTTGAAAAACAGCATTTTAAAACCTCATATTTTACTTGTTTCAATCAATATTTTACACTTACAATATACATTATGAAGATGAAATTTGAAATTCCATTACATACACTGACCAAAAAGGAGCTGGAAATACTTCGTTACGTTCATGATAATTCCGCTCTGATCCAGAACATGTCCATTCAGCAGTTTGCAAAAAACATCAATTACTCCACTTCAACTGTGTTACGTTTCTGCCGTAAACTTGGCTTCAGTGGTTATCCTGAACTGAAATACTATCTGAAGAATAAAGCCACTGAAGGTATTGCTGCTGATTCCAGACAGTTTGATGTTACAGCATATACAAAAATCAAACAGAACATCATTACAGAACTTGAAGGGACAGGCGGTCTTCTGAACAATGAATCTCTTCCTGCCATTTCTGAATATCTTCAGAAAAACACAATCATATACCTTCATAAACCTTCCGGAATCACCGATATTCCAATCGATTATCTCGTAAGCACTCTGTTCATTGCCGGATTCCGAAACATCTACAAAACCGTTGCCAAGAGAACTACTTCTCATCTGATTCATACTGCTCAACCAGGCTCTGTCTTTATTTTCATTTCCACATCCGGTTCTTTTTCAGATACTCTCGACCTTGCCAAAGAAGCAGCAATGTCAGGAATGACCGTTATATCCATATCTTCTGTAGAAAGTAATGAACTGGCCGAAATATCCAACTGCAGTTTACGTTTCTTCACAAAAATCAGAGATAACAATGGTGCCGACCTTACTTCACGACTATGCATTTTCTTTGTGATCTCAACAATGATAGAATACCTTTCTTCCAATGCAACAGCAGACGACCAGCCAAGAACCATTAACGACAGGATCCAGTTGATCATGCCTGAAAACAGCAGTCCATTAAGTGAAACAGAACTGTTGATCTGTGACTACTTCAATGAAAAAATCAACATGCTTGCTCAGCTTTCCGTTAATGATATTGCCTCGCAGCTGTACGTATCGCCTTCATCGGTTGTCCGTTTCTGTCAGAAGGCAGGATTTAAAGGTTTTAATGAATTCAAATTCTATCTGAAATCACGTAATAGAATTGATTCACAATCCAACAGTTTATGGAATGTGATTCAGCACAATATATCGATCATCAAGGGTGTTATTGATACCATCAATGAAGAAAAGATTCTGAATATCTGCAGGATGATCGAAACCTGTTCATCGTTTTATGTGTATGGACGCAACATGTCTTCTCTTCCAGCAAGGTATCTTCACTCTTTCATGACAACAATTGATATTCCATGCATTCTCATTGACTGGATTGATTTTCTTTCCAGTCTGTCTGATTCTTTCAATCAGGATACACTGTTGATCATGTTTACCAACCATGGAGACAGTCAGACATACTCCCAGATCCTCGAAAAGTGTCACAGACAGAATGTCAAAGTCGTGTGGATTTCCTCCGACGAAATAGATGCAGAACTTCAAAATAGCAAAGACATCTATATCACTACAAACGAAGGAAAACTTCAGGATGCAAATCTACGTACGAAACTGAGTTCATTTGTAATCGTTCAGCTGATCGTAGAGATGCTGATTCAGAACAGATTCCAATAATGGCTGGCCAAATGACCAGCCATTATTGTGAGGAATCAATATTTCATAACGGATCTTACCGCATCAGCAATTGCTTCAACTTTAGGACCATAGATTACCTGAATATGTGTTGCACTCGGTTTTACAAAACCCATTGAGCCTGTCTTCTTCAACAGTTCTTCATTTACAGCAGACATATCCTTCACATCAACTCTGAGTCTGGAGATACAGTTGTTTACAGTAACAATGTTATCAAATCCACCTAAGCCTTCGATGATTGTTGCAGCAATCTTCTGCATTTTTTCATCTACTGTCAATGTACCGCCTTCACCACTATCTTCATCAGCAACATCAATTGATATGTTTTTCTTTGTCAGATACCATTTGAACACGAAGTAGTAGATTGGCATGAATACAAGACCGACAATGACAATCCAATACCAGTTTGATCCAGGCTGGAATACACCCCAGATGAAGAAGTCAATGACACCACCACCTGTGTTACCGACGATAACACCAAGGACTGACATCAGCATGAAGGAAATACCACCCATTACTGCATGGAATACGAACAGTGCCGGAGCAACGAACATAAAGGAGAATTCCAGAGGTTCAGTAATACCGGATACAAAGGATGCTGCAACACCTGCAATCATCAGGGCTTTTACCTTACCCTTCTTTTCAGCTGGAGAAGTCTGGTAGATTGCAAGCGCAGCTGCCGGTAGACCAAACATCATGAATGGCATCTTACCCTGTCCAAGGAACTGGGTAAACTGCTTCAGTTCTGCCAGTGGAACCTGATCAACAAACTGCAGGAAGATATTCAGACATCCTTCAACACCATTGTATACACCACCCAGAGGAGTTGTTCTGAAGAGGGAATTCAGTACATGGTGAAGTCCTGTAGGAATCAGCAGTCTCTCCAGGAAACCGAAGAGGAATACACCAAATGCACCAGCAGCGTGAATAATGCTTCCCAGTCCATTGATGCACATTGAGATCGGCTCCCACACAAACGGCATCACCAGACCAATTGCAGACATCGTAACAATGACTATCAGAGCAACGAATCTTTTTCCACCATAGAAGGCGATTGCTGCAGGGAACTGCACCTTATGAAACTTATTGTGAAGTGCCTGTGTAACAAGACCGGCAATAATACCTGCGGTCGCTCCCATATCTACAGTTTCAACACCGAGAATATTGGAAATCTTCAAGGCAGAGAAGTCCATTACACCGGTATTGATTGACGCCTGGGAAGCAACCAGGAAGGCATAATAACCGAGGAATCCAGCAAATGCTGCGACACCTTTATCTTCTTTGGCCATACCCATGGCAATCGAGATTGCAAACAGCACCGGCATCAGGGTAAATACGATGTTGGAAACACTCTTCAAAGTAGTAATCACAAAGTATGGTACACCTGAAGCAATAAACGGAACGGCAGCCAGAACCTGTGGTTTTGTTAATGCTGCGGTCAGACCAAGAACGATACCGCATGCAGCCAATGCTGCAATTGGCATCATCAGGCTTCTTCCCAGATCAGAGAAGAAGTTCATGATACGATTCTTCTTCATACATTTTCCTTATTTATATCCTGATCACTTCAATTCAGGCCACATGTCGCCATTTGCTTCGATCAGAGCGTCCAGAATCTTACGAGCCTGTTTAGCATCATTAATCAGTCTGTTTAATGTAAATGCCATCAGTGCCTTCTGATAAGAATGTTCGTAGTATGCATCTACAAGGAGCTTTTCGCTGGATACCTGCTGAACCAGTAATCCAAGATAGAACTGAGGAATATTTCCAACATTCAGAGGGCGTGGACCGTTAATGCCAAGTTCACATACAACTTCAACCATTGCATCATCCTGCATGTTAGCAATACAACCATTGTTTTCTACAATAAGAATGAATCTTCCCAATGTATTGAATGCAATTGCTTCAGCAACCTTGATCATCATTTCTGCATGTGCATCGGAGATCGCATCAAACTTATCACCAAGCTTGCCTTCTTCAATGATCTTTGCACATTCTGTAAATACTCTCTTTTCTCTACCATTGATGACTTCATCAGCTCTTGTATATTCCGGATTCAGATGAGAAGCCTTGTATTCCGGATACAGATAATAACCGTCATATGTATTTGGCAGATAATCCGGGAAATCTTCCAGCATTGTCTTTACAAATCCATATGTATCAAGCCATGACTGGTCTCTCTGTTCAGCATCCTGTGGAAGGAATCCCTTCTCTTTAACGATCTGTCTTACTTTTGGCAGCAGGTCTTCGCCTGTCTTTCTGTCATAAATATGTGTAAACCATCCATAATGATTTAAACCGAAGTACTGCGGATCAAGATCTTCCCAGTTACAACCAAGCAGACGGCTTGTGGAACGGACAACATTTTCAGGCTGATCGCAGATATTCAGAATTCTCTTATCATCCGGGAATTCTCTTCTTAAGCATTCTGCAACAATAGCAGCCGGATTTGAGTAGTTCAGAATCCATGCATCCGGTGCATATGTTCTGATCTGATGGATTGATTCAACCATTGCAACACAGGATCTCAGGCCATAGGACATACCACCTGCACCACATGTTTCCTGACCGATCTTTCCGAAACTCAGTGGAATATGTTCATCCTTCTGACGCATATGAAGCCCACCAGCTCTCATCTGCATGAAAATGAAATCCATTCCTTCATATGCTTCTTTTGGGTCAGTTGTGTATGAGAAATCAAGTTCAGGATATCTTTCTGCGAACATGATATCACCATACTGTCCGATCGGTTTCTGACGCTCAGCATCGATATCAAATAATACCAGCTTGTTTAATGGGAATTCTTCCTGCATTCTTGCAAATGACTTTAAGAAACCAAGAGTGTATGTACTACCACCACCAACGATACAGACGTTATACTTTTTCATCTTTTTTTTCTCCTTACTCAATTCTTTTAATGCACATTACCCGGCCAGGTCTCAAGTGACTTCTTGACGGTTTTAATTTTAGGAAAAATCTATAGTTTTTGGAATAGATTTTCTTTGTTTAGGCTTTGTTATCATTTATAGATATTTATTACATTTTATGTAATTTATTCCGTGATTTTAAGGACAAAACGAGCAAATAAAAACCTGCTGTTCAAAGCAGGCCCGCTGTCTCAAAATCCACAATTGATACAGCAATCCATCAATACTGACAGGTCATTATTTTCTGTTCAGTTTTTTTACTTTATTGAGATCCACCAGCGTTATATGACAGTATCCATCTGGATACTTATCCAGGTAATGCTGATGATATTCTTCTGCTTCATAAAAGTTCTGCAGTGGCTGTAATTCCACATAAAACTGTTCATATCTGCTTTTTTCTGCATCGTATATTTCTTCAATGTATGGCAGCATTGATTCGTCTTTATAGTAAATCCCAGTCTGATATTGTGTGCCGATATCTTCTTTCTGTCTGTTTTTTACAGTCGGATCAATGCACATGAAATAGGCTGTCAGGATGGTACGAATATCAATGATACTTGTATCATAGATTACTTTGACGCATTCCTTATACCCGGTTTCATTTCTGATGATATCTTCATAGGAAGGATTCGGAGTATTTCCATTGGCGTATCCGGTTCTCGTCTGAACTACACCGTCGAGTGCCTGAAACACTCTTTCCATCCCCCAAAAACACCCACCAGCAAGATAGATGACCTGCTGTCCTGGTTTCAGACATAGATGATCATCCAGTGTTGTAACTGTCTTATTATGGACATACACAACATGATCATCACATTTCCTTTCGATATGATAACCACAATGTTCCACAACATGTTTTACGATAGATTCACCCGCAGGAACAACAGCTCTGATTTCATGCACCTTCAGGTTATCGTGTGCATATGCAGTAAACAGATACAGTGCATTTGTTGCATAATGCCTACCCTGATATTCCGGTTGGATGTGTATATTCACCGTATCATTCTCCATCCAGATCTTTCCAGCAACAGTATCATCATGTCTGATCACATAAACATCATTTTCTTTCTGTAATGAAACTTTTGTATTGGATAAATCGTGATTCATACGCATTTATGTATCCTTTTCGGTTAATCATCCATCATTGTTTCCAGCATTTCCAGCTCATCAATCCACGAAAGATCATCTGTCTGTTTTGTGGAATTCCATTCATTCAGATCATCCATATAATACCGATCCGGGTATTGTTTCATCAGCACCGCTTTCATCTTCTTCTGTTCTTTTCTGGAAGCAGCAACCCATTTTGTTTTACCGAATAATCCTCTCACCGGTTTTTTCCGGATGTCAATCGCAAGAAGATCTTTTCTTAACCGATTCTTTCTGATAAACATATGCAATCCTCCCGATCATCTTAGCATATTGTTCACACCGGTTCACTAGGCAGACAGTTCTCAGAATTATGCATATTTATGCCAAATACTGATATTTTACCTGAAAACAATTTTTCTCAATCCTCACTCATTTTCTTAAACTGTGAAGGCGTACATCCATACACTTTCTTAAATGCCTTGAAGAAATGCGTATAGGATTTAAACCCACACTGCTTGTAGATTTCCGATACAGACAACCCTTTTCGGATGAATGACTGACTTTTTGACAGTCGTGCATCCAGAATATACTGGTGGATGGATACCCCTGTCTGCTGCCTGAACCTGCGGCAAAGATGCTCTTTGGATACAAAAAACACGGATTCCAGTTTCTGCAGGGAAAGATCACCAGCCAGATTCTCACGGATATAGACAAAGACATCATCCATCATGAGTGCCTTCCTTCTGCGGCTGATATATTTGATATCAGAGTCCACGCATATTCTTAACAGCGTAACAAGAAATGCAGAAATCAGTACTTCCTGATAATAGGCAAGTCCATACTGCATCTCTTCCTTTTCCAGGCTTTCTGATTTGTTCAGAAGATTTCTGAGTGTCATCACACCATCCGTTCCTGCATATACGATATTCACATCATATTGGGCATAGGAAAAACCTTCCACAAGATTCAGTTTCTCATTCGACACTTCTTCCAGAATCTGTACCGGTATGGATACCGTTGCTATTTCTGTTTTTGTATCTCTGTTTCTGATCTGTGTAGTACAGCCTGGTTTTACCAGTACAAGCTCTTCTGTATTACATACAAAGTTCTTCTTTTCCGTCTGTACATCTGCTTCCCCATGACGGAATACAATCAGCAGATACGATTGTCTGCCTGCCTTAAGTGTTAATGGTGATACAACGTTGCGTTTTCTGACATCCAGCTTCATAGTTCCATTAAAACACAAAAACAGGACCGATGAACAGTCCTGTGTGAGGGAATTGATCAGATTGCGTTAGCTGTATGATATGCAGTTCTGATTGCGCTTGCGATATCTGCAGTTCTTTCGCCAGAACAGTCACCGACATAGTGTACAGGCTTTGTAATACCTGTAACATCCATGACATTCTTTCTGGATCCAAGTGCTGCAACGATTGTATCTGCTTTGATTTCGATTTCCGTGTTGTCCTTTGTATTGACAGCCTTGACAGTATTATTGGAAATGGAAGAAACCTTTGTATTTGTCAACTGCTGAACGTTATGTTCTGCAAAGTCCTTCATCATTAATGGAAGTACTGTCTGAGATTCCTGCGCAGCAATTCTTTCCATCATTTCCACAATTGTGACTTCATGACCCTTATTGGCAAGGTATTCTGCAGTTTCTGCTCCAACAAGGCCACCACCTAGGATGACACACTTACCGGTTACTTCCTTACCTTCCAGTACATCCCATGCGGAAACAACATTGGAATTTTCAACAGGCATTGGAAGAGCCATGTTATGAGCACCTGCCGCAATGATCACTTCATCATAGCCATTTAGTTCTTCATTACTCATAACAGTATTCATTCTGATATCCACATGCAGCTGTGGAAGTACCTTTTCATGGTACTTCACACCACGCAGAATTTCAGACTTTCTTGGAGGCATGGAGGCAAGATTGATCTGTCCACCCAGACGATCACTCTTTTCAACCAGTGTTACTGTATGGCCCTTTACCGCAAGAACTCTTGCTGCTTCAAGGCCTGCAATACCACCACCCACAACAACGACATTCTTCTTTGTTTCAGCTGGTGTGATGAAAATGGTTGCTTCATCCCCATTTTCCGCATTGAGTACACAGGAGATATACCTTCTGTTCTGAATTGCGTTGACACAACCCATATTACAGTTCAGGCATTCTCTTATGCATTCACCCTTAGCAGACTTATTGGCAATGTCAGGATCTGTTAATAAGGATCTGCCATATGCAATGATATCAGCATCTCCATCTTCAAGAATCTTCTCACCATTTTCTACAGATACGACTCTTCCTACTGTAGCTACCGGTACAGAAACAACTTCCTTAACCTTTCTTGCGATCGGTAATGTCCAGTTGTAATCAACATCTCCCATTGGTGGAATGGTATCTCCCATGTTGCCTGTATGGTTTGCCTGAGCAACCTGGATCATATCGATACCTTCTTTTTCCAGCATCTTTGCAAATTCAATGCCTTCAGCTTCTTTAAGTCCGCCCTTACCACGGAAAGAACCATCCTTATTGACTGTAATAATTGGAAGCTTGTATTCAATCATCATATCCGGTGCAGCTTCCTTCATGGCACGCAATACTTCAATGGCATATCTTGTACGGTTTTCCAAAGATCCGCCATATTCATCTGTTCTGTGATTCAGAATATCAGAGCATAAAGATCCAAGTAATCTGTCGCCATGGATTTCAATCGCATCCACACCTGCTTCTTTAGCAAGCTTTACACAGTTTTTCATGGATTCCTTGATCGCATTGAGCTGTTCAACAGAAGCTTCGTTGACAAAGTGCTGCATGTCATGATGCAGTTTGGCATAAGCTTCTTTTGTTACCTTGTCTGCTTCTGCCATCTTTTCAGCAAATGCTGCTTCATCTCCTGTAGCCTTGATCTTAGCTGCTTCCTGCTTGAGCATCATAGCCTGACCAATCAGTCTGCCGACTCCTGGCACATCATATTCCGGATAGAATACCTGTAATGCCAGTTTTGCATCATACTTGTGCAGTGCATCAGCCAAAGCCTTGAATGTTGGAATCTGAGAAGGATCATACAGTTTTGGTGTTGGAGAAGCTGTTCTTACCGGTGCAACATCTCCAATGACGATGTAAGCTGTACCACCCTTGGCAAGTCTTTCATAGAATGCAAGGGATCTAGGACCAATGGATCCATCTCTTTCTTCGTAGCCGGTTGTCAGTGGTGGAAACATGACTCTGTTTTTCAGTGTCAGATTACCAACCTTGATTGGTTCATTCAGTTTCATAGTGTTTTCTCCTTTGTTTGAAAATGATGATTTATAGCGTTACAGCCAGCTGGTAAGCGCTGCTGATCGCATCCTTAAGATTACCGACTTTATTGGAATCACCGATCTGGATGATTCTGTCGTTCTGTAATGGAGCTGATGCATAACCAACCGCAAAGATCAATGTATCTCCAGTCAATGTCTTTGTTTCACCATTACATTCATAAACAACTGTATTTTCACGCACTTCCTTTACAGAAGAGTTTAATAACAGATGAACACCCTTTTCCTGCAAACGCATTGTCACTCTGGACTTGGCAGGACCACCTTCTCCAGCCATCAGCTGATTTGTCATTTCAATAACAGTGACATCTCTGTTTGCTGGGAACAGGTCATTGACAAGCGGAGCAAGATAATCAGCTGTTTCACATCCTACAGATCCACCACCGATGATAATGACTTTCTTGCCTGGGAAACGATCTCCACGCAACACTTCATCCGCTGTCATCGTATTACCGAATACCTTGAATGCTTCAATCTCTTTGGCAACAGCACCTGTTGTACCAAGCACTGTATAATCAGCAAACTCATTATTCAGCATTTCATCTGTTACTTCACAATTCAATCTGATATCAATATCTGTATCCTTCAGTCTGTTAACCATGAACTTCACAACTCGGCACAGATCATTCTTGCCAATTGGTACAGCCGCTACATTCAGCTGACCTCCAAGCTTACCTAATTTCTCACACAGAACAACATCATGTCCTCTTTCATATGCAGTATAGGCAGCTTCAAGTCCTGCAGGACCTCCACCAATCACAAGAACCTTTTTCTTTTCTACAGCTTTTTCAACAGGACTGGACTGTACATTCGGATTGACTGTACACTGAATCGGTTTACCGAACATGACAGATGTCAGACATCTGCCACAACCAATACATGGTCTGATATCTTCACTTCTGCCTTCTTTTGCTTTATTGGCAAAATCAGAATCACAGATATTGGCTCTACCGATCATGACTGCATCCACTCTGTCATTTTCAATCAGTTCATTGGCAATCCATGGTTCATTGATTCTCGATACTGTTGTGATAGGAATATGAACATACTTTCTGATTTCCTCAGCAGCCTTCAGATGCGGAGCTGCAGAAGTACCAGGAGCAGGCATAGATGAACCACGCTTGATTGTATTACCACCAGAGACATGAATGAAATCCACGCCAGCCTTTTCCAGCTGTTTGGATACATAAATCTGATCATTGACTGTCAGCCCACCGGCACTGTATTCATCACCGGAGATACGTACATCAATGATGAAGTCTCTTCCGCATTTGTTTCTGATATCTTCAATGACTTCCAGAGTCAGTCTCAATCTGGAATCAAGATCTCCGCCATATTCATCTGTACGCTTGTTGTAAAGAGGAGTCAGGAAACCACCTAATAAACCATGAGCATGAGCACACTGGATTTCAACACCATCACCACCGGCAATCTGAACTCTTCTTGCTGCATCACCAAACTGAGATACAAGTACTTTCAGCTCTTCCTTTGTTACTTCTCTTGGTGCTTCCTTTGCATAATATGGACCAACATTACTTGGAGCAATCAGTCTTGGCGTACCTGGAAGAGGGAATGCCATATAGGCAGGATGGAACAGCTGAGTCAGAATCTTACAGTCATACTGATGTACAGAATCAATCAGTTTCTTCCATCCTTCAATGAAGGAATCATCATAGATACAGATATCTCCTGGCAGATATGTATAAACAGGTTCAACTGTTGTAACTTCTGTGATGATCAAGCCAACACCACCCTTTGCACGGTTTGTATAATGTTCTACCAGTGCATCTGTGATATATCCTTTATTGGCAAGATTACATGAAATCGGAGGCATGAAAATTCTGTTCTTCACGACTGTATTTCCGATTTTGATCGGTTTGAACAGGCTTTCGTATTTGTTCATAGTAAATATCTCCTTGTGCATTAATTCACTAACCACATTATAACAAATACAGATTATCTATTTTTGATGTAGTAGTATTATTTTTTGATATTAAAAGTGATCAAAAAGCCTGTTGTTGTGAATGGAACGTGTTGTTAATAGCAACACCAGGAAATTCCATTGTCCAAGTTGTGTAGTATTAACAAAATGAACGAAAGTAACAATTTGTACTTCACAGGAACTCGTAATGATTTGATCTCTCAAGGATATAATCCGTGTGGAAGCTGTCATCCGTAAAGCAATAAATATCCACCGGCCTAGCCGGTGGTTTTTGTTAGCCAAAAATAGCGGGCAGCTGATTCCTTTTGGAAGAGCTGTCCGCTATGTATTTTATTCGTAACAAGCGCTGAATGCAGGCCGCATTTCTTCAATCTGTCTACGGGACAGGCCATATCCGGCAGCTGTTTTTTCCCAGTCTTCTCTGACTATTTTCAGAATTTCTTCCGCCTGCGCCTCAGCATCCGATTCTGAAATACCAAATCTCACAGCGGTCTGCACTGCAAGATCAATACTGATACTGTTATCTTCCTCATCCACATTGAGAGACAACTCATCACCGTAAGGAACAGGGTTTACATCATACAAAGGGGAAAGAATCCAGCCCTTATCTGTCAGGATAAATGCATGGTTTCTCAGGTGATCATCCGTATTAGTAACCGCCATATTAAACACAATACGTTTCCAAAGCTCGCCCAGATCCTTCTTCGGCTGCGCACCATAGGACTTGATAAAGGCTGCAATATCCAGATAGCTACTTCCATCAGCAGCGGATGCGCCGTCTGTTTTTCCCAGCAGTGTCATTGCAGAAGCAAAATGTACTCGCTTGCTTCCCATACGATCAAAACGCTTTATCAGGAAAGTGCTTCCAAGTGGTGAAAACTTCTCAAGCTTCGCTTCCGGGACATTCAGACCGCAGAGCGCTGCAAGATCATGTGCCACCATTTCCCATGCCCCAGTATCATTTTCATCGTTCTTTGACGGGAACTTTGCAATCCAAAGCTGATCTTTTGTATCCACTACGGTTGCCTTCGGTCTGGCACCACCCAGAGAAGATCCCGGCTTGATCAGCTGATTCAGCCATTTTTCAGTTAATCCGGTCTCATCATTTTCAAAGTTTCTGGAAGCTTCCTCCAATGTGCGAAGCGTAGCCCAGGGTGGGGCTGCTGTTTCCTTATCATCGGAAAGGAATGGACCTTCCTGATTTGCCTTAAAGCGAATGCCGCCCATTCGGGTTTCATCATATACGCCGAGAAGGTAATCGCTGTCATAAAGCTTAGACGGCTTACGGCCTTCCTTTTCCGCAAGAATTCTTTCACGCTTATTCATAAGAACGCGTCCCCAGCGATCCGGAGAAGCATCTGCAAATAAGCCAAAAATGTTCTTGCCGGTCGGATACTGTCTTCCGGAATACGGCATAAGCTCCGGATCCAGAGTCAGAGTAAGACATGTTTTTCTCAGCCAGTCTTTATCGTATGCAAATGAATAGGATTCACCGCCTTTGATAACATTCACATATAGACTTCCCATAAGGACAGGCTGTTCTGTACTGAAATCATCATAAACGAAGATTGTTTTCTGATTAACCGCCATTATTCAGACCTCCTCGGTGCACGTTTCTTTGTAATCAGATTCAGATCCTGCAGCTGTCTGCCCATCTCATCATCCCTGGCGACAAGAAGCAGATCTTTATCAAGATTATTTAAGGCATGCAGGACAGCTGCGTATATGCCCATAGCTACTGACGGATCTCCCTTTTCAACCTTCCAGAGAGAGGCACGGCTGATTCCGGCACGTTCAGCAACCAGTTCCGCAGATAAACTCCGTCTGAGTCTTGCAAGCTTAATCTGTTCTCCCATAGTCTGCAGGATTTCTTCTGTTCCCGGTAATATATTATACGCAGCTTTCTTCATTTCTAATCACCGCCCTTGTAATGTTTATTATTATATACATTGACTGTGATTTTGTCAATATTAGAAAGCATTACGAATTCTGCGATGTTGTTCAAAGATACAGTTCCCGCAAAAATAGCGGGCAGCTGATTCCTTTTCGGAAGAGCTGTCCGCTATGTAAGTTTATAAGGATTTTGCCAGAGTTTTAAGGAGTGCTGCCATCTCCGGATTCTGAAGAAGCTTCAGAAGAGTTGCTGTATCTGGCGAAACATTTGCAGACGGTGCAGTTTCTGTCTGAGGCTCAGGCTCCTGCTTTGTCAGATCCTTGCCAACTCCGGAATAGAAGGCTTCCTCGAAGAGTCTTGCATTGTTCCTTCTGTCATCGTCCAGAATATGCGAATACACATCCGTAACCATCTTAACCTGTGCGTGACCGGAATCTACCTGAACTGCTTTGACATCGCCGCCGTTCAGCTTCAGCTTATAGGTGATACTGGAATGACGAAGACTGTGAAATACGACTCTCGGAAGATCATTCTTCTCAATCAGAGTACGGAAGGAAGCATTGATGGTGCCTCTGTCGGCATGCCGAGAGGGCCTGCAATGACAAGATCAAAATCCTGATACTCATCGCCCAGCGCCTCGATGGTTTCCATCTGCTGTTCCTTCCAACGGATCAGCATTTCTGCAACCGTGCGTGGAAGGAAGATTTTTCTCACAGAGGATGAAGTCTTCGGAGCCTTCAGCACCTGAACCGTTGTGGTTCTGGAGGACATCGGAGGAAATACCAGCATGACATCCTTGCTGTCCAGCTTTTTCAGAGTATCACGGCTGACACGCTACAGCTCTTTGTTGACCTGAATATACGCCTTGCCTTCGGCAATGGCCTCATCTGATATCTCCACGCAGTCCCAGGTAAGCCACAGCAGCTCTCCCATACGGAGAGAACAGGAAAAGGCAAGATTGAGGCAGAGCTTCAATCTTTCGTCCTCGCAAAGCTCCAGGGCCTGAAACAGAGTTTCTGCCGTCCAGATATCACGCTTCTTATATTCTGCCTTAGGGACAGAAGCATAATCCGTTTGATTCTTCTCCATAAACTCCCATTTGACTGCCTGTTCAAAGCAGGAATGCAGAAGCTTATGTATGGAGCGAACCGTGTGCGGTGTCAAAAAATCATTCTTCTTTTTACCGATGATCGGATCCTCCGGCTTTGTCTTCAGAAGCTGCTGATAATACTTTTCAATCACACTGGTGGTGATTTCATTCAGCTTCATATGTCCGATGATCGGAGAAATATAGTGATCAATCAGACCGACATTTGAGGAGTAGGTGGACATGGCCCAGGTGGCCTTGCCGTATAACGCAACATATTCCTTCAGCAGATCATCCAGAGATTTGCACTTCGGGACGGTGAAGGTTCCAACCTCCTCCTTATATTCGATTTCCTTCTTGCGTCGCTTCGCCTCGGAAGCGGTCTTGTAGGTTTCCCATTTCTGTTTGCGCTCGCCGTTTTCATTGGTGTACTGATACACAACACAGTAGTGGTTGCCGCGCTGTACAAGTGATGCCATATTCCTTGCCCCTGCTGATACGTTCGCACTCCAAGTGGCGAAACACTCACTTGTAACTTTCTTGATATACGAGCCAAGAGAAGCTCACTTTGTAACTTTCTCATTTAGGGCTGAGATACACCCGCTGTTATATATATTGTATGCAAATCCAGGTATAACATACAAGTTATTTATTCAAATTGCCTTGAACATGATCTGCTTCATCGTATTTTCTCCATTTGTCTTATCAATCTCTTTCCTTGCCTGTTCCAATTCTTCAAGCCTTAGAAAACAGAACTATATCATGTACAATCAATCATCTGAAAAAAAGACCCAGAAGATTTAACCCTTCTGAGCCGCGTGTAATGATTCTATGTAAGCTGTGGATGAAAGAGCATTCTTGATGATATCGGAATACTTTTTGGATGGAACCTGTCCTTTCAGGTATCTATGTATTGTCACTTCTATAAACCCAAGCTTCAATGACAACGATTCATTTCCGATCTTATATATCTCCATAATCTTTTGATATCATCAATCGATATAATTCCTTCCATTGCTCTGAACTGTTCATCAATTTCCTGAACATTCTGAAAGGCGTGAAGCGTTCAAATTCCAATTTACCAGTGTGCTTATTAAGGCCGATAACCTAAATTTGATTATTCGCTTGGATAATTTCAGCTAAAGAAATTTCTGAATGGCGATATCTTTCCTTACTATTCACTTCTTTCATCGCAGAAGCAAATTGAAGCGCCTTTGTTGGACAATGCTGTATACATGCCATGCAGTTTGCGCAATTTGTGTAATCATGAATTGGTTTGCCGTTTTCAAGATGGATACAGCCCATAGGACAAACTTTTGCACAAGTTCCGCATCCAACACAGTTTTCCTTCACATCGTATAGAGGGAAGGCGTACATTGGTCCATTCACTGCTTTCTGTGCAAAGTAACCTTCAGAGAATTCTGATTCTTCCTTTAAAGCTTCCTGGATCATATGTTTCTTATTGATGATATCGTCTTTGATAATCGCTAATTTTTCTTCGATTTTTTTAGTGTGTTCAATTTCTTTTTCTTTCTTCATATCAAAGACTAATAATGCGTTGTCAACCATCTTAATGGAAGTAATGTACTGAGCTTGCTTGCCGTCATATTTCAAATTTTTCTGAACTCGATCAGCGACAGCGCCATCATGGCATCCGTAAGTAATGACGATATAGAAATAATCTGTTTCAAATTCTGATCCTCGAATAAATTTTTTGACAAGATCAGGGATATCAAACTCAAACAGTGGGCAGACAATTCCAATGCGATCATCTTTGTAATGTCTGTTTGTCTTGTTTAATTCCTGGGGAATGCTGAAACGTTTTTCATCGAGCTGTTTTGCTACATACAAACTATTACCGGTTGCAGTAAAATAAAAAATCATATTGATGTCTCCTTTAACTTGAATCGAACCAGTGTTATGAATTGGATACACTAGTATCATAAGACCTATAGTTTACTTTAAGTCAAGCAGAAAACGAAAAAGGGGCTTTGGTATGGATACGATAGGTCAAGTTGTCAAATGTTTGGTATTACCATCTCTACATTAAGATACTATGACAACACCATTCTCAATACATTTGACCGTTACATCCACTTCTAAATGATTCTTAACCATTATTGACTATATAATGTGCCTTGCCAATTTTATGATTGGAAGTATGGAAACGTATGTATTCGATCATTTAGGTGAAACAGGATGGAGAGAATTCATAATGATGTCAGAATATAGATAGCCAAAAAGAACAGTTTAATATTACCAATAGT
>CAMCSA010000022.1 GCA_945877405.1 uncultured Erysipelotrichaceae bacterium | reverse complement strand
TGCATATATGTTATTCACGCATTTTTTGAAAATGATACAAATTCAGTCAAAAAAATGTCAGAAAGTAAAAAAAACTTCCATGGCATAGCCACGAAAGTCTGTTTGATCAATCAAGATCTTCGCCGTTTGTGCGGATGCACTTCTGATACCAGTAGTAGGAATCCTTTGTGCTTCTGGCCATTGTTCCCTGACCATAGTTATCGGCATCGACATAGATTTGACCATATCTTTTTGCCATTTCACCTTCACCATTGGATACCATATCTACACATCCCCAATACAGATAGCCCATCAGGTCAATACCATCCAGCTCTACTGCATCCTTCATGGACTGGATGTTGACTCTCATATATTCAATACGATAGTCATCATGAACAGTGCCATCTTCGTATACATCGTTCCATCCAATGCCGTTTTCTACGCACCATAATGGACAATGATAACGGTTGTTAAAAATGTTCAGCGCAATACGCAGACACTGTGGGTCAGTACCCCATCCCCACGCATTTGTCTTCAGGTAAGGGTTGGCAACCTGTCTTGCTGAAGCACCATTACCTTCACCCTTCTTACCTTCATCATCATGCGTTGTAAATGTATTGGAACCGTATGTGGAGAAGCTCAGGAAGTCACATGTACCTTTCTTGAGTGTTTCCATGTCACCTTCCTGTACAGGTAATACGATACCTTCTCTTTCATATTCCTTCAGCTTATAACATGGATATTCACCAAGCATCTGAACATCAGAGAATACCAGTGTATTATCCTGCATACGATGAGCAAGCAGCTGATCAGCAGGGTCTGCTGTCAGACCATAGGATGGGCCGAATGCAAGCATCATACCGATCTTAATCTCAGGAAATTTTTCATGAGACATGATGACAGTCTTTGCACTGGCAAGGAACTGATGGAATGCAGCATTGGCAATGTTCTGAGGATCTGCATGAATCAGACCACCAGCAACATATGGAGCCACTTCAATCAGATTGATTTCATTGAATGTCAGGTAGTATTTTACCTTCCCTCTGTAACGTGCAAATACTGTTTCCGCATAACGCACAAACAGATCAACCAGCTCTCTGCTGTCCCAGCCATTGCATCTTTGTGCAAATGATAGAGGTGTTTCGTAATGATGTAACGTAACAAGCGGTTCAATGCCATACTTTGCACATTCATCAAATACATCCTCATAGAACTTCAGACCTTCTTCGGATGGCTGTGCGTCATCCCCATTCGGGAAAATACGGCTCCACTTCATGGAAATACGCAGACATTTGAATCCTTCCTCTGCCATCAGACGAATATCTTCTTTGTAATGATGATAGAAATCGGATGCAATGTGTGATGGATAATAATACTTATCATCATTCAGTTCTACCGGAATTGCACCTTCTGGCAGATGTCTTTCCGGTGATCCGAAACATAATGGTGTGGAACCTGTTGTTCCATCCGGCTTGCGCCATGTAACCTGACGTCTTACGGTATGAGAACCGTTTGTCATGACGTCTCCTGTTGCAAGACCTGCGCCACCTTCATGGACGCCACCTTCATACTGGTTGGCTGCTGTTGCGCCACCCCAGAGGAAATCTTTTCTGAATCCCATTATCTGTTTCTCCTTTACTTCTTATTACTTATAAGTATACTATGGAAACCCTTCCATTACAGTGTGATTCTGACAAAAAGAAGGAATAATTTTCTTTTTCATTCCTTCCTGTTTCATTTTTCACTTTGTCTTGACGTATTCGTTCAGCGGTTTTATGCAGTAAATGTTGTAAGGATACTGATCTGTTGTAACATAACCGGCAGGGGCATCAATCAGCTGTGGAATACGGTTGATGATCGTACCACATGTCAGTTCTACCGTTGCAGGTCTGTTACAGATGAGAGTGGATTCTGGTTCACCAACCAGCGTCCATTCATTCTTGTCATACTCGTCACTGTCAAACACCTTACCGACACATTCTGTTTCAAATGTAATTCCTTCTTCTGTTTCTGTTGTCACAATGGCACGCATACCGGTTGCATCTCCTGCCTTGATTGTAAATCCAAGGGTAGAAGATTCCAAATCGTGATCACATGTTGTCGGCAGGCACTTCTGTGTCTGTGATGTAATATGCAGACCAAGTCTTGAACAGAGCCAGCCATTCTGATTCCACATATAAGATGGTACATATTCACCACTTTCAACAACCTTTCTGATTTCTTCAGAAGAGTAGTCGTTGTAGGCACCAATCGTCTTATTGAATTCTTCGATTGTAAGACCTGCGCCATGACCTTCCGCAAGAGCGATACCGTAGTCTTCTACGTTATACCAGCTGGATCCGACGATCTTTGTAATGTTTGCCTGGGAGCACATGAAGTTGGTTACCATTGTTCCCCAGTACAGGTCACAATAACCGACGCCCGTTAATGTGCAGTTACCCTTTTTAGCCAGCTCATCCAGTTTCTTTGTCAGCTCTGGTGAAGAATTCCATGGATACAGAGCTTCTTCACATGTTGTGATGGCATTGACACCATGTTCTGCACACGCTGTCAGAATATCTTCCAGTTCCGCAACCGTACTTCTTGTCGCAATGATGCAGACATCCGGATGATGCTGAGCAAAGAATTCCCCTGCCGTCTTTGCATCCGCAATTTTAACACCTGTTTCAGGCCATTTGTTTCCAATGATTTCACAGGCATCCTTGCCCAAAATTGCAGCGTTCATATCAAATGCACCCACAAGTTCAGCACCTTTTTCAATGCCATAACGCATCAGGTACTTACCCATTTTCCCGCAGCCATACTGCACGAATGTGACTTTTCTTTCCATAATGATTAATCTCCTTTTAAATGATGTATTTGTATATCTTCATTCTAGAGGATCTGCAGGAAACCATAAAGATCATTTTTTCACAAATAACCGTTTTTTGCATCAATACCACGCTTCCCTGTATCTTGTTTCAGAAAAAAGAAAGAAACCTCATTTTCAGCAGAGGTTTCCGTTCTGCTAATTCAGGTCAATGGAATGTGTGCCATCCGGATGGTCAAACCCAGCAAGTTCAGGATGCTCTCTTTTTTCCTTCGTATAGTTTTCATAAGATGGCTGAGGATGTTTCTTTTCGTTCCATATTTCTTCTGCAACCGGTGCCCACTTTTCTGCATACGCTTCTGTTTTGGCAATCAGTTCTTCCACTTCCTCAGGTGATTCTGTATTTGTCTGATGCGCTTTTGTGGCATGTACCATTTCTTTGATCAGCTGTGGATTTTCCAGCATTGGACAAGGTCTCAGATGA
Source organism: uncultured Erysipelotrichaceae bacterium (assembly GCA_945877405.1). GTDB lineage: Bacteria > Bacillota_I > Bacilli_A > Erysipelotrichales > Erysipelotrichaceae > Bulleidia. The sequence continues at coordinate 32,589 of CAMCSA010000022.1, read as the reverse complement.
TTCCGGTTGAAAGGCTGTCCTTCATGGAATGCTTTAAACAAAGGGCTTTGCAGTATATCAAGAATGGAACAGTCTTTGATATTACAATTCGAGAAATGAATAAAGACACATGGTTCGGCATCTCCATTGGAATTGATATGGAAATAGTTTCTGCCTCCGGCTATACAGCCACCAACATATTCTCCATCATTCTGAAAATCCATCGGGAAGAATTCGATCTTACATGTTTCACTTCGTACTTCACGGATTCGCTGGATCATATATTTTCTCTGCTCTGGAGTTGGCATCAGTTCCGGTACGGCATTTGTGCCAATCGGCATCAGATGGAAATAGAATCCAAAGTGTGCGCCTTTGGACACAAGCATGTTGAAGAATGCATCTGATGTAACAGCTTCGATATTATCTTTTGTATAACAGATGGATGTACCAAATATAATGCCATGCTTTTTCAGAAGATCCATCGCCTTCATAGCAGACTGATAATGTCCTTCCCCTCTTCGTGCATCATTTGTTTCCTCGCTGCCTTCAATGCTTAACATGAATGTCAGATTACCAAGCTTTCTGACTCTTTCACATACCGCTTCATCAATCAGAGTGGAATTTGTATAAGCCGCAAAGAAACAGTCATGATGCTTTTCACAAAGCCTGAATATATCATCCTTACGTACCATTGGTTCACCACCTGTCAGCATATACAGATGAACACCAAGTTCCTTTCCTTCCGTAACAATTTTATCCATCTGCTCGTAAGTTAACGATGACTTATGACCATATGTACCTGACCAGCAGCCTTTACAATGCATGTTACATGCCATCGTAGGGTCAAACAGGATAAGCCATGGAATATTACAGTCATATTTCTTTCTGTTTTCTCTGATTTTCTTTGTACCACAGAAAAATGCTTCATATCCAAGGTTCAGAAGAACTGACTTCACATATTCCGGATCTGCTTCATCCAGAACATGATTGATCATTCTGACCCATCTGTTTTCAGGATTGGATACATATGTTCTGACACGTTCAAATGTTTCATGCGATGCATCCGTGTAAAACTTTTCTGCCAGATCCACAATCTTCACGTAGATTTCCGATCTGCTCTCATAGTCACCTGCCTGATTAAGTTTCTTGATAAGCTCATCCGCCATTTTTTCCACAGCAGCTCTTTCCACTGCATGTTTTGTGTTTTCCAATACTGACATCATCGATACCTCCATGTATTGCATCAACATCCTATCAGATGAGATCCACTCTGATAATACATGGAGGGTGAACCATTGACATAACCGATTAAATGTCTATCAGTCATTTTTTATTTACTTCAAAAAGAACGTCATTTACATATATTTCAATAAGCAAATAAATGCAACTGTTCATATTTATGTCTTTTCGTCATTTTAATTAACCGAAAGAAAAACAGGATTCTTATCAATCCTGCTTCAGATACTCCTTTACAACGGATACATGCATGATAACAGCTGTTTCCAATGCTTTTTCACCCGGTATGAAATATGGCGAATGTAGCGAATATTCGCAACCTGCACCAATATGGTAAAAACTGCCACAGGAATAATCCACATAACAGCCGAAATCTTCTGTTGTCATCAAAGGTTCCTGTATTTCAACAACATTGTCTTTTCCAAATGCAGATTCAGCAGCTTTTTGTGCAACAGCTGTTTCCCTATCTGTGTTTACAATACCACCATAGCTTTCCTTCATGGCAATTTCAAAGGATGCCCCACTGGTTTTGCATGCATCAGCCACACATTGCTGAACTCTCTGTTTCAGATGAGCTCTGTTTTCTTTTCCGAGTGAGCGGATAATACCGCTGAAACAGGCATCATCCGCAATCGTATTGCGGACAGTACCTGCCCGCATCATACCAACAGACACAGCACATTTGTCTGTTTCACCGCGATGAATTTCGTCAATAGCACAGATGGCTTTGGCGGCTGTAACCAATGCATCAATTCCCTTTTCCGGTTGAGCACCATGGGAAGCCTTACCTTTGATTGTCACATCAAACATGTCACTTGCGGCGTAGAACTTGCCATAACGGATTCCAACAGCACCTTCCGGTAAATCTGGAGCCACATGGCATCCAAATACTGCATCCACGCCATCCAGTGCCCCTTCATCAATCAGTCTCTGTGCACCGCCATTTCCTTCTTCATCCGGCTGAAAGATGAATACAACCGTGCCATTCAGCTTTTCTTTTTCTTTGGATAACGCCATTGCCGCACCAAGCAGAGAAGCCGTATGAACATCATGACCGCAGGCATGCATGACACCAGTTCTGACAGAAGAAAAGGAACAGCCCGTTTTTTCTTCCACCGGTAATGCATCCAGATCCGCACGCAATGCGACGGTTTTCCCACCACGACCACAGTGAAGTATACCGATTACCGCTGTATCAAGATATCTCTTTGTTTCAATACCACTATCCTGCAGAACCCGTTCCACAAGCTCTGCAGTCTGATATTCCTGATTCCCAAGTTCCGGGTTTTCATGGATCTGTTTACGCAGTTCTGTTGTTTTATCCAGAATCTCTTCCGGAATCATCCGCTTATTCATGACTGTTACCTTCCAGTTTACCGATAAACCCTTCCAGTCGATCCAGACCTTCCTTTAACTGCCCATCATTGTAGCAGTATGTCAGACGCACATAACCTTCACACCCAAAGCAACTGCCTGGTGTTAAGGCAAGTCCACCTTCTTCAATCAGTCTTCTACAGAATTGATCCGATGTCATCCCATACTTTTCTATGGAAGGAAATACATAGAACCCACCCAGTGGTGTCACAAAGGAAAGTCCCATATCCTGCAGCCTTTTCATCACATACGCTCTTCTTTTCGCATATGTGTCCTTCATTTCCGTAACATCGCAATCCAAAGCTTCCATGCATGCCTTCTGAAATGGAGCAGGAGTAGAAACAACCGTGTACTGATGAATCAGTTCAACCCTTTCCTTGATAGCATATGGCATCATGACATATCCCATACGCCATCCTGTCATGGCATATGGCTTGGAATAACTCTGGACAACAATGATCTGATCCTTCAGTCGTGTCATTTCCGTAAAGGAATGATAGTCCTGTGTATAGATCAGCTGGCGGTATACATCATCGCAGACCGCAAAGATATTCTTACCTGTAATCGCATTGCAGATTGCCTGCAGACTTTCACCATCATAGATACAGCCAGTCGGATTGTTTGGGGTATTGATGATGATTGCCTTTGTTCTGTCATTGATCAGTGCCCGCAGTTTCATCTTTGAGATCTGGAAATGATCATCAGATGTATCCAGGAACACAGGTATGCCTCTGCATAAGCGGACAATCTGTTCATACAGGCCAAATGCCGGGGTTGGGATGATCACTTCATCTCCTGGATTCAAAATTCCAAACAGAGTAATGAACAGTCCTTCCGTTGCACCGGATGTCACAATGATTTCATCCGCACTGTAGTCAAGACCATTGTGCTGTTTTTCAAAGGCAGAAATCTTTTCCAGAAGTTCTCTGTTTCCACTATTTGGGATGTAGTGTGTTTCGCTATGGTGCAATGACTGACACGCCTGTTCAATCACAACAGACGGCGTATCAAAGTCAGGTTCTCCAAGAGTCAAAGCAACACATCCTGGCGTTTTTGCCGCAAGAGCGGAATATTCACGGATTGCACTGCGCTGTATGCCATACACAGCACTGTTGAGATGATCAATCATGATTCCTCCATACCTGTGTAAAGGTTTCATCACAATCCAAAGTTGCAAAATAATCATCCAAAGACTGACTGCGGCGGATCATCTGTAATGATCCATCTGGTTTCATCATGTATTCTGCAGGGCGCAGCTTGCCATTATAGGTATAACCCATGGAATGACCATGTGCACCTGCATCATGAATCACAAGTACATCCCCTTTTTCAAGAGAGGGAAGAGGACGGTCAATCGCAAACTTATCGTTGTTTTCACACAAGGAGCCAACCACATCAAATATACCGGTTGGTTCTTCCTTCTCCTTGCCAACTGCCGTGATATGATGGTATGCGCCATACAGGGCAGGCCTCATCAGACAGCTCGCCGTAGCATCTACACCGATATATTCCTTATAGATGTGTTTCTTCCCAATCACTCGTGTCACAAGATATCCATGAGGACCTGTCATAAATCTTCCCAGCTCTGTACGTAGAGATGGACGCAGTGCATCATCAGTAAAAATATTGTCATAGACTTCCTTTACCTGTGCACCGACTCTGATGATATCCACTTTCTTTTCTTCCGGTTTATATGGAATACCGATTCCTCCAGACAGATCAATAAACGAAAGACAGACACCTGTTGCAGTTCTGATTTCCTGAGCTAAGGTAAACAGTTCTTTTGCCAAAGAAGGATAGTAATCTTCATTCAGGCTGCAGGAAGAAAGCATCGCGTGGATACCGAACTTCTTGACCCCTTTGTCCCTGAGAACAGAGATTGCTTCGATCAGCTGATCATGCGTCATACCGAACTTGGAATCATATAGATGTCCGATAATTTCATTGGATGTTCCAAATTGCCCTGGATTATAACGGACACAGATCGTATCCGGAATACAGCCAAGAGCTTCTTCCATGTTTTCAATCTGCGTCAGATCATCCAGATTGATGATTGCCCCTGCTGCATATGCACTGCGGTATTCTGCTGCAGATGTTTCATTAGAAGAAAACATGATTCTTTTCCCTGTAATACCAGAACATCTTGCCAGCTCAATTTCCGCAATCGATGCACAATCCGCCCCACAGCCAAGGCTTTCCAACAGTCGCAATACAGCAGGTGTCGGCGTCGCTTTTACCGCAAAATATTCCCGGAATCCAGGATTCCAGGCAAATGCCTGCTGCAGATCTTTGGCAGTATCCGCAATTCCCTGCTCATCGTAAACATAAAACGGTGTCGGGATTTCTTTTACCCATGTTTCCACCTGATCTTTTGTAAAAGGGAGGTTTTTCATACCAACCTCCTAGAGTGCTCTTAGATCAGCTTCCAAAGCTGTCTTCATTGTTGTCTTTTCATCTTTCATCTTGATAACTCTTGCTGGGCATCCCGCAACAACCGCATAATCCGGTACATCCTGTGTAACAACAGCACCCGCCGCCACAACAGCACCCTTACCGATATGACATCCTTCAATCACAACCGCATTGGCGCCAACCAGTACATCATCTTCTACAATGACCGGTACTGCAGAAGCCGGTTCAACAACACCCGCCAGCACTGCACCAGCACCGATATGGCAGTTTTTACCAACTGTTGCACGTCCACCCAGTACAGCACCCATATCGATCATGGTACCTTCTCCAATCACAGCACCGATATTGATGATGGCTCCCATCATAATGACCGCATTGGCTCCGATTTCAACCTGTTCACGGATGATGGCACCTGGCTCAATACGGGCAGGAATATCCAGAAGATCCAGCATTGGAATGGCACTGTTGCGACAGTCATTTTCAATCACAACATCTTCAATTCTGTCTTTATTTTCTTCCAGGATGCCAGAAAGATCCTTCCAGTCACCAAATACGATCTTATCCCCACAGCCGAATACTTTTGCACTTCCGTAATTTACAGGCTGCTTTTCCTTTACGTACAGTTTTACCGGCGTTTTCTTTTCCGCCGTTTTAATATAATTAATGATTTCCTGTGCGTTCATTTTTCTTCCCCCTGATTCATATAATCATTCATGTTGTATACTCCTGCAGGTTGCCCGATCAGCCACTCAGCCGCAACAGCAGCACCATCGGCAAACAGCCCGCGATCTGATGCTTCATGCCGGATGGTAATCGTTTCATTACCTGTAGAAATCATCACCTCATGAATACCAACAACATTACCAAGTCTTACCGACTGAATGCCGATCTCATTGGCTTCTCTTTTCCCCTGTCCGCTTCTGCCTGTTGTGATCACAGCGTCCGGACGAACTTCACGAATTCCTTCTGCAAGCATCAGTGCAGTTCCACTTGGCGCATCCATCTTACGATGATGATGTGTTTCCACAATTTCGATATCTGCCTGTGGGAATACAGATGCTGCCTGCTTTGCCAGCTGACATGTTACCGCAACACCAACAGACATATTGGCACTGTAAAAAACCGGAATCGATACGCCTGCTTTATGAATCAGTTCTTTTTCTTCTTCCGTATGACCAGTTGTCGCAATCACCGCAGGAAGATCCCTTCTGATGCAGTATTCCAGAATCTGCTTAACAGCTGTATGAAAGGAAAAGTCAATCAGCACATCTGCCTGTCCTGTAAATTCTTCCAGACATGCATACTGTTTCTTTTTCTCATCCGTAACAAACTCCTGTGATACGGATGCCACAATTTCAAAGTCATCACGCGTTTCCTGCAAGGCAGCAACCTTTTTTCCCATAGCGCCACCTGCGCCGAATAATAGTACCTTCATTTCTGATCCTCTTAATCCACTAATCCAAAATCACGCATGATGGAGACCATCTTTTCTCTGTGTTCTTCTTCCATTTCTGTTAATGGCAGTCTGATATAACCTTCCATTTTTCCCATTGCGGCAAGCGCAGCTTTAACAGGAATCGGATTCACTTCACAGAACAGCGACTGAATCAAAGGCAGATATTGACACTGCATCTTTGCAGCTTTGGCTACATCACCTGCGAAGAATGCATCGCACATCGCAACTGTTTCCTTAGGCATGATATTGGAAAGAACAGAGATGACACCCTTGCCTCCCATGGAAAGAGTCGGAACAATCTGATCATCATTGCCGGAATAGATATCCAGGCTTCCATCCAGAAGTGCAAACTCTTCTACCATCTTTGAAAGATTTCCGCTTGCTTCCTTGATTGCTGCAATACGTGGATGCTTTGCCAGTTCTACAAATGTAGCCGGTTCAATATTGACACCTGTTCGAGATGGAATGTTGTATACGATAATCGGCTTTGTGGATGCATCCGCAATCGCATTGAACATTTTCACAAGTCCTTTCTGTGTTGCCTTATTGTAGTAAGGTGTAACAACAAGCATGGCATCACAGCCAATGGAACATGCATACTGTGTCAGTTCAATCGCATAGGCTGTATCATTGGAGCCGGTTCCGGCAATACATGGTACACGTCCATTAATTTTTTTCACCGCGTAGGCAAGTACTTCTCTATGTTCTTCATCCGAAAGCGTAGAGCCTTCACCAGTTGTTCCTGCAACGACCAGACCATTGATTCCCTGTTCAATCTGCCAGTCAATCAGCTTTCCAAATGCATCGTAATCAACGCCATTTTCATTCATCGGGGTAACAATCGCCGTAGCAACGCCCTGAAATATTGTCTGCTCTTTCATTTTTTCTCTCCCTTGATCATGTATTCTGTCGGTCAATCCCCCAGTATTGCGACAGTCTTGTTAATAATGATATATGATTCATTTCATTTAGACCAATGTTTTTTGACTGTTTCATTCACGTAATATGTAATTATTTACATCGTATATGAAAGAAATGAAAACTGTATTATCCGAAATTGTAGCATTTCCCAAAAGGCAATCCTTCTCTACAACAAAAAAATCCCATGATTTCTCAAGGGATTTCAGTTATGGCGCCTTAAACAGGACTCGAACCTGTGACACCCTGGTTAACAGCCAAGTGCTCTACCGACTGAGCTATTAAGGCAACAACAAAATATTACCATCATAGCCTTCATCATGCAAGCACTTTTTCTTCCAAAATCACTCCACAAAATATCTGCAGATGATTTCAATATCCTCTTCTTCAACACTCAGCAGTTTTTCGTTATATCTGTTTATCCGGCAACAAAAGTAATCGATCGATTACCGGGTGTATCATTGCATTTTCTGAAATCTGATTAATTGCGCAAAGCTTTTTTCCTGCATCCTTACTAGATGCTCCGCAGTGATATACCCGTTCTGTTTCCTCACCATAATCCAGTACAATTAACCTGTCATGGCACTCGGGATTTGGTTTAATCCGAAGAGATGGATATTCATTCTGAAAATCTGTAACTACAGAATGTGTAAGAAATCCCTTCCTGCCTTTTCCATTTTCTGTGAATAAAACAACTTCCACCCCATCACCCTTCTGAGAAAGATGCTGTAACGACTTTGCGTTCAGATAATCATCCACAACATAAATGGATTTTTTTGCCTGTTGATAAATTTCAATGTAAGCAATGTCAGCCTCGAACTTCTGCCCTTTATAAATCACAAAATTCCTGGCATCTTTTTCCGAAATAAAATTATCACTTAGCTGCTCAATATTTTTTTGAAGTAAATCCATTTTTTGGTCTGTATGCTTCTGTTGATCTATTAACCCAGAAGTCTTTGCTGATATTTCAACTACCTTAGCTGAGAGTAACTCCATTTCCGTTTTTGTTACAAATTGCCTATTCTGTTCAATATAATGCCGCATTTCTCTAAAGGCTCGCATTATGAAAATACTTTGCTGTTCCGCCATTTTTCCACGAAGTACTGTCGCCAACATATAGATTCCTTGTTCTGTAAACGCAAAAGGCATCTTTTTCACGTTCGATCCCTGTTTATTATTCTTTTCGTTCAAAGTCGCAAATTGCGACTTTGAAAATCTCTCCGGTATTTCCTCTTTATTCAGCTGAAACATGAAATCCTCTGGGAATCTACTGATATTTCGCTTTACTTGCTCATTCAATCGTTTGACTTCATACCCATAAATCTCTGCCAGATCTTTATCAAGCATAACCTGCTGTCCACGAATGATATATACTTTACTGCGAATATTATCTGTAGTAATCAATTCTTTTGTTTCTCCCCTGCTTCCCACAAACTCACCCATTCGCCCCTCCAGATTGTTATTTCTATTACTTCTCCTGATATCATAAATTGCAAATTCAAAGATCTTGTTTCAAGGTTCAATTCCTTTTTCTTCCAGAATGTAAACGCAGGCTAAAGAGATGTTGTTTCTTTTGGATTTTCCATAAAGCTCTCCAACTGTTCCAACTTCTGTAAAGCCTTTATATACGCCATCAGTCTTTTATACTGCTCATCACCCAGACTGTGTATTTGTTTTAACATTCTGATATCCGCTCTGGTGACTTCATAATTTATATCTGTATCTTTGTATTCCGGATCAATTCCTTTCCCTGTTAAAAGCTGTTCAGGAGTGATATCTAATGCATCACATATGGACAGCAGGCAATCTGTTTTCGGATTCGTCTTTTTCTTTTTCCAGTCGCTGATGTTACTCGTTGCTATTCCGGTTCTTCTCGAGAGTTCTAACTGCGTTATATTCTTCTGCTCCATCACATAAAATATCCGCTCACTGATAATCATGATTTTCTCCTTCATCCTTTCCGTATATTTATCCGTATATAATGATTTTAATATCCGTGTTTACGGTTATTATATCATGCAGCAACCATACGATAAATAAAGACTGTTGCATTTCTGAATCAGATAATATTATGAGATATTTCATCAATAAAAAAGTTTTCAAAACCCAAAGTTATTTTGAAAACTTTTATAAAACTGATTCATTAATGTGTGCTCATACAATTCGTTGTTTATCTGATTATCGTGAAAATCATTCCACAAAATATCTGCAGATGATTTCAATATCCTCTTCTTCAATACTCAGCAGTTTTCCGTTTTCATCCATTCTGCAGGCAAGCGGTCTGCTGTAAATCTGCACATCATATTGCGGAATCACACATAATGGCTTTGGTCCACCTGATTCTGTCACACGTTCCTTCATCAGCTTTGCAAATCTCCCCCGCAGTCTTTTTTCTTCTCCTGCATCATACAGAATTACAAGATTTTCATGATCAGGTATATGGATCGTCTTTCTGTCTACTTTCATATCCATATACGTTAGATCGCCATGGATCAGCCGATCAACATCCTTCGCATCCACCATGGTAATTACACGATTTCCATAAAATGCCTGAGCCATGACATGAATCACATCCTGCTTCGGCTTTTCCACCTTTGGCATAGCGGCATACTTTGCAGCACGCTGTACATCGTATATTTCTCTTTCCTTTCTGTGCTTTTCTTCCAGAATCGGGATATTCGGATCTTCCCATGTTTCATCCCTGCAGAATACCATTTCCTCTTCATAATACAGTTCAAAGCCATTTCCGACACCAGGGCTTCTGTATACAGCCATGATGTCAAACTGTTTTTCATCTTCAAAATGCGTTGCATTCAGAAGATCATCATCAAACTCATCCAGTGTGTCAAATCCACCAGTCTGATATACGATAACAAGCTCGTTTCTACTCTCTACAACAATGCCGAGCCAACCATCTCTCAGTACGACAACATCACAACTTCTCAGATCTTTTTTACCAAACATACTTCATACCTCCTGTGTATGATGAAAGTATGACAGGCAAAACCATCTCCATGTGCTACTGCCAGTAGCATTTCACTGTTTCGTCAATGTTCTGAATCCATGATTGTACAGATCTTCATCCACCTGCATAAGCGTCCTTTTCTTTCTGAAACCAAACCAGATCACAACATCTCTTTTTCGCCGTACATATAATGGTGCCTGACCACCATAGCGCAACAGATACTGTACTTCGCAAAGATCCGTTCCGATCGCAAGGCATATACTGATCAGTGCATCTCTTCCAGGATTGTTCTTTTTTCCGTTGATGATATTGCCGACGTAGGATCTGGCAAGACCCGCTTCAAGAGAAACAGCTGCAGCTGCCTTATCATATTTCCATAACAGCTCTGATACATTCCGATCGGACATCCTTCATCCAGCAGTTCCTCAGAAACCATCTTTTCAAAATCATCATTTGTTTCACAATGATCTGCCATCATTTCCAGTGAAACCGTTCTGCGGTTGTTGATATAAAACACATCTCTCATGATTCCATAATAGCACAAAAAAACCACATCATCAGATGTGGTTGATATGGCGCCTTAAACAGGACTCGAACCTGTGACACCCTGGTTAACAGCCAAGTGCTCTACCGACTGAGCTATTAAGGCAACAACAGGATAATACCACTGTTGTCCTGCCCTTGCAAGTGTTTTTTCAAAAATCAGATTTCATAAGATCCGCGATACTGCACAAGAGTCACATCCTTTACACCGTTTAATGCAGAGATTTCGGATGTCAGATTTATATTTTCTGTTTTCAGATACACTTCCAGTGTCAGCTCGCACATTCCTTTTTTCACAATTTTGGAGCGGAGCTTCGGTCTGCGTTTCTCCAGCTGGCGCAGAATGTTTTCCTCAAGATCTGAATCCGCATCATAGTTGATGATCAGCAGATACAGATGATCATCATTGCGGATACGCCGCAGTGCAGATAATGCCAGTGCCACAAGAAACAGAGTAATTACAGCAATGTAGTAGAACTGTGCACCGATTGCGATACCGGATGCGATCGCCCAGAACATGAACATCAGATCCAAAGGATTCTTTACAGCCGTTCGATATCTGACGATGGAAAGTGCACCGACCATACCAAGCGACAACGTAATATTGGTACTGATCGTCACAATAATCACCGCTGTCAGCATTGTCATGATCACAAGAGAAATATTGAAGGAATGGTCATATACCACACCAAGAAAGTTTTTGCGATAGACAAAGAAGATACCAAGTCCGACAAGAAATGCGATTGCGATGGTCAGAAACAGAACCAGCGGATCAATTGCTTCCGGCATCAGCTTCAGAATGGACTTTTTGAAAATATCCGTAAATGTGATTGTATCATAGTAAATCATTTCAATTCCTCCTTATCGCAACAGACCATTGATCTTCTCAAGACACATACAGAATTTGGATGCCTGGCTCTGTACATATCCATACTTCAGAAAGATTCTTCGAATTCTTTCCGGTAACAGTCCGGTAAACTTCACTTCCAGAACAAGCTGTCCTGGTGGCAAAACTGCCCAGGATGGTGCAGATGGATCAAACAGATCATCTGTACATCTGGCAGCACGTATGTTTTCATCAAAGGTGATCCGTACAGTTCCTGCATCATATATGAACGGTTCACGTTCATATACCACATTGACACATGGCCGTAACAGTGCTGTTTTATAATCCACATAGAATTCCTTCGCCAGAGGTTCTTTCTTTTCAAGCAGAAATGAGACGTTTCCTTCCAGAATGCTGTCATACTCATCACGTGTCAGCCTGACAGATTCCTTGTGAATATACTGCCCGTTTTTATACTTGCATTCCAGTGATATGACAGAATCACTGCAGTTATAGATCCTGATTCTGTATTTCTTTCTGATTTCCACACCATCCAGCTTTTCCTGATATGCTGTGTGATAAATATCATCAAAATACAGAGATGAAATGGAATAGAATCCATCAATGGCATGTCTGTCATGATGGCAGAAATGCTGCAGTATATTACGCAGTTCTGTTTTATCCACATTGGTAATCAGAAATTTCAGTTCATGACGGTACATATCATTTTACCTCAAAGCGGATGACCCCTGGATAATACACATCATTGACATTGATTTTATCCATTGCTTCACTGTTTCTGCCATCTGAAGTACAGGCTGTCACACGCAGATAATATGTGCCCACTGGCAGCTGAACATCAATCTGTGTCAGCGCTTCATCCTGATCGATGATCGGATTCCTCATATCTGGATACTCTGATACGGTAACGTGATAGCTGACATCCTGATTGTCAAAATCATAGGCTTCTGTCCATAGCAGTGTCACATTTCCATTTCCATTATCTCTGGCAGTTTCATACATCGGCATCAGTTCATGCAGACTTGCTTTGAACGCCAGATACGAATCTTCTACTTCCTTTCCAAGGCCGTTTACAATCTGATCACGCTCCTGCTTTGTATGACCAAGATAATAATAGTCAGGATTGGAAAGGACATACGGCTCCACCGTCTGATTGTATGCATCCACCATTGCCTGTACACTTTGCGGATTGATTGTCTGGTACAGCTCATCCACCTTTTCTTCCAGTTCTTTCCGATTGGAATCCACTTTCAGAAACCGCTGATGGAGGATGATACCCCAGTAGTTGGATATTCCATGCTGGTATGAGCCATAGGCAGACGTCAATCCTTCCATCTCATCTTCCTTCACATGCAGCATATTATCTCCATCCCATGGTATGAAATACCATTTATCACTGTTGAGTGGACTGTACAGATAGAAGTTCTGCATGGTCGTATCAATGTTTGCCATCAAAATATTGTAGGCAAGCCATGTAATATAATTGTCCCGATCAATATAGGTCCCAATGATATCGTTGATATCCATGGAACGGTCATTGATCATTTCGATCAGATTCAAAATCTTTGTATGGTCTTCTCTGCCTTTGCAGCTGAGCACTGTTTCAAATGCAGCCTGATCATAGGATGGATCATCCACCGTTTTCAGTTCATCCGACATTTCAAAATTGAAACTGATTGCCTTATACAGATATCCATTTGGATCAAATCCATGGTTGGACAGGTATTTTTTCGATGGTACTTCCGCCTGTGTATAGAATCCATAATCCTGAAATGTTTCAGAACCTGACGTCTCATCCTTAATATAAAGATGTACAAACTGTGTCCGGATGGATGGTACATCCGGTACATTTTTCAGAAGATCAAAGTACATCTTGTTTTTGATTCTCGTCACATCAAAAACACTTTTATTCAGTGCAATATTACTCTGTCCTCTCCAAAGACCTGCCTCATCATCCAGATCCAGCTTGTATGATTTCTGAGGTCTGACGGACGAAGAATTACCTCGGATGCGGATACGCGCATTGGTTTCCGTTGTGCCATAACCAAGCATCCCCATAACAGGTCCACTTTCGTCTCCAACCTGCACAAGTGCCCTTGCATATACATCCTGGGCAACATGTGTATCATTAACAAATCTCACAACGTTATTCACATCCGCAAAGCTGTGATCCGTATCACTTCCTTTATCACCCCTTCTGACAGTCACATAGAAGCAGACTACACTGCCTGGGTCATCCTGATCATAAACAGATGTATCCTCTTTCATATCACCTTCCGATGAGTTCTCTTTATTGACTGTAACCTGCTGTATGGTTCCCTGTTCATCCTGATGATGCATCATGTCATAACGGACAATCGAAAGCCCTACCGTCACAACAAGAACAAGTATGAATCCGATATATAACGTGCGATTATCTTTTCTCATGGGTTTTCCTCCTGCTGCGATATTCCTCTTCCTTTCTGTCAATCCTTTTCTTCAGTTTTTCAAATGTGCCGATATGATCATCAACAAATAACGGTTGCTGGCAGAACACCTTGTATTCCAGATGTTCCATCATATACCGGATGCGGATCATCAGCCAGACAAACGCAATTGCATTCCCTGTCAGAAATCCCACACCCCATGTCGATACCGGCAGAAACAGCGTAACCAAAGAGAAGGTAATGGTTGTCCCCGTAAATAGAGCTGCTGCGACACATGCCCCTTTGCGATCATCAAAATAAAGCAGAATGATTGTCATTGACTTGACCATTCCATAGATACAGTAGCCAAAGCACAGAGTGCGGAAGATTCCAAGCATTGCTTCATCCAGGCCACTGGAAGAAAGAACATTCCCGAGAAAGATGACCGCAAGAAGTGTAAAGACAAGCTGTGATTCCATCGTTCTTACCAGCTCACGATACAGCGTATTGATCAGGTCTTTTTTTGCCGCCATGATATCATCAAACCTGCCTCCAGCAAGAATCGTATAAAAATATGCCTTATTCTTGACGGAAAATGATGTTTCCAAAGACACAACAAACCGCACAAGCAATGGAATGATTGTCAGTGTTGCAAAAAAGGTCGGTACATCATATCTGGTACAGAATACACCGGTTTGAAATACATGGTCTGCATATTCAGACAGCCAGAACACAAAGTTATGCCCATACAAGCCTAGCGCCATCAGAATACCGATCACAATCAGAATCCGATAATGATCCAGCGATGGCAGAAAACAAAGAATATCAAAGTTTTCAAGCGGAAAAAAGGCAATCAGTTCTGTCATGAACATGCATAACATGACAAGAAAGCCACACGCTGTACCACATGTAACAGATAACAGCCCATCCACACCAAGTCTCACCAGAATCAATGATCCCCCAAGAGATACAATACTTCCCGCAAAGAATCCAAGCAGCTCATAACTGTACTGGTGAATGGCAGAAAGATATGCCATCTGTACCCATATGATAAGCATTGTGGAAAAACATGTCAGAACAGCAGCTTTCCATACAACTGACATTGGTATGGTTGAAAGATACAGCAAGGATACAGGAACACCGATCAGATTCAGTACAAGTATGATCCCAAAGAAGGATGGCAGTATGCTGTCTATCTTTTTCTGATAGATGCAGTCGGATATGAATCTGTCCACAAACATCAGTACGGAATTGGAAAGAATCAGCGAAAAGATCATGACATAGGTAATGGAAAACAGATAGATTTCTTCCTGCCTGAATGTTCCATGGTTCATCTTCAGCAGCATTCTGTTTCCCCACAACATGACCATCGTCAAGATCATCGGACCTTCCGTAATGACAGCGGTCAAAGAAAAACCACGGAGTGAATTCAGCAGTCCGCCATTTTCTCTGAATACTTTTTTGAGTTCAAACCCTACTCCTGCCATTCCTGCCTCACTTCTTCATACAGGCTTCTGTAATTCTTCAGAAAATCATCATCCCGATAATATCTGTTGACTCTGTGATAACCGTTTTCCGCCATTTCTCTCATCTGCTGTCTGCTTTTACCGATTTCCAGTATGCCCTGGGCAATGGCAGAAGGATTCATGACAGGCACAACCCTGCCACACTTTCCAAACTCATCCGGAAACCCATTGATGATTTCACTGCAGGAACCGACGTTGGTGGAAAGTACCGGACGATGTGCCGCCATTGCTTCCAGTAAGACAAACGGCTGCCCTTCCGAAATACTTGTCAGAATCAGCAGATCCAGTTTTCCAAGCCACTTTGCCACATCCACTCTGCCGACAAATTCGATATTCTCACAACCAAGGTTTTCAATCAGTTCTGTGCATTCCCGATAATAAGTCTCATCTTCATCCGTCGGTCCGATCAGATACAGCTTTGCATCTGCTCTTTTCAGGCGGACAAGATTGAAACTGTAGATCATCGTCTTGATATCCTTGATCGGCACAACACGGATGACCGCCCCAATGCTGAAGGTATCGCTCTGTAAAGGCAATGGTTCAATATGAGCAAAACGATCCACATTGACTCCATTTGGTATGACTGAGCATTTTTCCGCTGGTGCTCCAAGGCTGATCTGAATTTTCCTTGCTCCATAGAACAGAGAAACAATCCGATCCGCACTGTGGTAGGCACACCGGCAAAGCGATGTAAAGAAGCTGATCCATGATTTCTTGAAATAAACGGATACCCAGTCTGCTTTGAGAATCTCTTCTTCTCTTTCTCTTGTATAGATACCATGTTCCGTTACAATAAACGGTTTGCCTGTCTGATGATGGAACAGAGAACCAAGCACACCTGCATAACCTGTAGCTACCGTATGATAGACATCCGCTTCCACAGGTTTACAGGAAAGCAGATTTAATAGCGGTATCAGCATGGAACGGATTGTCCAGAATGCATCCTTGAATGGAACATTGCGGAATTCATCTGCAGCAAGAGTCATGATGATATCCAGGTAATCATCTGACATCAGGAAATCATTTGCCTTCATTCTTCCGTTTTCCCCAAACAGTTCAAACAGAACAGACCAGTCTTCCAGTTCTCCTTTCAGTAAGGAAATCAGAGCCAGCCTTTCTTCTTCCTTCAGATGCTTTCCTTCCACATGTCGACTGCCCGTATCCGCAAACTGGTCCAGAAATACTTCATGGATTTCACTGACATTGGAAGGGATTTCATATTTATAGATACCTTTGAGGCTTTTTGTTGCTCCGATGGCATAGATGACAAACTCATAGTCAGGAAGCCCTTTGACAAGCATCTGAATCCATGATGATACACCACCAGCCACATAGGGATAACATCCCTCCGCAATCAGACACACTCTCATGAGCGTAACCCGATCCTGAAATTGGTGGATTTCACAGTAACCATATAGTATTCTCCTTCATCCATCCTTGTAATCTGGCAGCTGTCATCCAATACAACCGGCGTACTTTCACATCTCAGCCAGAAAAAACTTTCCCCTGTAAAATTTTCAATACTGCCGGTAATCTCATCTTCACCATAGATGATATGAGGCACTGCATTTTCACACACCTGAAGCGCATCTGCAGCCATCACAGCTGTTAAGGAACGCATGGTCGGATAACTGGAATGATACCACTCCATCATCTGACAATAGCTTTCATACAGCTGCTGCCATGTTTTTCCCTGTCCCCTTTCAGCATCAAACAGATCATCCGGATGAATGAAATGAGACATGACTCCATATAAACCAATCCCGTTTACCATCTGGAATCTTCCAAAATCATCCAGAATCAT
This sequence comes from uncultured Erysipelotrichaceae bacterium, assembly GCA_945877405.1. Classification (GTDB taxonomy): domain Bacteria; phylum Bacillota_I; class Bacilli_A; order Erysipelotrichales; family Erysipelotrichaceae; genus Bulleidia. The sequence continues at coordinate 15,124 of CAMCSA010000022.1, read as the reverse complement.
ACCGGATGTGATTCTTGGAAAATCAACAATACCATCTTTTCCGGTTTCAAAATCCTGCCGGCATACCTCGCCTTCTTCCCCTTCTGAGGACAGCGTACCAGAGATGATTCGAACATCCTGGAATGCCTTCTTTACAGCTTCTCTTCCCTGTGATGAAAGATAATTGGATGGTGGTACATACGTTCTGAAGGTAACAGATGGAAACAGTCGTTGCCTGATTTCATCCAGTTCCTTTAATGAAGCAGCCATATCAGCTGTATTTTCCCATGGCTGATATCCCATTTCCTCTGGCGTACCGCCTGCCAGAGTGAGTGACTGGTGATTGTAGCCATGTGCACCCATTTCGTGTCCTGCTTTCAGAAGAGAGTTTCCATAATACTGTTCCATGGATGGCTCCTCATAGGTAAATTCATCCGGATCAACAATATCGTTATATGTTGCGATAAACAGCCCGACATAACGGTCACCATACCGATTTGCCACTTTCTGCATATCAGGCCACCATATATCACGATAGAATTCCTTTACCGTACGGTTATATTCCTTCTTTGTCACATCGGAAGTGTTTTCGTATTGTGGAGAAGGAAAGTCATCAATGAATATGCAGGAAGCATTGATCACAGGATACATATTGACCTCAAACAGTGCATTGATGCACCCAGCAAGAAATCCTCTCCAGAAATCACCTTTCAAAGAAGTTCCGTTATAAAACACGGTTCTGCCTTCACCAACCTGATTTGACCATACAACCGGCACCGTTTTTCCATCGTTTTCTGAAGTAACGGATACGACTGCACTGTCCGCCAGATTCACAGTCAATCCCACATCCACAAACGACTCTCCGGTAAAACTTTCATTTCCGGTTCCTGGAATCAGCTCCTTTTCAAACTGCATTCCTTCATACTGCATGTATCCACTGCATTCCAGCATTCCCAGTTTCCGATATACACTGTAGAACTGTGGTCCTAGTGAAGATGGGATAATGCCCCAGAACAGCTTTCCCCCTTTTTCCACCCAGGACAGGATGTTATTCATTGGAATATTCAGCTTCTCTTCCAGCTGATCCGAAGCAATCACAACAAGATCATATCTGTTCAGATCAACACTGTCACACCGTTCCATCTGCAGCAGATCACAATCAATCCGCATATGTTCCATGACTGTTTCCGTATTTTCAAGCAGTTTTTCATCTGTCGTTTCGTCTCCATACAGCACCAGGGCATGCATGACCGTATCTGTAAGGATGGCAGGTTCATCCACATCCGTTCGCATTACAACCACCTGTTCATCTGCCAGCTGTGCCTTCAGTCTGTAATCCGAATTTGCCTGTACAACAATCATGGAGCACACAAGACACACAACAAATACGATGATCAGTCTTTTTTCATGCTTTCTTTTCATTCAACACTCCTATAAAACATGCGCACATACGGCAGTGTTTTCTGTGTCAATGTCACCGGCAATGATGGCAGCTTTCGGATCAGTTCCTGCATGCCCGCCCCATTTCTTGAAGCGATCAGACATTTCATCACATATGCCAGTGCATCTTCACTTTCCGGATACCGTTCCATATAGAGTTTCGATATCCGATCTGCCTCTGTCATGTTTTTCATCGCAATCAGCACATCCAGATCATGCCTGTAACAGGTCTCATTCATCGCTCCATGATCCATGATGGCATGGATGACATCCTGATACTCATGTACAAGCAAAGCTCTGTTATGTTCATCAAACAGCTCACTCATCACGACCCGATACAGAATCTGCTCACTTGCCTTAGCCTTTTCCATGTTTTCTGGATCTCTTTCAAAGGCAAATCTGGCAGCTGAGATTTCTTCTTGCATCTTTCTCTGCAGTTCCATGATAATGGTGCTGGCATAATGGGAAGTTTCCGTATCATCGTTATTGAGTGCCTGCTGCAGTACATCCAGATACTGCAGAGGATCCTCTTCCATCAGTATCTGCATGATCATATTTCTGCGGTAACCATACGAATTGAACTGCAGTGCCTCTTTCATCGATACCCGATCCATTTCACTTTTTGAATCAGGTGCCTGCATAAGCTGCAGATTATCTTCATCGTAGTACCGGTTCTCGCTCATTTCTTCAAATCCGTTTTTCCTGCTTTTGACAGAAAGAATATCGCAGAACCACAGGAAGAAGAATCCGAATCCTGGTAATGCAAGATCCATGACAAGCACATACAGACCTTTGATCATACCCTTTCCCTGCACCAGAGTCAGCCAGGCATGAAATACAGCTGTACATACATACAGAATCATCATCACTGCAGTTACCGGATTCATTTTACCACCTCAATCGAAAGATCTTTTGCGGCAAACCTTTCTCTGATCTGATCCAGGTAAGATGGATTCATATTCATCAATACCACTGCATATGCATCGTCATCCATACCCATAAAGTCGTTATTACGGATCACAGACTGCATTCTTTCCGCAATCTGTTCCGTACTCATCGGCACAAGTGGTTTCACATGACATTTCATGCAGTCAACATAGCCATTCTCATCCATCTGTGTCAGAAGCTTCCACTGTTGCCTGAAGGCATCCGGATGCAGCAATTCAGTTCCTTCCACATACATTTCCGATCTTCTTGCTTCCTCATACTGCAGTGCCTTACCAAGATTTTTCTCAATCAGGCTTGTCAGGATCCGCAGCAGATTCTGATAGAAAACAGTGAAGTTTTCAGGTGGCAGATCATATACTGCCGCAAATCCATACAGCTTTCCATGGGCATAAATCGGGGATGCCATATCCGGATAATCCACAAGCATCTGCGTATTGACAAAAACTTCCCCTTCCCGGAAGGACTGCATCAGCTCAGGAACTTCTTCCAGTTTGAGCGAAGTTCCAAGCTGTGCTTTCAGATCCGGTGAACACGCCCTTCTTCTGGCATAGTCTTTCCCAAGCAGGAAAATAGCTGCCTGATGACACTGCATGACATCTTCCAGAATATCGATGACATGCACAAGAATTTCTTCCGGATTGAGTGTATCCAGCTGTGAAGTCACTTCATATACATGGCCGAAGCTGTTGGAGGAAGTCGTAATCTGTTTCTGCAGCTGCTTTTTGATCTGCAGTGTTTCCTGATGGATTTTCTTGAGAAACATGTATTTTTCATTGAGCAGCTGGTTTTTTTCCTGCAATGCCTGCTTTTCATCGTGCAGCACATCTGACATATATCCGATCACGCCACCCATCGCAATATAACACGCAAATGGAATCCATGAATCAATCTGATACAGAAAATAGGCAACATCCACATGTGCCAGATACAGATGCAGGATATAGGAGGCACAAGCCAGAATGATTGAAAACACGCCTGTTGCCATACCATGCATGCTGCAGCAGATCGCAACAAACATCAGCCTGACATCCACATATTTCAGATCAGAGACGGATGGAGTCACTTTCAGAAGAAGTTCCATGATCACATATAACCCAAGTGTTTCCACCACAGCAATCACAGCTGTGTTGCCTGAACTGCTTCTGAATCTTTGCAGAAAGGATTTCTTTTCCGTGATGTTCTTTTCCCCGTTCAACAAAGAAGCTCTGAGTATTTCAATTCCACTTTCTTCCTGTAACAGATGAAATGGCATCCATCCTGTTTCATCCTTGATTCTGCGATCATTCCTGTACCACTCAGATGGAATCCGAAGCCCATAGCTGTCATATATGACATCCGCTTTTTTCTCTGCAACTTCTGAAAGAATCCGGTAGAAGTCATCCATGCGGATCGGATGACCGCTCGTCATCCTGTATAAGCCGGTATATCCGTTTTTCAACAATGCATATACACCACTGGCAATATCTTCTCCTTCCAGAGCATCCATGTATGCATCCGATGGAAAGGGACACTGAATGGTTTTCTGACTTCTGATCTGTTTCATTGCCCAGGAAATATAACAGTCATTTTCCGACATTCGGGAAGAGAATACCGGTGGTAAGCGAAGAATCAGAACAGGCATCTGATAGGTTGTGCCATAAGCCTGTGCCATCTGTTCCTGGTTGCGGATTCTGGCAATGGATGGAGTATTGATGGAGGTTGCATCTGCTTCAATGGAGGAAAACAGCACAAAACAGTTCAGCTGATAATCCCGCAGATATTCCATGACGATGGACAGATAATCAGAATCACTCATATTCGCATTTCCATACAGAGCTGTCTCTCTGTTATCTCCGGTCATGAAAAATACGTTTTCAACCGAGTTGGAATGGAGAATCCGATGAAATTCATCCTTGGAATGAATGTCCTGATAGACCTTTCCCTTAAACCGCTCGCTCCATAACATCCTGGATGGGGTTTTTGTGATCCAGCATACATCATGTCCTTCACGGATCATTCTGTCCGCTGTATGCGCTCCTGCACAATCCCATTCACCTATGAAAAGATCGCTCATGATACCTCCTGCCTTTCCTTTTATTATAAAGGCAACCGCTGAAAAGAACCATCCATATCATCTTGTGACAAATGATTTTATGATGCATGGATGAGCAGTCAATGATATGATGTTTGCCATGAAGAAAGAAAAGATCATACGGATTCTGCTTGTCTGTATGTGCCTGATGTTCAGTGGTCATTTTGCGGTGAGCATGCTGATGCCAGCCCGGATCAGCACCTATTTCTATGGTTCTGATTCCCTGCAGGATAACGACTATACGGACCACTCCTTTGTGGAACTGAATGAATCCGTATCCGTACATGCACGAGATAAATATACTGAACCGAAAGGAAACGGAAAGGATACCGTAACAGTTCTGTTCTATCTGATTGGAAGTGATGAGCCATCCAGTGCCTCAGCAACCATCAACACTCTGAATAACATTCTGTATGCATCCGATAGTGACCGCATGAATATTGTCGTTCAGACCGGCGGCAGTTCCTCATGGAATTCAAAGATTCTGGAAGATGACACGATTCAAAGATGGACTGTGGACAATGAGAAACTTGTACCATCCATGTCACATCCGGATGCCTCATCCATGTGTGATCCGGATACGCTGTATGACTTTATTAAGTATGGAGTAAGTCAATATCCATCCGATCGTACATTCCTGTTTTTATCAGGTAGTGGAAGCAGTCTGTCATTCGGTTATGATCCGGATGGTATTCATACCGATCTTTCCTACAACCAGATTGCCGGTGTACTCAGCCGTATCCATTCCAGCTTTGATATGATCTGTCTGGATGCGCCATTTGCCGGTACATACGAAAATGCACTTCTGCTTGAACCATACACCGATTATCTGACAGCCTTTGAAACATCTGTTTCCAGTGAAGGCATGCTGTATCAGAGTTTCCTGACTTCTCTTGCCAGAAACACATCGGTTTCTACGTTATCCCTTGGAAAACTGCTGGTTGACTCCTATGCCATCAACCATGCCCAGAAAGGCATGCAGGATGCCTATGTTCTTTCCTTATTGGACCTGAGTGAGATCCGTTATCTTCATGAAAACGTACTGGATGCATTCGGCAAAGAGCTGAATACCATTCTGGCAAACGGTACATATCAGACTCTATGCGATGTTCTTTCCTCCACTACCCGTCTTTCCAGGACAAGAATCGATCTGGCACATTTTGCCCATCGCTTCTCACTGGATACAGCTCAGGATCTGTTTGATGCCATCACACAGATGATCAAATACAGGCGTACCTCATCTACTGCAAACATGTATGGCCTCAGCTTTACTTGTCCATACACCACTTCTTCCATCTTACTTCCACAGGGCTATCGGGATTTCCTGCAGACCTTTGCCCTGTTTACCTCTTTAAGGGATGCTTACACTTCACTTGTCTTCCCATCGTTATCTGATCGACTCACCCATCAGGAAACACAGATTATTGAGCCCATCACACCTGAACTGCTGACTTCTTCCGTCTCATGGAATACCGATCTATATGATCAGGAAACCGTGCTTGCCGCAGCAAAGCAGGTTATCGATGCCTCTGTTTCTTCCACTTCTTTACAGATTACCCGTCGCAATGATCAGTATATTCTAAATATGAACCAAAGTGATACCACACACATTCAGAATGCGAATATGGCATGTTTTCTGCCATATGGATCTGCATATCTTTCCCTTGGAGCCACAGCTTCCACCACTGTCACTTCCAATCACATCCCACGTTTTCCATCGGAGGCACAATGGTATTATTATGAAGGACAGCCTGTGCCATTTACCTCCTTTTACACAGATCCTTCCGGCAACACGATCGGTTATATCCACGCCATGCTCAATGATCAGGAAGTACTGCTTGTAGCATGTCAGGACCGCTTCGGATTCCGCATGGAACTGTCTGGTGCATATGTGCTGTATCCTGACAGCACAGTTTCCCCAAAAGGCATGCGTACGTTACACAAAGGGGATCAGATCACATTCCTGTATGACATGTATGGACAGGATGGAACATTCAGTGGCACTTACACATGTTTCCCTTCGATTACCTTATCCGATAACCTCTATCTGAAGTATGAGGAAACAGATCAGCCATTACTGCTGTCCATTCAGCTCAAGGATGATCAGGGTACATCCATCTTTTCACAGATGCTCACTTTTCCTCTTACCGAAAGCCGTTAGCCACGGCTTTTTCGTTTTGACCGAAGGTCAAAGCTTTATTTTCAAACCGGTATGAACGTGCTAGAATGAAATCATCAATACAATGTAAAGGAGATCTTATTATGGGATTCATTTCAGCAGTCATTTCCGCTGCGGGCGGAACATTATCCGATCAGTGGAAAGAATATTTCTATTGTGATTCACTCGGTGCAGATGTCATCTGCCAGAAAGCATCAAAGAAAACAAAAGGATTCGGTAACCGTGGCAATGATAATATCATTACAGAAGGTTCCATCATTGCCGTAGCGGATGGACAGTGTGCCATGGTAGTTGAACAGGGACAGGTCATTGACATCTGTGCTGAACCGGGTGAATACCGTTTTAATTCCACTACACAGCCTTCCGTATTCAATGGTCCTCTTTCCGATGGCATCAGAAATACCATTGCAGAAATCGGTAAGCGTATTACATTCGGTGGAACTTCTGCCACAGATCAGCGCATCTACTACTTCAACACAAAGGAACTTCCAGGCATGAAATATGGAACAGCCGCTCCTGTACCGTTCCGTGTCATTGATCCAAGAGCAGGTATCGATATGGATATCCGCATCAAGGCATTTGGTGAGTATTCCATCCGTGTAACCAATCCGGTTCTTTTCTACACAAATGTATGTGCCAACCAGGCACAGCGTTACTGCATCAGTGAAATGGAAGGTCAGCTCCGTTCTGAACTTCTCACTGCCCTGCAGCCTGCCTTTGCGGCAATCAGTGAAAAAGGTATCCGCTATTCCCAGCTCCCGGCTCATACATCTGAACTGACAGAGCTTCTGAACAGCCAGCTTTCCGCAAAATGGAAAGATCTGCGTGGTATTGAAATCGTATCCTTCGGCATGAGCTCCATCAAGGCAGATGCAGAAGATGAAAAGATCATCCGTGACATGCAGAAAGATGCAGCCTATGTCAATCCTTCCCTGGGTGCTGCAGCCTTAACCGGTGCCCAGGCGCAGGCAATGCGTGATGCGGCTAATAATACAGCCGGTGCAATGACAGGATTTATGGGAATGAATGCCGCAATGAATGCAGGTGGCGTCAATGCCAATGCACTGTACCAGCAGGCAGCAGTTTCATCTCAAGGATGGACATGCCCAAAGTGTGGCGCTGTAAATCAGGGTAATTTCTGTTCAGTATGTGGAACACAGAAGCCGGCAAATGCTTCATGGAAATGTCCGACATGCGGCAGTGTCAATCAGGGTAACTTCTGTTCTTCCTGTGGCACAAAGAAGCCATAATGAAAGACTTTGACACAGAAAGATACAGAAGACAGGTTCAGACAAACAATCTGATCGGCATTCTTCTGTGTCTTTCCACGATTGCGCTTGTGATCATCCTTTGGGTGCTTGCAGGTGCATTACACAGATAAAGAAAGGAAACAGCATTCATGGCAGAAGAACTGACTCTCTACCAGTGTCCTAACTGTAATGGACCACTCCACTTTGATGCCAAAGCACAGAAACTCAAATGCGATAACTGTGGTTCCACATATACAACAGAGCAGATTGACGAATATTACAGACCGGAAGAAGATGATGAAATCGCGCAGGAAGCGGTCACGATTCCAGTATGGGATGAAGGTGAAAAAAACATGCTGCAGGCATTTGACTGTCCTGCCTGTGGGGCACAGCTGATCACCGATATCACCACCGGAGCCACTGCGTGTCCATACTGTGGTAACAATGCCGTTGTACCATCCCAGTTTTCCGACAGTTACAGACCTGACTATATCATTCCATTCCAGCTGGAAAAAAAGGACGCTATCGCAAAACTGCAGGAATTCTATAAAACGATGCCATACCTACCAGATGCGTTTACAGACGAAAACCACATTGAGGAAATCAAAGGCGTCTATGTTCCGTTCTGGCTGTATGATTCATCCGCAAAAGGGCACATCCGTGCACATTGCACAAGGACGCATTCCCATGTGGAAGGCGATTATCAGGTTACCACAACAACACATTATCTTGTTGTACGAGATGGCAGACTGCGTTTTGAGAAAGTACCAGCCGATGCATCCAGTCACATGCCAGATGATTTCATGGATTCCATTGAACCTTATGATTTTTCAAAGCTTGTCCCTTTTGAAATGGGATATCTGCCCGGTTATTTGGCAGACAGATATGATGTGAGTCATGAAGAGGATGAATCTCGCGTCAATCTGCGCATGAAAAATACGATGGAGGATCAGCTCCGCTCTACCATCATCGGGTATACCGGTGTATTAACAGAAGATGAACATGTTGACCTGCTACCAGGAAATGTGCATTATGCATTCCTCCCTGTATGGATGTTATCCACAAAATATAAAGATAAAAACTATCTGTTTGCGATGAATGGTCAGACAGGAAAGATGATCGGTGATACATTACCGAAAGATGGCATGAAGATGGCAAAGCAGTTTCTTCTCATTCTGCTGATCGGTCTTGCCATATCAGCTGCCATCCTGTTTACGTTATATATGAAGGGAGGCAACTGAAATGAAAAGAATGCTTCATATCATCACAGCCTTCCTGTTATGCCTGCTTACAATCACACCACTTTCCATCCATGCCGGCAGTGATGTTTATGTCAGTGATACCTATGGTGTATTGAGTCAAGAAGAAGTCAATGCATTAAACGCAAAAGCACAACAGATCTCAGATGAATACCAGTTTGGTGTCTATGCCCACATCCTGTATGATGATGCATCCTATGATGATATCTGGAGTTATATTGAACAGTATTATGCAGATCAGGATCTCGGTTATGAAAATACAAGCGATGGTATTCTGTTTCTGATTACCCAGTCATCACAGGGTGGCAGCTATGACATCTACATTCCTGCCCTGTCCAACCAGTCATACTTTACCATTGACGGGCTTGAGGATATCCAGGACGACGCAGAAGATGGCCTGTTTGATCACGACTATTACGAAGCAATTGATACATTCCTGGATAAAACGCAGGAGCATCTTGCCTATTACAGCCAGCACGATTATCCATGGAGTAACCAGACCGATGGAGCCGTGTACTATGACCCGAAAACCGGCAGATCCGTGTCCGGCTTTGCATTAATTCTGGCTGTCATCATTCCATTTGTTGTGGCGTGTATTGTTGTGGCAGTCAATGCCTCAAAACACAGAACAAAGCATACCGCAACGGATGCGGCGGAATACATCCCATCCTATGGTCAGTTACGCCTGACACGTCACACCGACATGTATCTGTACAGTACGCAATCCCGCACAAAAATCCACCATGAAGATGACCATGGTGGAGGTGGAGGAGGTTTTTCTTCCTCTGGCGGCATGCATTCTGGCGGAGGCCATTTCTGAAGCAGTGTGGAAACACACTGTTTTTTTCTGCTCTGTTTTCCGATATTCCATTTTCTCATGCCAGTGCATTGGAACATCCATGGGTTCCATGTCATCTTCATAAAAGACAAGCAGAAGACTGCCATGCTGTGGTATTTCCATCCTGGATGGATCCGCATGTACATCACATCTGCTGATTGCCATGAAACACCTTTTTTTAATATGACGGAATTGTGCATATCATTCCGTGATACAGAACGATATAATCATATTACGATAACAAAGTGGAGGTAACATATGTACGCAGATTATCATTTGCACAGTGAATTCTCTGATGATTCCAGAGAATCCATGGAAACCCAGATCGCAAGAGCCATTGAACTCGGACTGGATGAAATATGCTTTACAGATCATGTTGACTATGGCATCAAAAAAGACTGGGATGACCCAAGTGGAATCCATTGGCGTGGTGGAGATGGAATGTCCTCATCTGCAGAAGACAAAGCCCCATTAGCCAATGTCAACTATCCGGAATATTTCGCAAAGCTTTTACGGATGCGGGCAACCTATGGCTCAAGGATTTCCATTCGCTCTGGCCTTGAATTCGGTATCCAATCCATTACTGTGGAACAGTATGAAAAGCTGTTTGCGCAGTACCGGAATGAACTTGACTTTGTTCTTTTTTCCATGCATCAGGTCAACAACCAGGAATTCTGGAACCAGCAGTTTCAGGAAGGCAAAACACAACAGGAATACAATGAACTGTATTACAGAGAAATCCTGAAGACCATGAAGCTGTTTCAAAACTACTCCGTACTGGCTCATCTGGATCTGCTTGTCCGTTATGATAAAGCCGGTATCTATCCGTTTGAAAAAGTACAGGATATCATTGCGGAAATCCTGAAACAGGCCATTACCGATGGAAAAGGAATTGAGGTCAACACATCTTCCTGGCATTATGGTTTATCCGATACACAACCATCCAGAAAGATACTGAAGCTGTACAAAGACCTTGGTGGCAAAATCATTACAGTCGGTTCTGATGCCCACAGCACAAAGTATTTGGCTGATCATATCAAAGATGCCTATGCCATCCTCAAAGATGAAATCGGCTTTACGGAAATTACAACATTTGATCATATGAAACCGGTGTTCCATACACTTTAATAAAACAGGCTGGCATGTCTTACTCCATGTCAGCCTTTCACTTTACCTTTGCTACGGCGATGCCATCACCGATATCAGGATAATAGATGGTATCAAATCTTTCATCTTCAAGAAGATGCTCCCGGAATTTTCTGATCTTGTGCATCATCTGAATCGTACTGCGGTTTGTGCTCAATGCTTCATTATCCACAATGCCATGAAATGCCAGATTATCGAAGATGAATACACTTCCTTTCATTGTATTAGGCAGAAAATGCTCCATGTATCTGCGGTATTGCGACTTGGCCGCATCCACGAAAACAAGATCATAGATCCTGTCTGTCTCAAACTGTGCACCATCCATCAGGTGTACATGAATTCTGTCAGAAAGGCCATGACGCGCTATATTCTCAACTGCCTGTCTTGCCATGTCAGGGTTGATTTCCAATGTATCAATCTGCATATCCCATCGCAATAATGCCATACGGATACTGGAATATCCTACTGCCGTTCCAATTTCAAGAATATCCCTGATGTTTTCATGTTCTCTGATATAGGCAAGCAGGAATTCCATACCGCCATCCAGCATGATCGGCACATCTTTCTGCCTTGCCTGATCATGTATCTTCTGCAACTGTTCATTCATCCAAAAGATTATACACATATTTCATCAAATCCGGAAAGAAAACATTGATTCATGGTAAAATAGCGTTTGATAACGAACAGGGGTGTTTATGATAAAACCAGAAATGATTGACAAACTGACCTCAAAAACGATGTCTTCCAGGGGAAAAAGACTGTTTGAAGCAGGTCATGTATTCGGCTTATCTGTCCAGAAGGAACAGAGTTATACAAGAATTTCAGCTGAAGTGGAAAGTCAGAGTGATTTTTTAATTGACTATGACTGCCAGGTTGTCCTTTCTAAAGATGAACAGTGGATTCTCGATGAAAACTGCAACTGCCCGTATTACGAGTCAAACATGAGTTCCTGTAAGCATATTGCTGCGCTTCTGCATGCATACTGCCACATTGATGAAGATGGTTATGACCCTGTCAGTCTGGAAATCGAACACCAGTCCGATCCACAGGCATTTCAGTTTCTTTGCGATATGGAAGATGTATCACAGCAGATGGATGAAGGGAATGGAAAAGTTTTCCTGATTCCTGTATATCTTGGCTATGGAGACAAAGATCATTCCATGCAGGTGGAATTCAGAATCTGTGAGCCTCCGAAAACATCCTATGTCATCAAAAACATTCAGGAACTGTGTGATCGCATCGTCCATAACACATCATTCCGTTATGGTAAGGCACTGGACTTTGTACATTCCCGATCCGCTTTTGCAAAACAGTGCCAGCCGATGATTGATTTTCTGATGAGCCTATGCGAAGATATCGACTCATTCCGTCCATCCATCCGCAGCTATCTTTCCACATGGTACTATGATGACAATGATTCTCTGAAACGATATCTGACACTCAAAGGAATCTATCTGGACCGGTTCTTTGAAGCCCTGAAACCATACTCCACATATATGTCTTTGGATGGACCGCTTTCTCAGATCAGTGATGAGTGCATTCCACCTCGTGTTTCCATCCGGAAAAGTTCTGATGGTATTCTGTTTTCTTCCGAAGCCACACCATATATGGAAGGCCAGGAATATCTGTATCTGATCAGTGATTATTCTGTACAGAAACTGAAGAAATCCTCTTCCATGAAAAGGATTCTTGATTTCTGCTCAGCCTCTTCCGGTCGTCCCGTCTTTATTGCGGATAAGGATCTTCCAGCCTTCACAACAAATGCATGGCCTGCCGTAAGCGAAAACTGCAATGTGACAAATGACGGCTATGATCCTGCTCAGTACATTCCTGCCCGTCCTTATTTTGAAATCTATCTGGATATGGAAGAAAAGGATATCATTGATGCTCGAATCGATGCTGTATACCCGGACAACCGGTATCATCTGGAACATGGATATGAAGAAAACAGAGCATCCCGTGATATCCGCTTTGAAAAGAAGATGATGGATTCCATCATGCCATGGTTTGATGGAACAGATCACATCTTTGGAAAACCGGTCATCTTCAATGAAGATAAAATATACAACTTCATGAAAGACGGCATTCCATTTCTGCAGGAAAGAGCCGAAGTCTTCATCTCGGACCGATTGAAAAGACTCAAGGTCCGTCAGACAAAAGGCATATCTCTTGGTGTTTCTACAGGTGTGGATTTATTGCAACTGCAGTTGTTTTCCACAGACCTGTCCAATGATGAAATCATTGAAATTCTGAATAAATACACACCGAAGAAAAAGTTCTATAAACTCAGAAACGGCACGATCATTCAAACGGATGACTCTTTTGAAGATCTGTACGAAATGAGTGAAAATATGAACATATCCGCAAAGGATCTTGTAGAAGGCAAGGCTGAACTTCCATTCTACCGTGCCATGTATCTCAATCAGCTGAGTGAAAAGGTATCCATGGAGATGGCGAAGGACAACTCCTTTGAGGCACTCCTTCGCAAAATCAACAGCATATCCGAAAAGGAATATGATCTGCCAGAGGGACTGACTGTAAAACTGCGTCCATATCAGGAAGATGGCTTCCGTTGGCTGTCTGCACTTAAGGATAACAGTTTTGGCGGACTGCTGGCAGATGAGATGGGACTTGGCAAGACGTTACAGGTCATTACTCTGATGGGCTCATCGTTGCGTAATGGCAGATGCCTTGTTGTGTGTCCTGCATCCCTTGTCTATAACTGGGACAGTGAAATCCACAAGTTCATGCCGATGCTGAAAACACGCATTATCTCCGGCACTGCAAAGGAAAGAGAATCACTGATTAAAGAATCCCAAGAAGATGAAATCCTGATCACATCCTATGACATGCTCAAACGTGATATCCAGCATTATGAAAACCTGCGCTTTGACATTGAAATCATTGACGAAGCCCAGTATATCAAAAATGCAGGTACCAGTGCATCACGCTCTGTCAAATCCATTCTTGCTTCCTTCCGTATTGCTTTGACGGGCACACCGATTGAAAACAGACTCTCTGAGTTGTGGTCCATCTTCGATTACATCCTGCCTGGTTTCTTCTCCTCCTACAATCATTTCCGCAAGATGTATGAAAACCCGATCACAAAAGATCAGGATGACCTTGTCCAAAGGGATCTGACATCCATGATTTCTCCATTCATATTGCGCAGACTCAAAAAGGATGTGCTCAAAGATCTGCCTGACAAGCTCGAACAGGTATATTATGCAAAACTGGAAGGCGAACAGAAGAAACTGTATGATTCCAGAGTTGCATCGCTAAAGAATTCTCTTTCAAAACAGACAGATGAACAGTTCAAGGAAAACAAGATGGTTGTCCTTGCGGAACTGACAAAACTCCGTCAGTTATGTTGTGAGCCTTCCCTTCTGTATGACAAATACAAAGGCAACTCCAATAAAAAAGACATGTGTCTGGATATGATCCAGGAAGCCGTGGATGCAGGACATAAGATTCTGCTGTTCTCTCAGTTTACAACGATGCTGGATGAACTGACTTCCCTGATGGAAGAAAAAGGTATCCGTTATCACCTTCTGACCGGCTCTACACCGCAGAAACAGCGTGCACAGATGGTCCGTTCCTTCCAGGATGATGATATCCCTGTCTTTTGCATCTCCTTAAAAGCAGGAGGCACAGGATTGAATCTGACGGCTGCTGATGTTGTCATCCATTACGATCCATGGTGGAATACAGCAGTCGAAAACCAGGCAACAGACAGAGCACACAGAATCGGACAGACAAACGTCGTATCCGTATATCGTCTGATCATGAAAGATACGATTGAAGAAAGAATCATCGAAATGCAGAATCAGAAGAAGGACCTTGCCGAAGGAATCCTTTCAGGAGATGGTATTTCCTCCAGCTCCTTAACAAGAGATGATCTGCTTGCGATTCTGTAAATGATAAAGACGCTTTAAAACTATATATGGTTAGCGGTTTTTCCGATCCCAATAACATATGGTCGAGCCTACCATAAACATGTTTAAAGCCAGCCGA
>CAMCSA010000021.1 GCA_945877405.1 uncultured Erysipelotrichaceae bacterium | reverse complement strand
AGAATAACCAGAGCTTTGTCAGTATTCCTTTTGATATGCTGAAAAGTATGATTGAGCTGAAAGCATGTGAGTATGGTATCACTGTCACAAGAACAGAAGAGTCATACACAAGCAAAGCGAGTTTTCTGGATCATGATGAGATACCTGTACATGTCAGCGGCAGTAATAAGAAGTACAGCTTCTCCGGTAAGAGAATAAAGCGTGGCTTATACAGGTCATCTGATGGAACTCTTATCAATGCGGATCTGAATGGTGCAGCCAATATTCTGAGGAAAGCAGGATATGACACTTCAAGTATTCAGTTATCCAGACTGTTGAATCCGGAAATCATCAGATTTGCAGATCTGAACAGTAAGTAACTGTGTAAAAACAGTAGAGGTCGAGTGAACCGACCATTGTGGAAACAGTACATGAATCACATGTATATGCCTGCATAAATCAAAATCCCTGTGGTAGTACAAAAGAGTACATCACAAGGATACCCTATCTGAACTACGTATCAGGTGGGGTAGTTCATTTGTACTATGCTCCGTATTCTTCAAATTGAGACGTGGTAGTTAAAAGCACCTCTGTATGCGAGAATGAATCTGCATATGGAAGTGCTTGTATGTTATATGGTATGTGGATTATTACAGAATATCAAACTTGTATGATTTTAAAGAAAACAGGATGTCAAAACATTTTGACATCCATGAATGATGCAGAAATTATCACTCTATCAATGCACAAAAAAACAGGACTGCATGTCCTGGAATACTGTATATTTCACAGGTCATATGACCTGGTTGGTGTTATATTTCTCAGGTCAATGGACCTGTTTTTGCTGTATTACACTCGATGGTTTCCCATCGATTTGTTGTTGTATATTCATCGAATTTCTTTGAAAGAAATCCGAGTTGTTTTTCAACAGCTCGGATAATATACCATCTGTGATTATATGTGTCAACACTTTTTTGATAAATTTATTTTTTCCGCATATTTCTGCGCTATCAGCTCTGCCGCAGCTACAAGCTGTACCGGATGGGATAAAGGAACATTTCCGGATTCATACGTAATCGCATGTCTTACAAAATCAGGTTTTAAACCATTTCCAATCATCCATATATTTCTGTTTTCCAGCAGATGCCTGATTCTGCGGATATCCGAATATTCAAAGTAGCTCATCGTTGCTGAAAACACGATGATCAGATCATCTTTTGTACTTTCCATGATCTGTTTCATCTGGTTGGATAAAGATACGGTTGTATGACACAGTTTACCAAGAGAGCACAGATCTGCACAAAGACACATTGCTGCAGCCTCACCTTTCAAAAGACCTGCCAGAAATACATGTTCTGCACGTTCAATCTGTGTGCACAGCTGTTCCACCTGCTTAAGATCAATCGACTGCAGACATACAGACAGCGCATCATGATGATATTGTGCAATTGTCTGCGCCGTATTGTTTTCATCCACCGTTTCAAACGTTTCCTCTTCCTTTTTCATGCATTCCCGTAATGCTGAAAAACTCTCAAATCCGATATTGCGTACATACCTGGATACAGTTGCCATTCCCACATGGCAATCCTGCGCAACCTGGGATATGGAAATATCTGCATCCTCCATATGTTCCATCAGATATCTGGTAATCTGTGCATCCGTTGAATCCGGAGCACAGCCATACAATACACCAGCCAGTACGACCGGAAGTTTCTGATATTTCATAACGAATAAAACCTTTCCTGCCATTATTGTAATACAGGAAAGGTTCCATCCTCCACTCAGTTTTTCCAGCTGTCCGTCAGTCTGTTATAAAGCATTCTTTCCTTGACTGTTTCAACATTACCACCAAGCATTTCTGCTAATGCATAGGCAAATAGGAATACAGTTGCAGGCCCACGGGAAGTAATAAGATTGCCATCTGTAACTACAATCTGATCATCCACGTATGTGCTGTCTGTAAACATGTTTCTGTACTTGTCTGCAGGATAGGAAGTCAGCGTTCTGCCTGCGCTGACACCAGCCTGCTTGAGAACCATTGGCGCTGCACAGATCGCTGCGACATACTTTCCTTCCTCCATGAATGTCTGTACTGTTTCAATAACACGTGTATCATCTGCCAGATTTGCCGCACCAGGCATACCACCTGGAAGAATTACCATATCATAGTCATTTAGATTGACTTCATCCATGACATAATCCGCAACAGCCTTGATCCCATTGCATCCAGTTACAATCTGTTCACCGATGGATACGGAATCACATCCGACACCACATCTTCTCAGGATATCAACCGTTTCCAGGCTTTCTCCTTCTTCAAATCCTTCTGCGAGTAATACAACTGCTTTCTTCATTTTCTGTTTCCTCCTGTTGTTGCCTGTATTATGCACTTTGACAACACGATAAAAAAAGGAATTTCCATTTCATGGAAAAACCTTATTCATGAATCTGATATGTATTGTCATGCAGGTTGATCTCTACACGAATCCCATGGTCAAACACTGTTTCCTGATGCATTGGATCATCATCAATGAATCTGTGCTGTACCATCTTTGCACAGGCTATTTTTTCATGCAGTGCACTTACTGCATTGACAAGTTCGATTCTGTTTTCATCCACGTAATCCTGTGAAAAGCTGCCATCTGTATTGACATAGGCACCATCCCTTTTCAGATATGCAATGCCACCATTCAACAATGCATACAGCCCATAGTTGACCCCATTTACCACATCACTCATCCATGGAATCACTACACAGTCATGAAAGACAAGATTGAAAAACGGAATCGGAAGCCCTGCCTGTTTTCCATCTTCCTTCATCATAAACGGATATGGAGCATAATGGCATGTATCCACATGATTGATCGCAAATCCATTGATTTCTTCACTGGAAGTAATACCACCTGTGTGATTGAAGACATCAAATGTCATGTTTCTGTAATGTGCACATTGTGTCCGATCCTGCAGATCACATGGATTGAAGTTTTCATCCTGTGGATTACATGTAAATACATCACAGTACACACCATCACTGACTACGCCATGGCCCTTTAATACATTCAGGTTTCTTTCAAAAAATACCGGTGCCAGTCTTGCACTCAGATAACTCTGTTTTCCTCCAGCCCATACTGCCATATAGTATGGATTACCATTCCGGTCATAAATCCTTAAGGAATCATCAAAGTCAGGGGAATCAAAGTACAGATCATGATAGTTATCATGTAATGTCAGCAGATCTCCATCTTCATGCATCTCATTGATGAGTTTTATAAGGGCAGGATAACCACCGGTTCTTTCATCAATCGGATCAAAGCGTGGATGTTTTCTGTCATAGGCAATTCCACATCCATCCAGATGCAGATGAATTCTTCCAACCCCTTCTGCATGAAACTGCCTGAGATTCTTTCCGATCTCATCAATCGGAACAATTGCCTCATTCTTCCCATCGATGTGATAATAACGGGAGTCAGGTGAAATATCAGAATGAATACCTGTATGATAGACACAACTGCCGACAAGCTGTTTCAACACAGGTTTCCGTTCCATCTTTTCTTTTAGTGGAACAACTGTCTGTGTTTCCTCATACCATTTCCTGACATGCTTTGCCATGAGGTTATAATCCATGGTTCCATCTGAAAGCAGCAGTGTATAAGTACGTGGATAACGCAGATGTGCAAGAGAAGAGAGTGTCCCGATATGGATCTGCTGCCGCTCTTCCTTTCTGATTTGATAACATGCATCAAAGTAACTGTCCACGATCCAAAGATACGATTGTGTTTCCCCATAATATCCAAGCGCATTGACATAAGCATCTGCACAGGCAAAATACCCACCAAAATGCGGACTGAATTCACACGGATCTTCCGTATCCAGTAATACCCCTTGCTGCATTGGAATCACAAGCTTTCCTCTATCATGAGCAACACTGCCTGGGAAACGGATGACATCAAATACAGCTTCATCCTGAAGTGGTGTCAGTGTAAAAATAACCCTGTTACGGATCAGATCCGCTCTGATATCCACCCGCAGGCTTAATCCAGCCATGATCTTTTCGTACGTTATTGAAAGAGTGTGTTCCACAGTTGTATCGTGTTGTGACACACTGATCTTTTCCGCCCTTGTAAAAGGACAGCATACGCCATCCTTTTCCACACACCACTGATTCCGGTCAATCCGGTATTTTCTTTCTGCCTGAACAATCACAACATACTGATCATCAAGCATGACATTTATCTTATTTTTCATTTGAAGTTATTCTCCGGTATTACAAAAGTATTCGCAATTCCATTCTTCCTGAAGTTTTCATCGTCAATTGCCCAGATACATCTTAAAAACAGACCGACCATCATATAGTTTTCCTTACTCTGCAGTTTGATCAGATCCGGTATATAGGAAGATGGAAGATATTTTTCCATTTCTTTTCTGACATCACAGATGTTTTCAAGATCGTCACTGGCAATATATACTGCCTGTGGACCAATCGTTGCGATCATCGGCACAAGTGTTTTGGCAAGCAGTTCGCATAACCCTTCCTGTGTTTCGATCAGCTGGCGCATCGGCTTTGAATAGGAAACAAGATTGTTGATATATGTAGCCTCTCCTGCCAGATTATGTTCCCCTTTGACAAGATGACCATTGACGACAATACCTGCTCCACCTGTAACACCATGGCGTGGCAGGAAGTATGTAATGATGGAACGATACCGGTCTTCCAGCCAGTAGACACCGGTACTGATCATATTGACATCATTGAATGCCAGAACACGTTTATTGAATTTTCTTTTCAGATAGGTAACGATGTTTTCTCCATACGCATCCATAGACGGAAGTGTAACAGAGCCATCATCCACCATACCTGGAACAGAAAGGCCGATTGTATCAATCTCCGGATAATCCTTCAGCACTGTCTCAATCACAGATTCCAGATCTCTGAAATCCAGGCAGTCCTGTTCAATACCACCAGATATCTTTGCTTCGCCACGATCATAATAACGGTATTCAATATGAATTGTTGATTTGGAATTGATCACCGCAACGCATAAAATCTTTTCCTTTGTTTCAAAAAAGCGAAGGACACGTTCACTGTTCAATGTTCTCTGATTTTTTTCTTCTCTGAGTTCATTTCGAACAAGATCAATCAGATCCCCACATTCATAACGTGCAAAGATATGTGGTGGAATATTCATGACAGATGCACCCTTCAAAGCACTCTGCAGATGTTCTCTTTCATAAGATACCTGTGGTGCCAGTAATACCGCATCATATCCGAATCCCTTTTCATACACTTCACGGATTGGCAGTGCTCTGAAATTCATCTTGAAGTTCAATGCTTCTGCCGCCTTGTTCAGCTCATTTGCAAAATAGGAGGTCGTCAAGCCGCTTGTACAACATAAAAGTATTTTAAGCGGATGCGCTTCATCGAGTGTCAGAAGTGTCTTCTCAAGTTCTTCAAAGAGCGTTCTGGCATGATCAATTTCCGTCATCTGAAAATGCAGAAAGAATTCCGTACTTCCTTCACGGATAGATTCAATTCTCAGTTCAATGATTTCCTCTTCATAAAAATATATGGATGCGATATAGTTTTCCGTCTGCAGTTCAATAGTGCCATTGCAGTTTTCTGAAATACGGTATCTGCTGTTTGTATGATGCAGAATCCATTTACGATACTGTTCAACAAGTTCCTTCCGACATTCCATAAGATTTATCCCTCTACAGTATATCAAAATAAGATCGTTCCAACTCTTCTTTTTTTGTTGTAAGATAGTCCATATGAAGAAATTACATTTCAAAACTGTTTTCTGGATGTCCCTTTCCATTGCTTTTGCCTGTGCATTCCTGTATGCACAAAGCGTCCGCAACCGCATCCATGATATTATCGCCATACCATTACATGTAACCTCACAACAGGCACAGGCAGGCATCATCGCTACGGATGCAGCATATAACTGGGCAAAGGACACACTGATGTTTTCCATTGAGGTATCCATAAATCATGTTGATGATTCAGTATATGGAGAGTGGGTTATTACCGATGGAAACAACACCATCATGATGAAAAGCAAAACTGTTCAGACTGAAAACAAGGATCTCATCATCCTGCAGGGAAACATCCCACGTAAACAGCTGAACGCAGGTGAATGGACCGTACTGGCACAGATCAATGATGGTGACGACCATCCATTACAGCTGACCAACAACAATCCCCAGGAAGGTGGAATCCCGATCGTCAGTTTTATTTCTGATTGAAGTCCTGCTTCAATTTGAGTATAATATCGGGGTAATGCCGACTTAGCTCAGCTGGTAGAGCAACTCATTCGTAATGAGTAGGTCGCTGGTTCGAATCCGGTAGTCGGCACTTCAGGCTCTGCAGATGCAGAGTTTTTCTTTTGTATTATAAAACCCTGTATGACAGTCATACAGGGTAATCAGTCCAATGAGCCGAAGGTTGATATATTTCCCTCTTCTGTAGAGGTGGGTGTTCTTTGAGCCTCATCAGGATTCTCAGCCGTACCGAGCTTTCACAACAGAAACTGCAAATCAGAACTCCCTTATATCACAATGTAGGAAAAATCATGTTTCCCCCGGCTGATTTTCAGTATAAGGAATATTTTATAAAAGTACAGTCTTGACAGTACTGGAAGTTATGCTTTGCCTATCAACATCGCATTTCTTTTTCCATTGTAATATAAAGAAAGATGCTCCATGATTGCGGAGCATCTGAATCAGCCGATATAAGCCTGAATGGTTTCAACTGTATTCCGGTAAGCCTGTTCTACATTTACAAATAAAACACGAGCTTCTTCAGAAATCTCAGAATCATTGTTCCGAAGTGATTCTGTCAGTTCACTTGCTTTTTCAAACAGTGCCGTAAAGCTCAGGTTCCCACATACACCTTTTAATGTATGTGCACCTCTGAAAGCCGCTTCACGATCACCCGCTTCCATTGCTGTTTTCAGTTCTGCAAAACTCTGGTCTTTCAAAAACATCCCGACAAAACGGTTAATCATCTTCTCATTGATCAGTCTTTCCTTTGCTTCAGCAAAATTCCCACCGATTTTTTCATAACATTCTTCGATTGTCATATGCGCACACCTTTTATTTCCATATCAATATCATATATATGATCCTATTTAACCACGATTTCACATAAAAAGCGATATTCTCCCGCCATAAAGCACAAAAAAACTGCCATTCCTGACAGTTTTTTTCGATGGTGACCTCTGAGGGACTCGAACCCTCGACCCACTGATTAAGAGTCAGTTGCTCTACCAACTGAGCTAAGAAGTCATTTCCTTTGTGCTCGATTATTATATGATACATGTATAAGGAATGCAACACTTTTTTAAATTATTTTTTCTCTTCTGAATTGAAAATGTAAATTCCACTGTACAGAAAATCACCCCACAACGATCACAAAGGCTCTGTACATTGCACAAAGCCTTTAGCAGCCATTATTTCTCTGTTACGTATTTTTCCTGAAATGTTTCTAACGGTACAGGTTTTGAGAAGTAGTATCCCTGGACCGTGTGGATTCCACACTTACGGATGATTTCACACTGTTCCTGTGTCTCAACCCCTTCCGCACAGACCGTAGACCCATGAATCATTGCCACTTCATTCAATGCCTTGAGCAGCCTTGCATCTTCATCCCTGCATGCAATATGATCCACAAACATCTTATCAATTTTTACTACATCACATTTCAGCTGTTTGAGAATGCCTACCGAGGAATAACCTGTACCAAAATCATCAATTGCGAAATGTACTCCCATTTCCTGCAGTTGTGTACCGATCAGCGATAGACGTCTGATATCCAGCAGACGACACCGTTCCGTGATCTCCAGACAAAGATTCTTTGCCGGATAACCTGTTATTTCCAGATTACGTCTGACCGTTTCCACAAAAGAGGCACGTTTCAGCTGATTATAGGAAATATTGACGTTCAATTCAAAATCCGGATGGTTTTTCAGGAATGGTTTTGCATCTTCCATTGCCTTGCGCAGAATCCACTCACCAAGTCGGAAAAACGATGGATCATTTTCAATCACAGGTATAAAACGATTAGGAGGAACAAGACCATATTCAGGATTGTACCAGCGCAACAGTGCTTCACAACCACTCACCGTACCTGTTTCCGCATTCATAATTGGCTGATAATACAGGACAAAACCTTCACAGTCATGTTCAATGCTTCTTCTGATCACATTGATGAGGGTCATCAGATCAGTTCTGTTCTGATCAACTTCATTGCGGAAGATCTGCAGCTGCCCATTGCCCTGTTCACAGGAAATGGTATATGCATAATTCAGACAGGAATACATTGCCTGAGGCTTTACATCAAAAGTACTGATTTCAAGTGCACTGCCAGAGATATCCAGATCAGGATGATAACCATCCATTTCCAGTTCAGCACTGATACGTCTGCATACCTCTTCATATTTCAAACACAGCTGTTCCATACTCAAAGATCTGCTCAGCAGTATGAATCGGACACCATCTCCACGAAACAGAATACCATCATTCACAAAGATCTGTTTCAGCTCCTGTACCACCTTATGAATGACCATATTCCCAAAATCATAACCCCACATCTCATTGACTGTAGAGAAATGACGGATACCGATCATCATAATATTCGCCTTTGTCCGTTTCTGATAAAGGCCATCCAGATGAGAAAACAGACCATACAGATTCTGTAATCCCGTCAAAGAATCCATACTGATGTTAATACCGTTATTCTGAATCGTACCGACAAAATAAACAGGATTACCGCTTTCGTCATGAATTACCGTTCCCCTGCATGTACACACAACATACTGCCCATCTCTGTTTCTGACACGATACTGCATGTCATGATGCTTTGCCACGCCCGCAAAAATATCATCAATGCTTTTCAGATACACATCCTGATCTCCAGGGAAAATCAGATTACCCCAGAGATCCTTGCATCCGACCATGTATTCTCCAGGCAGATCAAAATGCGCAATGGCTTCCAAAGACCATCTGGAATAATCATATGCAAGATCGCAGACATACACATAATAACCTTCTGCAGCTATCTGCATAGCATCAAAAAGCTCATCCAGATACCGTTTTCTTTCGGGTGTAATTGCACATTCCATAAAGGCACCTCTTCCCTGTCCATTATCACAGTCAGACGTAACTGATTTATCAGATGTATTCAGTATACCAACAATCGTAACTGAATTTCAATGAAACGCGCACATTTTCCATCACATTATTTCACATAATTATACAGGTATCTTCTGGTGTTTATTCGCTGTCCTTGATCCATGTAAATCTCAGATATACCACACCATCGCGTTCTACTGTTTCATTCCACATGGATGCAGGTCTTACCCACAAACCACCCTCTCCATACAATGCTCTGTATACAACCATTTCCTCTAAAGTTTCACTGTGTTTTGCCATGCCGATGACTTCATACAGATTTCCTTTAAAATGTCTGTATATTCCCTTCTTCACTGTCACCATACCCATTACCTCTTTACAGAAAGTATGCCAATAAAAAAATCATGCCGCAAGGGGAAAGCATGATTTTTCTGTACGGTCAGTGACAGTCGGGAATTACAAGGCTGTCAAAGCTGTCTCTTAATCGGATGTAAAGTTCCATATCGCTCAACTCCTCAGGGCAGATTGAAACTTCCATTCCTGTCTTTTCCGTTTTCTGATCGGTATTCATTCTTTTTTACCTCGCTTTCCGGCTGTCTTGCCATGACTGTATGATACTTCATCTCTGAATTATTACTGTACACGATCATGTACAGTAAATAATTATTGTCACAATTTTTATGATTTGTATGTTTTCCTGTACCTTTTCATTGTGTGTTCACACGGAATATGTATAATGTTTCCGGAGGAATAAAATGTCATCATCAATCAACTCACTTACAACAGAATTACATAATGGCGTAACCATTCCGGTATTCGGATACCGCGCAGATAAAGATCATGGAAAGAAGAACTACGAATATATCCTGACCGCCATCCATGCCGGCTTCCGTCATTTTGACATCGCATGTGATGGAGAAGCGGAAAAAACGGCAGGCAGAGCATTCAAGGACTGCGGGCTGAAGAGGTATGAACTGTTTCTGACAGCCAAGCTGGACAATAACAGCCATGGCTATCATCAGACTCTGCGTGCTTTTGAAAATACACTGAAGCGACTTGGCACAGACTATATCGATCTGTATCTGATCAACTGGCCAAACCCTGTCCGTTACCGTGACAATTATGAACAGACGCTGGCTGATACATGGAAAGCATTGGAGACAATGTACAAAAACGGTAAGGTTCATGCCATCGGTGTCGCCAACTTCGAAGCTAGACACATCGAATTCACTCTGGAGCATTCCGAAATCTCCCCGATGGCCAACCAGGCACGTGTTTATCCTGGTTTCCCATTCAAGGATAACGTTGACTGTGCCAATGAGCATAAAATCCAGACAATCGGATTTCTCCCACCAAACCATGATGCGATTCTTTCCTGCAAGGAACTGCAGATCTTCGCTGATAAATACCACGTTACCCCACGCCAGATCTGTGCGCGCTACCTTCTGGAAAAGAACATACTGCCACTGTGCCAGGGAAATGATATCAATGAGCTTTCCGATGTATTCAATTCCCTGAACTTCTCACTTTCCAGAGAAGATATGCTGTTTCTGGATAATATGAAAAACTACGGACCGGATAACATTGATCCGGATACATGTGATTTCTGATGCAGGAATGATTCCTGCATTTTTTGTATGCAAAAAGTCAGGTTGCCCTGACTCACTTTAATAATGCATTTTCAATTTCCATCTGTTTTGTCAGTCTGCGTACAATCATAATACACATCGGAACAACATACAGACAGCCACCGATCCATGCCACCTGATCAGCAAACGTGATTGCGTTATATCCGAACATCGGCACAAACACAAAAGACACAACAATGCGGCAGATCATTTCGATGACACCGGCAAACACTGCTTTTCCAGCAAATCCAAGTCCCTGTATGGAAAGACGTTCCGTGTTAAGAAATCCAAGTGACCACCAGAACAGACCCATACGGCATACATACAGATAGGCGGCATCCAATACCTGTGTATTACCACCATCCACAAACAGCATGCACATGGTCCTGCCAAACAGAATCATGATCACACCCGCAATCACACCATAACCGACAGCCATGGCTGTTCCCTGTCTGATTCCCTGTCTGACGCGGTCCATCTTTCCTGCACCATAATTCTGTGAAGCAAAGGTGGATACCGCCGTAGCAAAGGCATCAAACGGACACATCATGAACTGTTTGATTTTCATACCTGCCGTAAAGGCAGATACATACAGTGTTCCAAGTGCGTTATTGGCACTCTGCATAACCATGGAACCGATGGCAGTAATGGAAAACTGAAGCCCCATCGGAACTCCCATGACAAGTAATCTTTGCGAAAGTTCCCACGAAAAGATGCGATCTTCTTTGCGGATATGAAGTATTTCAAATTTTCGGATGATCAGAATCAGGCAGCAGATACCACTGATTGCCTGAGATACAATGGTTGCCAGTGCTGCCCCTGCAGTTCCCATAT
This sequence comes from uncultured Erysipelotrichaceae bacterium, assembly GCA_945877405.1. Taxonomy (GTDB): domain Bacteria; phylum Bacillota_I; class Bacilli_A; order Erysipelotrichales; family Erysipelotrichaceae; genus Bulleidia. The sequence continues at coordinate 24,330 of CAMCSA010000021.1, read as the reverse complement.
GCAATACCATGATGCAGAAAAAATCAAGAAAGATATTGATGATCGCTGACATTGCCAGAAACAGGAATGGCGTTTTTGAATCTCCAATGGCACGCAGAATCCCGGACAGATAGTTATAAAGAACCGTAAACGGTATACCAAGAAAGATGATCAGCAGATAGGAATAGGACATGGAAAAGATGTCTTCAGGCACCTGCAGTCCATGCAGAATGGTTCCACACAATAATGAAGTGACAAGTGTCAGTGTTCCACCAAGTACAGCTGCCCATATGGAACCTGAAAAAATGAATCTGCGCATGCCGGAATAATCTTCTGCTCCAAATCTTTGGGAAACCGGAACAGAAAAACCGACACACATCCCCATCACAAACCCAAGCACAAAAAACTGTACCGAGCTGGAAGAGCCGACCGCCGCCAGTGCATCCGCGCCAAGCGTCTGTCCGACGATTGCCGCATCTACCATGTTATAGGTCTGCTGAAACAGATTTCCCAGCAGTAGTGGAATGGAAAACCTGAGGATCAGTCCAAACGGCTTTCCATTTGTCATGCTTCCTTTCATACAACACCTCTTTTCATAAAACCACATTATTATAGACCCATCTTTCAAAATGAAAAGAGGGGATTCCCCTCCTGACTTCAGTCAATTGAAACAAATGTGAAATCTTTGTCTTCAATTGCCTTGCGGATGATATCTGCATCCACATCCTTGGACATTGTACATTCTGCCGTACCTGTTTCATGAGATACAGTTGCCTGTTCAATACCGTCAATGGCTTCCAGTGCCTTGCGTACGGACATTTCACAATGTCCACACATCATACCTTCAATCTTTACAGTTTTCTTCATTATCTGTTTCCTCCTGATATCTGTAAAATCAACTGATTTCTGTTTTCTGATCATGTCGTGTTTTTCATCATGCAGTCTGCATCTGTTCAGCCGCAGTGCATTCATGCATACGGTAAAGCTAGACAATGACATTGCTGCAGCACCAAACATCGGATTCATATGGATTCCCGCCACAATACCTGATGCAACCGGAATCAGCAATGCATTATAGGCAAATGCCCAGAACAGATTTTCATGAATATTGCGCAGAACCTTTCTGCTCAGATGTACCAGTGCAGGAACATCTGAGAGTCTGGAATTCATCAGTACGATATCGGCACTGTCAATCGCAACATCCGTTCCTGCCCCGATCGCAATACCGATCTGAGCACTCACCAGGGATGGGGCATCATTGATGCCATCTCCTACCATCGCAGTTACACCCTGTCTGCTCAGTACCTGAATGACCCGTTGCTTATCTTCCGGCAGCATCTCCCCTATGACGTGATCCACACCTGCCTGAGCTCCGATTGCCTGAGCAGTTGCCCTGCGGTCCCCTGAACACATGACAGTTACGATTCCCATGCGTTTCAGCCTTTCGATCGCTGCTGCTGAATCCTTACGGATCACATCCGCAACATAGATTACTCCAAGCAGTTCATCATCTTTCATAAACAGAAGCGGCGTCTTTCCCTGACTGCTTTTTTCTTCAATATCCGCTTTCACATCTGAATCAATCCGGCACAATTCACCGATCCAGGAAAGATTTCCCCCTCGAATCAGATGTCCATCCATCCTTGCATGAATTCCTCTGCCGTTTTCAACTGTCACATCTGTTCCATCCATCACTGACACGCCATTTTCCTGCCCATACTGAGCAACCGCCTGTCCAACCGGATGGGAGGACTTCTTTTCAAGTGATACGGCATATGTCAGAAGTTCTTTTTTCTGACTGACTGCTGTAATATCTGTAACATGCATGACGCCCTGCGTAATCGTACCGGTTTTATCCATGACACAGATTTCCATTCGTCCTGCATTTTCCAGAGCTTCCGCATTTTTGAAAAGAATACCATGCTTTGCAGCAACACCATTGCCTACCATGATGGCAGTTGGTGTTGCCAGTCCAAGCGCACATGGACATGCTACAACAAGTACTGTCACAGCATGTGTCAGAGCATTTTCCAATGGTGCTCCAGCAACCAGCCATCCAGCCAGGACAACAGTGGCAATGAGGATAATGGATGGTACGAAGATACCGGAAACACGATCTGCGATCCTTGCGATCGGTGCCTTGGAATCAGATGCCTGTGCCACAAGTTCAATAATTCTGGAAAATCCGGTATCCTTGCCGACTTTCTGTGCCTTTACAACAACATGACCGGAAGTGTTAATCGAGGTTGCCATCACAGTATCGCCTGCCTGTTTATCAACAGGTACGGATTCCCCTGTTAATGAAGATTCGTCAAAACCTGCACTGCCCTGTACAATCACCCCATCAGCCGCAACGGATTCACCGGCCCTTACAACAAACAGATCATTCACCTGAAGCTGATCCGCATCAACTGTTACTTCCTGCCCATCCCGCAGTACAACTGCTGTTTTCGGTGCAAGCGAAATCAGTTGACGTAATGCACTGGTTGTTTTCCCTTTGCTCAAAGATTCCATGGTTTTGCCGACTGTAATTAAAGATGGAATCATCGCTGCCGTTTCAAAATAGAGACTGTGCACGGCAGCCATTGCCCCCTCATGTTCCATACCACTCATCTGCAGCAGTACAACAAAGGAATAGACAAATGAGATTCCACTTCCCAGCGCAACCAGGGTATCCATATTGGATGATCCATGCCGAAGTGCCTTCCAACCTGAAACAAAGAATTTTCTGTTGATCATCAGCACAATCATCGCCAACGTCATCTGAATGATCCCGTTTCCAACAGGATTGTGTTCCAGAAAGGACGGTACAGGCAATGACAGCATATGTCCCATACTGAAATACATCAGAACTGTCAGAAATCCGATGGAATACTTCAGTCTTTTCAAAAGTTCAGGTGTTTCCCTGTCTTCATAGGGATCCTGCTGAGACTGCTGCTTTCCTTTCAAAGATGCACCATAACCGGCATCCTTCACGGCCGCTATCACTGCTTTCTCATCTGCATTTCCTTCTACCTGCATGGAATTTGAAAGCAGGGATACATTGACAGAAGTCACACCCGCTACCTGTTCCACAGCTTTTGTCACATGTGCCTGACAGGAGGCACAGCTCATTCCCGTAATCTGATATTCTTTCATTTCATCAGCCTCTGCAGAACTTCCATCAGCTCATCCATGCTTTCATTGTTACCTGCGACAATATCATCATGAACGCATGTCTGTATATGCCGGGAAAGCAGTTCCCTGTTAAAAGCATTCAAAGCACCCGTCAGTGCAGATACCTGAATCAGAATTTCCGGACAGTATACGTCTTCTTCCACCATTTTCTGTATACCCCTGATCTGTCCTTCTGCTTTTTTCAGACGATTGATCAGCTTTTTCTTTTCTTCTTCATTTCTGTGTGTATGTTCTTTACAGCAATGCATATCTCTGTCCCTCCACGCTCATAGATTATACCCCCTGGGGGTATATGTCAAAAGAAATGCTTTCCGGTTTGTGGAAATCTGTTTTTACGCTTTATTCCCTTTGGAATCTGTACTAGAATGGAACGTACTCCGGAGGTATAAATGACTTTAATCAATGTTGCATGTCCTTTAAAACAGGATGAAATCAAAGCAAAACTGGAGGCACTGCAGTCTCCTTCCTATACATACGTCAGACGTCTTTCACCGGTTGAAATGCAGTTTGATGTCATCAGTGATGAATCTGTCGATCCGATTTCCTTTACGAAGAAAATGATCCGCTCTCTTCCAAACGGAAACGTACTGTTTTTCCAGGTCCTCTACGATGGACAGTTCTTCGATGGTGGCCCGATTTATGCTCCTGGCACACCGGAATATGAGATGATGCATAAAAGAAGAGGTTGAATATGACTGAAAAAAAGATACGTCACACTTTACGCCCTGTTATTACAGTTCTTGCTTCCGTTCTGATGGCAGTGAATATCAGAATGTTTGTCAAGGTAGGTGGTCTGTATCCTGGTGGGGCTACTGGTCTGACTGTATTGACCCAGGCGATCTGCGAACGTTTTTTCAATCTGGATGTTCCGTATACGATTGTCAATATTGCGTGGAATGCAGTTCCTGTATACATCGGTTTCCGCTATATCGGAAAGAAATTCACGATGTATTCCCTGATTATGATTCTGCTCAGCGGTTTCCTTGTCGATATGATCCCACCTTTATCCATCACTTATGATCTGCTTCTGATCGCGGTATTCGGTGGTATCATCAATGGCTTTGTCGTTTCCCTGTGCCTGAGTTTCCATACAACCACAGGAGGAACAGACTTCATCTCCATTTTCCTTTCTCAGAAATACAATATGGATACATTCAATCTGGTACTGGGACTGAATATTGTCATCCTCGGTATTGCCGGCGTTCTTTTTGGCTGGGACAAGGCATTGTATTCGATTATCTTTCAGTTCACATCCACACAGGTCCTGCACACCTTCTATCGCGCCTATCAGCAGGTATCACTGTTTGTCATTTCCGACAAACCACATGAAATTGCAGAAAATATCCATAAACTGACAAATCATGGAGCAACCATCATCAAATGTGAAGGTGCCTATACTGACGAAGAAAGAAAGATGGTCTATTCTGTCATCAATGCCAATTCAGAGCATTCCGTCATCACTCAGATCAGAAAGATCGATCCTCATGCCTTCATCAACTGTGTACGCACAAAGGAAATCAAAGGCAACTTCCATCAGGAACAGCATGACTGATCAGATGATTTCTACAGGTTTACTTTCCGGAAGCATGATCATACATGCTTCTTTTTTATGTTCAACTGCCACTGATCTTTCTGAAGATTCTTTTATGATCCATACTTTCTCATCCGTTTCTGAGTTTTGCGGTGTATAATGACAGGCATGAGTGAATACAGAGTCATGACAGTCAACATGTGGGCAGACTTCACCCACCTGTTTGGTACAAAGGTGTTCTCACACCGCATCCATTCCATTGAAGCTCTGATCGATACATACCATCCGGATGTGATCGGTGCACAGGAAGTCACTTCCTCCATGATGAAATACATGGACCGGATTCTGGCTGAATACGATATCTGTGGCAAACAGAGAAAAAGCCTGATGAACAACGAAGCCAACCCTGTCCTTTACAGAAAAGACAGATTTGACCTTATGGAAGAAAAGACATTATGGCTTTCCGATACACCAGAAGTGGAAGGTTCGCGCTATGCCATGTCACAGTTTCCTCGTATTGTGACCATTGTCACACTTAAAGATAGAAACACTGGTGATATTGTAACTTTTGCCAACACACATCTAGATGTCAACTTTGCTTCCATCAGACAGAAGCAGGCTGAAAAGCTGTGTGAACTGCTGGCAAAGGAAAGAAGTCCGATCTGTCTGACAGGTGACTTCAACTCTCATGAGAAAAATGATTCCATCATGACAATCCGACAGGCAGGCTATGATGACTGTGCCTCATTGCATTTGGGATCCACGTTGCGTGGAAACATCGGTTCCCGCCGTTTTTCCCACATGCCGATTGATCACATCTTCTTTGACTGTTCCTTTTCCAAACAAGAGATCCGCAAGCTGACAGAAACACCACAGGGTATCTGGCCATCGGATCATTATCCATTATTCGCCATACTTGCCACGCATGCCTGACATGCGTTTTTTCATGTTAAAAGGGAGCTGATTCACTCCCTTAAAGACCGATATATGGAATATCGTAGGCAGAGATGATTTTTTTCAGGAAAAGACAGAGATCTTTTCCATTCATCTCTTCCGATAAACCAAGATGGAATACGCCACCACTGGAATACATGGAAAGTATCTTTTCTCCATGATCCATTGTTTCAAAAAGATCACTTCCCCTTTCAATATCGCTGCTGTAGGAAACAAGGCCATGATCTTCCATCAGATGCAGATCTGCAAATGCATTCCTGTCTTTTTCCGCAAGATACATTCTTGCTGAAGATGACTGTACACATTCAATTCCAAACAGTGTTTCGTACTTTTTCTGATAGCTTTTCAGTCTTTCCCGCATGTGGGACAGCGCAGCAGTTTCAAACATCTGACATGTCGGCCACAACTGATGATCCACATGCCTGTATGCTTCCTGTAATCCAGTCACACCAATCATTCCAAAATGTCTGTTCAATGTTTTCAGATAATATCCCGTATATGGATACAGCCCGCTTTCCATCAGTTTTGTGATGACTGTTTTCTTTGTATGCAGACTGCGGGCTGCCATATCCATCAGACGATCCAGACCTGCCCACAGTTCTTCTTCCTTCCACTTGAGCAGGCACAGCCTTGGAATATTCAATGTCACAAGGCCAAACGTACCAGTGTTTTCTCCACTTCCTGTAATTCCACCGCAGTTACGGTACAACCTGCGCAGATCGACCTTTTCATTGCGGACCAGATTTCTGACATCTGCTCTGTTTTTTGTTTTGCTGGTGCAGCTGGCAAAGTATACTTCATTGCCTGTCAAGGCAAGATCTGATAAAACACATGCGTTTTCATGATCAAAGATCGTTTCATCACTCATGATGGTAAGCTGCGGGTATTGAAACCTTCTGCCTTCAAAGTCGCCCTCGCACATGACCTGAATCAGAGCAGCATTGATCAGATCCATCTCCTTCTGACATTGCCCATATGTAAATCCCTGTGGTTTTCCCCCGGCAATGGCAGGTTCATCCTGCATATCCTCAGGTACATACCAGTCCAGAACAATATTGGTATGCGGTGGTTCATATCCCCATTTCAATGGTGTATTGACACCATACACAAATGTCTGAATACACTGTTTGACCTGCGCGAAGTCAAGCTGATCCACTTTAACAAATGGTGCCAGATACGTGTCAAATGATACAAATGTCTGTGTCCCAGCCCACTCGTTATGGACAACACCAATAAATCGGACCATTTGTTCACAAAGTGTGTTCAGATGTCGTGCAGGGCCACAGCTGATATTACCAGCCGCACCTGCAATCCCCTGTATCATCAGCTGTTTCAATGACCATCCTGTGGAATGACCTGTCAGCATATTAAGATCATGGATATACAGATCCCCATTTCTGTGTGCCTGCGAGACTTCCTGATCATAGACTTCCGACAGCCAGTAATTTCCCGTTACAGCACCGGAATTGGACATAATCAGACCACCAATGGAATAATCAGACCGCTTACCATTTTCTCCTTTCCATGAAACGGAGTTCAGATAACTGTCAACAATCTGCCTGTAGTCGACATTGGATTTATCAATGTTCCGGATATTTTCTCTTTGTTTGCGATACAGAATATATGCCTTGGCAACATCTGAGTATCCACATTCACTCAATATCTTTTCCGCACTGTCCTGAATATCTTCCACATCAATACATCCATCAATAATCCGTGACTCAAAATTTCCTGTCACACGCAATGCAAGCATGTCGATGATATCATCATTATATTGCCTGTGACTTCCCTCAAAGGCTTTCCGCAATGCACTGATGATTTTCTGAATGTCAAAATCCGTGATTTTTCCATCTCTTTTTTTGACCCGATACATAACTACCTCCCTGCTTTCCGCAATGTAGCTGAAGGTATGATTTTCCTGACTTCCTCCAGCATTTCTTCCATTTCTTTTTCTGTATACCCCTGCAGGTAAGGATTTACAAGGTCACCTGATGTTTCGAATGTCTGCAGCACATAATGATCCACCGGCCCGATCCATTCCGCAATTGCGATCAGATCCTCGATTGTATGGAATTCCTTTACAACAGTAGTCGTAAATTCAGATGGAATACTGCTGCTTTTCAGATACCGGATGGATTCCCGCACTCCTGACAAAGAGAACGTATGCGCATCCATTCCAGCTGTTTCCCCATACTTTTCCGGTCTGTTTTTGATATCCATGGATACCTGATCAATCAGACCTGCTTCGCAATATTCCATTAACAGTTGTGGTCGGCAACCGGATGTTTCCAGCCGGATCTGATATCCATATCTGTGTATCTTTTTCAGAAACGGCTTCAGATCCTTCTGCATCAATGGCTCCCCACCGGTAATCACAACTCCATCCAATATGCCTTTTCTTTTCTTCAGATATCCAAGAACTTCATCCGGATCAACATACTGTGCATCTTCCGGTATATAAACAAGACTGCGTTGATTACAGAACGGGCATTTCCACGGACACCCAGCCGTATGGACACAGGCACTGATGTGACCAGGATATCCATTCAATGTTAGTGGGGTGAATCCACCGATCCGGATCGAGGAAATCTCTTCTTCACTGTTCAGCCTGTTTCTTGAATTATCACAGATATTTTCCAGCAGTGTTTCAAACATGCTGAAATCATTGTCATATGCAAGCCTTGTGCGGCATGCATTCCGGTATTCATACAGATGATTGATGATGTCTTCTGCCTTATCCGTTGTATAAAGTCTTTTGATTCTGCGGTCTTTTTCATCCTGCCTGACCTGGACATATTCCTGTTCGATCAGGCGATTGACAGACTTGGTACATGTGCCTTTATCAATTTCACAAAGGGAACTGACTTCCTGCATCGTTATACCTGTATTCTCATTGATTACCATCAGGATAATGACCTGACCGGATCCAATTTCATATGGTGCCAGAACATGATCAAAGTATTTCTGTACATTTCGATACAGAACAGACAGATTCAGAAGGAAGTTGTGATTATCAGCCATGGATTCCTCTTCTTTCTATTGTTATTATTATACAGAAAAACTGCCATTCCTTCCTGTTTCGTGTATAATTCCAATGGAAAAGAGAGAAAAAACAGATGCGTTATTTCACGAATATTATTGATTATCACAAAGATGCAAAACTGAGTCAGCTGCTTGCCCAAAGAAGAGCGCCTTTATCTGAAGAAGGCATGCGGATTGCTTTAACAGACCTGACTCTGTATCTTTGCGAAGATGTGGAATTCATCGGTTCCGCATTTCTGAAAGATACCACAAAGAAAGACCTGAACATTGCCGACATAGATAGAGCTGACATGATGGAAGGCACAGATGGTGAACGGTATTTCCCTGTCTTTACAGACATGGATCTGTTTCAATCTTTCAAGCCACAGCTGAAAGATGGTGAATCACTGCTGCTGTTGACAAAACAGGATCTGCTGGATTTCCTGAATGGAAATGAAAGAATTGCTGCAGTAGTAGCCAACCCAATGGAAGATGACCTGCTGTTATACAGAGTTCAGCTGTCCAATATGATTGCCCTTGCCAGACAGAAAGAAAACGGATAGCAATATCCGTTTTTATTGAAGGGTCAGGTCCCAGTCATCCATTTCGGCAATCTTCATATCCATGCCTTCCACAAATCCGTTTCTCACATAAGCCTGAAAAATTACCTCATGATTCCGGTTTCGGGCAGAAACCGTCGCATCCGCATCTGCTGCAAGCTCAATCAGGGATAACTGCTCCCCTTTTTTAAACAATGATCCATCGGCATTGTTCATATGCAGACTTTCATTTTCCATCTGCATGGAAATCTCAGATATATCATCATTTCCGAATGTCAGTACCCATGTGCCTGTAATCGGCTCTTTCTTTTCAGCCCATAATCTGTTGCGGACATATGATGCAATGACTTCTCTATCATCTGCTTTACAGAAGGAGATTTCATCAAGATTACTGATCAGATCAAATGCGGTCTGTGCACAGTTCTGTAATCCTGTTCCTTTCCCGGTGCCTTTCAGAAATACTGTCATTCCATATGGCATCGCATCAGTCTGCAGTTCAATATGATCATAACGGAAATTTTCCCCATACGGCAGAGCCATCGCAAGTCCTGCACTGTTGGAAGCATCTCCGACATAACTGCTGCGATACTGTTCCAGCTCTCCATACACACCATCTTCAATGCGGAGCTCCACCGGCTTTACCAGCAGTGTATATACCACATCTTCCTCTGTTGTGTTCATTGCCCGGATTCCAAAATCATACCAGACACCCTTTTTCACAGGCACTGTACCGGATATTCCAGGTTCCATATATGTCTCAATCCACTCACCATCGCGGTTTTCACATTCCCGCAATACGACCGAAAACTCTCCCTGCCCCTGTTCGCATACAACTTTCAAAGAGGAGTTTTCCGGAGCAATCTGACTGGAAGCATAGTAGTACTCCAGTTCAGAACCTGCCGGCACGGTAATCTTCATGGAAAAAGACGTTCTGCGGGGATGCGACAGAAAACATGCAGCTGTAACAACACATACCGCAATGCACACTACAGTCACCCAGAAAGACGGCTTTCTGTAATTCATGATCGAATGGATTCTTTCTTTGACACCGGTTTCTCCAAAGCCAAGCGGACAGATCAGATGCATGCCTGTGGCAAAAATACTGGAATGCACCATAGCCATACTGTAATCAGCTCGCTGATCAGATGTATAGTGTTCAATGACTCTTTCATCACAGACCAGTTCAATATCCTGTACAAACAGTCTGTATCCGATCCAGACCACCGGATTGAACCAGTGTATACATGTCAGAAACCATCCAAGCAGTCTTACAGCCGGATCCAGATAACGGATATGCATTCTTTCATGATCAATGACGTATTGTCTGTCATTCTCGTCCAGACCACATGGCAGATAGATATACGGATGAATCAAGCCCATCACAAATGGTGTTCGGATCTGATCGGAAACCATGATTCCATCCTGCAGGATCACTGCCGTACAAAGACGCTGTTTCATACGGATATACTGTATCAGAGCATATATTCCAAAAGCGATCACACCTGCAAGCCATATCGCAGAAACAACATACATAACAGATATGCCGGCAGACTGCGGACTGCTACCAGTCGTTACCGTATATTCCTTCAACTGACTGAGACCGGCAGCCCCTGTAACAGCCTGCTGCTGAAGGCCAAGAGAATACGGTGCCTCAAAACTGAGGGGACAGGTCAATCTGAATGCCACTACTGCCCATAACGCAAGACGGAATTTCTTTGATCTGTTGCGGAATACAAAGCGCAGTACCACTGTCGCCGCAATGATCCAGGAAGCCTGGACACTCATATCCGCCAGTGTTCTTAATAACACAGTCATATTATCGTCCCTTCCGGATCGTATCAATCATCTTCTGAATATCATCGAGATCTTCTTTCGATAATGCATGGCTGTCTGTAAATGCAGCCAGAAATGATGGAATGGATCCATTGAATCTGTTTTCGATCAGCTCATCAATTTCGGCTGTCTGCACCTGCTGCCGGGATACAAGACTTGTTACAACGGAGTGCTCATTCTGTAATACGCCCCGTTGTGAAAGACGCTTGATGACCGTATAGGTCGTAGACTGTTTCCATCCCAGGATTTCCTGACACAACCTGACAAGTTCACTGCTTCTTACCGGCTCATTGTCCCAGAGAATCTGACAGAACCTGTATTCACTCTCAAATATCTTTGGTGTTTCCATCGTACCCCTCCACTATAATCTATTAGACTACCTTAAGTCTAATGCATTAGAGTAGGAAAGTCAACAGAAAGAACCCCATGATGATCAATCATCCATAGACAATGAAATTCCTGCCGGAAATGATCGACAGGAATTTCATTTAAAACAACATTTGCGAAAATGCCGTCCGCACGGATGCGGTACATTGGCATTTTTACATCCAGACGCGGCCTCCTTCCAAAGAGCTGTCATTTCTGACAACGCTGAATGCTTGAACTGACTGCACATGATTCAGTCATTCTTTGTTATATACTTTATAATCCATTTGTGAAAAAATGGCAAGTATTACGCATGTTTCCACAACAGTATCCGAAAAAAGGATATTCTTTTTTCGAATATCCCAATCATGACTTTTTTTCCTTACGTGGGCGGTTCAGTTCCGTCCTTGCATATTCTTCCATCTTTTCATCTGTCAGCTGCTGTTTCAGAAACAGATCTCTTGTCTTATAGACATAATCCGGGGAAGTATCGTATGTAATGAGCAGTTCCATACGTGATTTTCCCTGTACCAGTGTCATCCATGTAATGGCACAATATGCTTTGGATGGAATTGCATTGATAACATCATCAATCCACTTTACTCTATCCTGATAAAACTGACGCTGTTTTTCATATTCTTCCTTAGCCGCAAGAAAGCGCAGATAATCCAGCTCCTTTCGGCTTGGAGAGGAGCCTATTTTCTGCATGGATGGGGAATGTACATTCTGCATGGATACTTCCAGTGAACGAAGTCGTTCATCTATTTTGGAAATTTCAGACTGATAGGTAAAATATTTTCTGCATTCCCGTTTGAACAGATCCAGTCGAGCCAGTTTACTCCTCGCCATCGTCGAACACCTGCCTTTGCCAGCGATAAATCGTCTGCTGCAGCTGTCGGCGAGTCAATCCGAACTTTTTCGCAACATCCTGTTGTGTTTCAGCCTTGACATAGAGAAGATAAAACATGAGCTTTGCCTGTGTACCACATTTTTCTTCAAGACGATCAAAAATTTCCTCAACAAAATCAACATCATCCTGCATCATTTCATACATATATCTGTCGCCAAGATTTGTAGAATGATAAGATTCCAATGCTTCCTTTTCATTGAGATATACTCTGCATGACGCCTTGAATGCATCTATTTTATCTTTCTGCTTCATATTGTTCCTCGTTTTTCTATTTTACCATAAACATTACTTTGTAATGGTAAACATTTTCTTTACAAAGGAATCAAGAATCTCCTTCATTTCATCCAGAGAATTCATCTGGCTGAGCTGTGCCTTATATGAGGATGCATAAGGAATGGAAGAAATGAAATAGGATGAGATGCCTCTCATCTGACAGATTCCATTCTTTTCTCCATCATATTCACACAGTTTCTGCGCATAATCATATAACAGACGGATTTTTTCCAGTGCATCCGGTTCATGATATTCCTTCCCTTCCAGAACGGAACGGATTTCCTGAATCAGATACGGCTTCCCAATCAGGGCTCTTCCGACCATGACCGCATCACATCCGGTTTCTTCAATCATCTTCTTTGCATCATTGCCGCAATGGATATCCCCATTACCGATTACAGGAATCGATACAGCCTGCTTGACCATGCGGATATATTCATGATTACTGTGCCCGGTATACAACTGTGTTTTTGTTCTGCCATGAACCGCAATCGCAGATGCGCCAGCCTTTTCACAGATCTTTGCGATCTCTGCACAGTTGATATGCTGAAGATCCCATCCGGCACGCATTTTTACTGTTACCGGACGATCAGAATGGCTGACAATCGCAGATACAGCCGCATAGGCTTCTTCAGGATGTGCCATCAGATAGGATCCGGCTTTGGCCTTGAGAACCTTCGGAACAGGACATCCCATATTGAAATCAATGATATCACAGTCTGTATGTGTACAAAGATATTCACTTGCCTCCGCCAGTGTATCGGGATCATTTCCGAATAACTGCAGGGAAACCGGATGTTCATCCGGAAATGTTCTGCACATATCAAACGTTCTGGCGTTTTCATAATGCAGAGCCTTGTCGGAAATCATTTCCGATACGGATAAGCCAACCCCATAATCATGCATCAGCTGACGGTAGACCGGATTGGAAATTCCTGCAAGTGGTGCGGCAACAACCGGATTATCAATGGTTACATTTCCTATCTTCCACATTTCTTTTCATCCCGGATCTGCTGTATTTCATCAGAATCAAAGAAATAACGGCTGTTGCAGAACTGGCAGACGATCTCTGCCCCTTTACCATCCTCTACCATTTCCTTTAACTGATCATCATGCAATGTGGACAGGGAGGCACGGAAGGATTCCCTGCTGCAGCCACAATGCCACCTGACATCCTTATGTGCCAGAATCTGTGCGTCCGGAAAATATGTATGGATCATTGTTTCAAGATCCATTCCGCTTTCAATCAGCTGTGATACTGGTTTCTGCTTTGCGGCAACATTTTCGCAGAAGGCAATTGCTTCCTCATCTGCTCCAGGTAACAGCTGATAAATCAGACCGCCTGCAGCCTTAATGGAACCATCCGGATCAACAAGTACACCAACCCCTACAACGGATGGTGTCTGTTCACTGATCGCAAAATAATAGGCAAAATCATCACCGATTTCTCCACTCTGTAATGCAGACATTCCGGTAAAGGTATCCTTAAGTCCCATATCACGTGTTACAGTCAGATTTCCATCCGTTCCAACTGCAGCCCCTACCGCAAGATGTCCATCTTCTCTGACAAGATACAGATTCGGATCTCCGATGAACCCTCTGACATTGCCTTCTCCATCAGCCTGGGCAAGAACCGTACCTGCAGGCCCATGACCATTAATGGTCGCAGTAATATGCTCAGCAGAGCTTTTCAGATCACTTGCCATGATGGCTGTTGCGGTTAATGTTCTGCCAAGTGCTGCTGCACTTGTCGGCATGCAGTGGTGTGCCTTTGCTGCTTCACCAACAAGCTGTGTCGTTCTTGCGGCATGTATTCTGACCCGCCCGTTGAGTGCCTGGGCGATTGTAATCTCATCTTTCATTTGCTACCTCTTCTTTTCATTTTCTCATTGATTCTGCGCATCTTTGCACCATCAATTTTGAGTACCTTGCGATCCTGTGTCCATAAGCCATTGCATTCATCCTCAACATCACTCAGCTGTGTATAGATGCATCCAGCGAGCCCTTGTGGGATATTCGGCAGGATATCCTTTTCATACAGATCAGCTACAGCCTGATTCAGTTGCGCCTGATCTTCATACTTCCGATAGCCATATTCCTTTTTCATCCGGTTATGTCCCTGGACAACATGGGAATACCCACCGAATTCACTGAGCAGACAGATCCGATGGTATCTGTCTTTCTTCTGTCTGTATGGCAGAAAATAGTTATGCAGGCTGAAGAAATCACCACAGCCCTGATCATGCCATCCCGAAGCGCTGTCAATCAGCCTTGTACTGTCATACAATCGGATTTCTTCTGTAATCTTTTTCGAATCAAACTGTCCCCATCCTTCATTGAATGGAACCCAGCTGCAGATACAAGTGAAGGAATACAGCCTGTCCAGCATCTCAAACAGTTCTTTTCTGTAGTTTTCCCTGAATACAGTGTTGTTCCTTGTAAATGCTGACTTCTTTGTATCTTTCAGTCTGCGCAATCCCAGGTTAGGAAGAATTCCCATTGTCCAAAGATCATAATGATCAAAGCCACCACATGGCATATCCTGCATGACCAGCAGTCCAAGCCTGTCACAAAGATAATAGTATCTTCTGCTTTCCACCTTCATGTGTTTGCGCACAATGTTGAAACCAAGATCCTTGACACTCATGATTTCCTGAATCATGCTTTTTTCCGTACGGTATGTATATCCACCATCAGGTGTATATCCCTGATCGAGCAGTCCTGTCAGAAACACAATCTGATTGTTGAGCGCAAAGCGGGGAATTCCCCTGCTGTCATTCATGATGGAAAACTTGCGCATGCCAAAATAACTGCGGACAAAATCATCTTCCGTCTGTACATACAGATCATACAGAAATGGATCATCCAATGTCCATGGATGCATATCCTTAATCGGTGCAGTATAAGTCTTATCATTGGTAATACCGGAATGGACAACATGACCATTGCTGGCAACCGTGACCAGTGCCTGATCAAAATCCCCTGCCAAAGATACATGCACACAGGAATGATCGTAATCCGGTGTGATCTTGATATCACTGACAAAGTGCTTCGGTACATCCTCCAGCCATACGGTTCCCCAGATGCCAGCGGTTGGTGTATACCACATACCACCATGGTCCACTTTCTGTTTCCCATAGGAAAAAGCACCACAGTCGGAGTCATCGATGACTCTGAGCATCAGTGAATTCTGATAGGATACATACTGGGAAATGTCAAAGCCGAAAGAGGTGTAACCCCCTTTATGAATGCCGACTTCCATCCCGTTGACAAACACCATACATTCCATATCCACTGCTTCAAAGTGAATCCAAGTGTGGCTGGTTCCTGGCTGATAGGCAAACTGTTTGCGATACCACAATGCCTTCCCGACAGGCAGATTTTCATCACTGCCGCAAAGTGCTGTCCCCAAAGCAAACGGCACAAGGATCGGTTTCCATGCGGAAGGATCCGGATCCGCTCTTCTTTCTGTTATCTGATACTGCCATAATCCGTTGAGATTATGATAGCTGTCTCTTTGCAGGTTCATTCTCGGGTATTCCATTAATGGAGCACCTGGATCAAACCCGTCATCCCACATCATTCTGCTTTCCATCCCTGATACCATCACTTTCCCCTGTGACGAAGTTTCCATGCTGTGCTGATTCCAGTACTGACAAGCATTGTCAGATTGATGAACAGCACACCATTCATCATGTTTCCCATGATACCATGACCTGTATTCCACGTAACAAACAGGACATATCCTGTGCATACAAATAAAGAGGTTACACTCATTGTCCACGCCACAGCAAGCGGATAAAACCATTTTTCAGGCAAGATCCGCAGACATTGTGGAAGAAAGAACGCAATGACGATCAGCCCAATCCCGAATAAAAGCGTCGGTGTATATCCTGTACTTTTCAACAGCATCAGAAACAATACTGCCGCAAGCATTCCAAGAATCAGGCCAGCAGTGACTGTCTGAATGATTTTCTGTATTCTCTCTTCCATACTTTCCTTTCCAAAACAGGGAAGCGATGGCTTCCCTGTTTTACTCATCATGCATTCTGTGGTGTTTCTTCACTCGGCTTTCCGGCAGTCTTTGTTTCAAAGTCTGCAGAAATGTCTTCGCCGTTAACGACACGCTGAATCTGTTCACTTGTCAGCGTTTCATATTCCATTAATGCCTCGGCAATACGGACAAGCTCCGTCTTATGAGAGCCGATGATTTCCGTTGCCTTGTCATGGCACAGATTGACGATCTTTCTGACTTCCTGGTCAATCTCAAATGCAACCTGACCGGATACGTTGTTTGGAGAGTTGTAATCTCTTCCCAAAAATACGTTCTGAGATGCGCTGTTGTATTTGATCGGACCAAGATCAGACATACCGTACAGGGTTACCATATCCTTGGCAATATTGGTTGCACGCTCAATATCATTGGATGCCCCTGTTGTGACATCATCAAAGAATGTTTCTTCCGCAACACGGCCACCCATATAGGATGTGATTGTTGCCAGCAGGTCATTCTTTGTATCCATCATCTTTTCTTCCTTTGGTGTCATCAGGTTATAACCACCTGCCTGACCACGTGGAATGATTGTAACTTTCTGAACAACCTGTGCATTATCCAAAAACAGACCGACGATGGCGTGTCCAGATTCATGGTAAGCCACCAGTTTCTTTGTCTTGTCATCATAGGTACGGGATACCTTGGCAGGTCCCATCATAACACGGTCAATTGCTTCATCCACATCCGCCATGGAAATACTTTCCTCATTGTGGCGAACCGCAAGAATCGCGGATTCATTCAGCACATTTTCCAGATCAGCACCGGAGAATCCAGGTGTGCGCTTGGCAAGAGCTCCAAGATCCACTTCTTCACCAAGATGCTTATTGCGGGCATGAACACGCAGAATAGCTTCACGGCCCTTACGGTCTGGCAGAGATACTGTAATCTGACGGTCGAATCTGCCCGCTCTTAATAAAGCCGGGTCAAGTACGTCAGGTCTGTTTGTTGCGGCAATCACAACAATACCTGTATTTTCTTCCATACCATCCATTTCAACAAGCAGCTGGTTCAGTGTCTGTTCACGTTCATCGTGACCGCCACCAAAACCGGCACCACGCTGTCTTCCTACCGCATCAATTTCATCGATGAAGATAATGCATGGCGCTGTTTCCTTTGCTTTTTTGAACATATCACGGACACGGCTAGCACCGACACCGACAAACATTTCCACAAAGTCAGAACCGGAAATGGAATAGAATGGAACATTTGCTTCACCTGCTACAGCCTTGGCAAGAAGTGTCTTACCGGTACCTGGATGACCTGCAAGCAGAACACCTTTAGGAATACGGGCACCCATCTTTTCAAACTTCTTCGGGAATTTCAGATAATCGATGATTTCAGCCATTTCCTGCTTTTCTTCATCACATCCGGCTACATCTGTAAAGCGGACTCTGACTTTGCCTTCCAGTCTGGCGCGGGATCTGGAAAATTCAAATGCCTTTCCATTAGCACTCTGTGCACCATTCATGCGATTGATCATCCACACAGCAAGTCCTGCCATGAAGACAAATGGAATCAGGGTCAGCAGAGCATCCACAAACAGGTTGGACGCATCCGCATCAACGATTGTTACAGCCTTCTTTTCCGTTGAAGAAAGAATGGTTTCAATCGCATCGGATGTGGAAGGAATGGTTCCTTCAAATGCTACTGTCTTACCATCTTCTGTATACTGGCCTGATACGGTTGTAATGTTGGAACTGATTGACACAGTTACCTTATCCGTTTTATCACTGGCAACAACCTTTTGCAGATCGTTATAGGACAGTGTCTGTGTCGCTGTTCCCATATTCATGGAAAACAGAGATACCAGCGCAAGCATTACAATCAGATACGGGATCCAGTTTGCAATATTGTTCTTACGATTCATTCATAACTCCTTTTATTCAGAATAACATTCCTTTTTCAATACACCGATATAAGGCAGACAACGGTATTTCTGATCAAAGTCCATACCGAATCCAACCGCAAATTCCGGTCCGATTGTAAAGCCGACATAATCGACATCAATGTCTACTGTTCTGCCACTTGGTTTATCAAGCAGGGAAACAATCTTTACAGATTTTGCACCTTTATGGGTCATTGTCTTTTTGACAGTTGAAAGTGTTCTGCCTGTATCTACGATATCTTCAATGATCAGAACATCCTTACCCACAACCGATGTTTCCAGATCCTTGAGGATTCGGATATCACCTGTGGAATGTGTACCGACATAGGAACTGACATCCATGAAATCATACTGGATGTCCAGATCAATGTGCCGAATCAGTTCCGCAAGAAATGGAACGGAACCACGCAACAGAGCCACCAGTACAGGTGGATGGTCTTTATAATCTTCTGTAATCTGTGCACCGATCTGACGTGCACGTTCTGTAATCTCATCACTGCTGGCAATGATATGATCTATATCTTTTTCTTCCCACATAAATGGTCTCCTGTTCAGTCTTTAGTGTAATGGTATAATGATAACACATTCACATCAGGCTTAACAGTATAATGGTTTGCATCACAGCCTAATCCTGCCACAAATATGACTTTTCCACCCGCATTTTCGATCACCGGCCACTGTTTTCTTCTCCACTTCGGGATATGCCTATCGATAAAGAAACGATGTACTTTCTTATTACCAAAGCGCATGGTAATGACATCCCCTTTACGCGCATTGCGGATCACAATCGGAAAATCATCATCATGCAGACTCAATGCATTGACGCCAGGACTTCCATTTTCAATGACATACCATTCTGCACTCACATGCTGCATTTGATCTAACGATGCATATACATGTGCATATGGTTCACTCTGCTTTTCATAACGCAGATAACCGTCTTCCTGTACAAGCTGCATGGAAGAAAACGGAATGATGAAATCATCATGTTCCATGATGATACGATCCACTTCTTTCATGAAAGCAAGGGAATGATGGTGTCCATCCTTTTCCACAAAGGCACGTAATAAGGCGATACGGTCTTCTTCCATCATCGAACGGTACAATGACAGTAAAACAGGTCCGTTTTCCGCAATGGCATTCACACGACATTCCCTCTCCTGTTTTTCCGCATTCCTTCTTTCAATTTCTTTCAGATACAGCATGCGGTCACTGTCACTCAGCTGTTCCACAATGGAATGGCGGATTCTGTTGCGGGTATACGCATCACTCAGATTTGTAGCATCCACATAGTAATGAATGCTGTTTTCTTCACACCAGGAAACAAGCTGTGCCTTTGTATGATGAAGTAAGGGCCTTCTGACCAGAATTCCTTTATAACATATCTCTTCTGCAAGCCCATAATGTTCTGGGACCAGATTCTTTTCTTCCTGCATGATAAATGTCTCAATCAGATCATCCATATGATGAGCAACCAGCACACCTTTATAATGGTGCTGTTTTACAATGGAAACAAAGAAATCATAGCGCCACTGCCTTGCCTGCGCCTCAAAGTTGCCTTCATACACGAAAGGTTCATTGCGGACATATAAGTCTATGCCATGTTCCTTACAGAACTGCCTGACATAAACTTCTTCTTCCTCTGCCTGTAATCGATGATGATAGTTGACATGAGCGGCTGCTGCCGGTATTCCCTGCTTCAGACACATCCCCAGCAGAGCCATTGAATCCGGACCCCCACTAAGCCCGACAAGCCATTTTTCTTCTTTCTGCATGGCTTCATTCTATCATGAATCATCATATCAGAAACATGTTCATGATTCTGATCCACGCAAAAAAGCCATCCACTTATTGTGAATGACTTCAGAAATCCAGAAAAATCAGAACAAATGATCCGGACAGCCATGCCAGTGCCATGACAAGCAGAAAGTAAAGTACCTGTGCCTGTCTGACATGTCCCTGCTTCAGAAACTTTTCATAGTTGAGTGCCTGCATTGCCTGCATGGAAAGAATGAAACAGAGAATATAGATGACATCACGGATGATGACCTGAATCACATTCATGCTTATTTTGTTCCAAAGATTCTATCACCCGCATCACCAAGGCCTGGAACAATATAGCCATGCTCATTGAGGTGATCATCAAGTGCGGCAAGATACACATCAACATCCGGATGTGCTTCTGTTACAGCCTTGACACCCTCTGGTGCACCTACAAGACAGACAAGCTTGATCTGCTTTGCTCCACGTGACTTGACTGCAGAAATGGCATCTACTGCACTGCCACCCGTTGCAAGCATTGGGTCAACAACCATGACAATGGCATCTTCCAGATTCTTCGGGAACTTGGCAAAGTATTCATGAGGAATCAGTGTTTCCTCATCTCTGTACATACCGATAAAGCCTACCTTGGCCGTTGGAACAAGTCTTCTGATGCCATCCAGCAGTCCGATACCAGCACGCAGAATCGGAACGATGACAACTTCCTTTGACAGTTCATATCCTGTGCATGGGGCAACAGGTGTTTCAATTTCCACCGGTGCAACAGGCAGATCACGGCATACTTCATATGCCATCAGTTCAGCGATTTCATCAAGATTTTCTCTGAAATCCTTTGTGCCTGTTTCTTTTTTGCGCATGTGTGTCAGTTTATGTGTGATTAATGGATGATCTAACAGTTTGAACATTGGTTTTTTCCTCCGTTTTTCCTCACCTATGATAATCCCAAATACCATGGATTGACAACTTCATGTTATCATTTTGGCATGAAGATTCTGATAGCACCATTCATACCGCGCATTGCCCCTGAACCATGGGCTTCTGCGTGTGAAAATATTGCGGATGTGATACGTAGTCGTCATACCGTTGGAATCTGCACACACATGGAAGGCAGATTTCATCATGTCAGCCTGTACCACAGCCCTGCTCCAGCAAAACAGCATTTTGCCAGAAATGACCATCGCAGTTTTGAAGGGTGGCTGAAAAAAGCAGGTGGTGCTTCCCTGTCGTTTCTCAGACAGGATGAAGAAGCATTACAGAAAGCGGTAGAATCCTTTCATCCGGATCTGATTGTGACAGATGTCCGAGTTGCTGCCATACCGGTTGCACGCAGAAACGGTATTCCCGTAATAGCCATCGTACACAGCACTCTGTACCACCGTGCAGAAGTTCCTGCTTTCTGCCTGAAGGATATCAATTCCTTTCTTTCATCATGTGGTGAAGGTCAGATTCTGCGCCTGCGTGACCTGTATCCCTGTTGTGATTACAGAATCGGTTTCGGCACGGTACAGACAGATCCATTCCCGATTTCTGCAGATATTACCCGCATCGGCATGATGACCTTATCTCAGCTTTCCATCCGTAATGATGCAACGGTATCCGTCTGCTTTACAGAGCCTTCCGTTTCCATCAGAAAACTGACAAAGGTCATCGAAGGTGCATTTCTTGGTGCTCCCTATGAAGTGTATATTCATTATCCAGGATGCATCGGGCATACCCAGAGAAACCTGCACTTCATCAAAGAACCGAAGGAGTCATTACTGCGCAGGTCCAGTATATGCATTCATGATGGCAGCCCGTTTATCACAAATATATGCCACTGTTATGGCGTACCACAAGTTGTCGTTCCTTCTGATTCCTGTATTTCCCGTTTCCATGCTTTCAGCATCCGAAGAGAAGGCAGTGGTGTTGTGATCGATGCGGATCAGTTCAATGTTTCAACAATCTATGAAGCCTATCGGACATGTATCGTCAACACTTCCCTGCAGCAGCATATGCATCACATCAGTTCTGAATTTCTCAAGGAAGGAGATCTTCTGAAACTGCTGAACATTCTTTCCAACTACGAACAAAGACGGAATTCATGATTCCGCCTTTTGATTTCAGATCAGATTCAGGTATTTGAATGCATTCCAGATGCCATCTTCATTGACATCTGTTGTGACATAGTCAGCTGCTTCCTTTGTTTCAGGGCCTGCATTTCCCATTGCAACAGAATAATTGCATAACTCAAACATGGAAATATCAATCTTTGCATCACCGAATGCAATGGTATCTTCCACATTTCTGCCAAGATGCTTTAACAGAACATCAATGGCATTTTTCTTTGTGATTCCCATTGGGGAAAGATCTCCAAACAGGGCCTGTTCATCCTTGCCTCCCCATGTGTTGGCAATCAGATGAGGGAATTCCACCTTGGAATCCAGATGATCCTGATAAGAAGAGAGAATAAAGGAAATCTTGTTGATATCATCCCTGTACAGCTCTTCAGTTGGCAGGTGAATGAAGCTGTTGACAAAGGAATTTGCGTTTGCCTGTGCCTGCTCAGCAGTTGCACCCTTACCCTGGGCATACTTCACCATTGTAGCTGGTCCCTGTTCAATCATGTAATCATTGCAGTACATGCCGGAATTGGCTTCCAGATAGAAACCAAGATGTTTCTCATTACACCAGTCAACGATGTGTTTCACGTCTTCTACCGGCAATCCCTTATGCATGACAACTTCACCATGATCTTCCACATATGCACCATTGCCTCCGATCATGCCATCCAACTCACACAGCTGCCTCTGTTCAATTTCTGCTTTGGAGCAGCCTGTACAGATATAGACAAGATGTCCATTGGCACGTGCCTGATCTACTGCCTTACCAGCAGAAGCAGGCATCTTTGCTTCATAGTCAATCAGTGTTCCATCGACATCCAGAAATATGATTTTCTTATCACTCATGTGATTATCCTCCCTTAAATCAGACCAAGATGTTTAAATGCATTCCAGATACCATCGTCATTGACATCTGTTGTGACATAGTCAGCTGCTTCCTTTGTTTCAGGGCCTGCGTTTCCCATTGCGACCGAATAGTTGCATAACTCAAACATGGAAATATCAATCTTTGCATCACCGAATGCAATGGTATCTTCCACGTCTCTGCCAAGATGCTTTAACAGCAATGCAATCGCATTTGCCTTTGTAATACCAGCCGGGGAAAGATCTCCAAACAGGGCCTGTTCATCCTTACCACCCCATGTATTGGCAATCATATGCGGGAATGCTTCCTTTGCATCCAGGAAATCCTGATAGGAAGATAAAACAAAGTCAATCTTGTTGATGTCAGTACGATATCTGTCTTCTCCTTCCAGGAAAATCATCCGATCCGTAATGTGTTCATTCTTTTTCCATGCATCCTCAAAGGTAGAGCCTTTCCCTGCAGCATACTTGGAATAAACCGTTCTTGCCTGATCCTTCATCAACATTGAATTGAAGATTCCTTCATTGGATTCCAGAACTGCGCCAAGTCCTCTTGCATCACACCATTCCACAATGGCACGGACATCTTCTACCGGAATGCTCTGGTGAAGAATGACTTCACCATGATCTTCCACATAGCCGCCATTGGCTCCGATCATGCCATCCAGTTCGCACAGATTTCTTTCCAGAACCTCAGCCTTGGAACATCCTGTGCAGACATAGACAAGATGTCCATTGGCACGTGCCTGGTCTACAGCTCTGCCTGCTGATTCAGGCATGATTGTACGATAATCGATGAGCGTACCATCGACATCAAGAAAAAGTATTTTCTTATCACTCATAAACCAACTCTCTCCTGTAAGCGTTATCTAAAATGTATTGTAACAGATTCATATGTTTTTTTCTTTGCATTGTGGTTTCATCATAAGAAAACAGCATTCATCCCAGTCATCACACCCGTAAAAACTGTATAATCGATTTAGGAGAAAAGTATGAATATATGCAGTAGCAGATTTGATGATACATGAATCACAGGCATAAC
>CAMCSA010000020.1 GCA_945877405.1 uncultured Erysipelotrichaceae bacterium | reverse complement strand
AGATATACTGAGACACGAAATTGCAGGCAAGACGATACTGCTCTGTCATATGTTTCACAGAGGTTATATCAGCGTCATTCATGTGAATGTGCAGTTTCATTGTCTTAACAGTATCGGCCATTTAGATCTCCTTCCATACCTGTATTATACTATAGAATCCCTTATGATACCTGTGCCGGAAAAGCTATGGTTTTGGTAGAAGGATCTTATATACAAACGGATATTCTGCATGCAGTACAGGTAACGTATCAGAAGAAACGATTGAGAGATACATTGAAAATCAGGGTTAGTCAAACCGACTCTAAAGAGTCGTTGTTTCCTGTAATTTTTATGAAATGAGTTCTTTTTCGTATGATAATCACTTTCCTGCAGGAAAAATCTTCTGTAAGCCTGTCATATCAGTACCATTGTTTAACAGATGTATATGACATTGCATCGTCTGTCAGACTGTTCCTGGTACATTCATTCTGTTTTTCTGATGTTGTTTCTTATAGAATGAGGATGGATTTTAAGCGTGAATACAGCACTTGTCAACGAACAGTTGACACATTGTAAGGTACACATGATGGAAAAAGATATCCGTGAAAGAGTATGATAAATGCGATAAGGAAAGAGGGGAAACATATGAATCTTTCAGAACGTATAACAGAACAGCGCAGAATCAGAGGGTGGTCACAGGAAGAATTGGCATATCGGCTTGGCGTATCCCGCCAGGCTGTATCCAAATGGGAAAGTTCCCAGTCAACGCCAGACCTGGAAAGAATCATTCAGATGTCAGAACTGTTTGGTGTCACCACAGACTGGTTATTGAAAGGTGAAATCATAGAATCATACAGTTATGAAGAGGATCCGAAACAGCAGAATATCCGAATTGTCACTCGTGAAGAAGCCATGGATTTTCTGAATCAGAGAAGTCTTAAGGCACAGAAGATTGCCTTTGCGACAATGCTGTGCATTGTTTCACCTGCACCATTAATTATTCTTGCGGCAATGGCAGAACAGGGGATTCCCGGTTTATCTGATAATACTGCTGCACTGATCGGACTGATTGCTTTATTTGGTATGATTGCATATGCCGTTTATCTGTTTATGATCAGTGGGGCAAAAGAAGAACCATACAGATTTCTGAAAACGGAACCCTATGAACTGGAAGCTGGTGCAGCGGAAAGAATTATGGAAAGAAAGAGCAGATATATGGTTACCTATCATCAGGGTATCTCTACTGGAGTTGTATTGTGTATTCTTTCTGTTGTGCCATTACTGGCTTCAGTTTTGCTTGAGCGTGATGTGATGGTTGTCGGTTCAGTAGGACTGTTGCTTGTGATCGTTGCCTCTGGTGTCAGAAAGATTATCTGTGTATCGATGATCCGATCCGGTTTCAGTGTACTGTTGCAGGATGAGGGGTATTCCGTTTCTGCACGGAAAGAGAATCAGAAAAATGATATGATTTCCAGTACATACTGGAGTATTGTGACGGCTGGTTATCTGCTTTGTAGTTTTCTCAGTCATGACTGGCATATCACATGGCTTGTATTTGTTGTTGCAGGGGTATTATATGAACCTGTGAAAATGTTTGTATCTTCTTTGATGCATGTAGACAGGTGAATAAATGATAAGAAAATGACAGGCAATGCCTGTCATTTTAAAGTTGAACCGTGAATCAGTATGATGTCAGAAGAAATGCCATATAAAGAGGAAGGGTAAGAATCTGGCTGGTTCTGCCAATATTGTAATCTCCCAGTTTGATTGCCTGTTCGACATGGTATTTCTGAGGGTTTTGAAGGACAGTTTTTGTGCTTTTTGTGTTTCCGTTTGCAGCCTTGACTTCTACAAGAGTGCATTTACCTTTATAACGGATGACAAAATCCACTTCAAGACCACTGTCCTTATGAAAATAGTAGAGTTTCCTTCCCATCTTGGAAAAAATATCCGCAATCAGATTTTCAAAAATCGCACCTTTGTATCCATAAAGATTACCTTGAAGAATATCAAACTGTGTTCCATCTTCCAGCATACTGACTAAAAGACCACAGTCTGTCATATATACCTTAAAAATATCCTCCATTGCATTGCCATCCAAAGGAAGTTCTGTGATGGAAAGATTATGACACCGTCTGATGATTCCTGCATCTTCGATCCACTGTAGAGATCCTCTGTATCTGGAAGAGGTAGAACCTTTTCTGATCACGGAATACTGGAATTTTTTGTTTTCCTTACTTAATTGCCTTGGAATTGACTGAAAGCTTTCTTTGATAAAAGGCTTATCTTCAGGCGCAGCATATTTCACCATGTCATCTTCGTAAGAGCGGACTATATCTTTCTGAATCTGCAGTACTTTGTACATGTTTTTTGTATCGATGAAGTTCTGAACAGCTTCCGGCATCCCTCCTGTAACTGTATATTGCAGAAGAAGCTGTTTCATACGATTGTGAATGGCATCGGGTACATGTGCTTCTGTCTCAAGGCATGTTTTCAGCATTGTGATCATGGCATCACTGATACCATTCGCCCAAAGGAATTCTTCAAAGTCCAGAGGAAACATCTCGACAACAGTTTCGTATCCTACGGGGATGGATCTTGGCGCTTTTCTATATCCTCTGACACCGAGTAATGACCCTGTTCCAATGACATCATATCTGCCATCAAGCTTGAAGAACTTCAATGCAGTTCTTGCTTCGGGGCATTCCTGTATTTCATCAAGAATCAGAACAGTTTCACCTGGAACAAATACAGCATCTTTTCCAAGCAATGCAGACAGCATCATTGTAATATGATCGATATGGAGCGAACCTGCAAATGCGGCAGCATAATCTGAATTCTCGAAGAAATTCAGATATACAACATGTTTGTAGTTGTTTCTGGCAAAAGAAAGGACGGAAAAAGTTTTGCCGCACTGGCGGCAGCCTTTCAGGATGAGGGGGTTATGATTTGCATCTTCTTTCCATTCAATCAGAGTCTGTTCGATTCTGCGTTTCAGCATATATGAATACCTCCTTCAGCTGATAGACAGCTTGGCATATATCAATTATAAACTTTTTCAAGGGAGAATTGCGCAAATATGCAATTTTTTAAAGGGAGTTATTTCTAATATATAAAACTTTTCCAAGCGACTTTATGAAAAACGACAGGCAGAAGTGCCAATGTCATTAGTTAAGCTTCATTGACATTGAATAGAGATCCAAAACATCACCTGACACCAACCACGGATATGGTATGAGCCATAGAGTGGCTGGTGTTTTTGTTTATAAGATGTAAATTAGCTGTGTTTTCTTCACGACGAAAACATGTTCTTTCGAACATTTCATTTTTTGAGGGTAGATTTATTTGTGATAATAGTGTAATCTCACATTGCTTGTAATGGAGAACACACTATGCAGCCTTTGTTGCCAAAGGTATTGCCGACTTGGGTCGCATACGTCGTTCAAAAGATCTTCCTGGTCTGATTGGGATCAGGAATTTCTTTATTTTCTCAGTCATTTCATTTTCACTTTCCAATCCTTTCAAAAACTCTCTGCATAATGTTACTACTGTCTTGAAGTTCAACTTCCTGCCTTTGTCGTCAGTAACGTAAATGTTGTTGGCTATGAATCGTGCATAATTATACATGATCAGTGTTGCATAGATTTCCTGACGGATGGTCATTTACAGTGGTAAGGCAGCCATCTTTTCTTCAGTACCAATCAGAAGAGAAAGCATACCACCCATATGACCATGCATTGTCTGTGGTTTGGATTGCGTATCACTGTCATTAGCCATTTTCTTTACTCCTGGCATGTAGTGTCCTTCCTTGGACTGCTTTGTTCCATCTATGACAAAGACAGGTTTACCTTTATGAAGGTAAGCAACAGAGTACTTCTGAATAAGACTGTACCAGTGGTCATGCAAAGTATCCAGATCCCAGGAATCAGCTCTGAAGAAATGCATGATCTTTTCGTAACATTCACCCTTGAGATTCAGATCACGGATGACTGATGTTAAGCCAAGTTTGTCAGAGCGGATCATAATACCGATCAGAATAAGAGAAAACCAGTCAAAAGAAGCGGCACGGGAAAAACAGGTACGAAAAGAAACAATCAGATTGAAGATAAAATCCCACATAAGGTCTACCGTAACCGCTCAACAATGTGCTATGATATCCATGTAATCCGAGCGGTTAATATCCTTTCTGGCTTTGGTAGGCGAAAAGATTACACGGATTACATTTTTTATTTGTCTTCCAGACGGCTTACAGAATGGATCTGATCCAGAAGATCTCTGTACCGTCTGTTTTCTTTTTTTAGGTCATTGATTTCATTACGTAAAGTAAGGATTTCCTTGTTCTTTTCAGAACACTGTTTTTTCATCTGTGAAAGCTGATTCGCTACAGTAGCTTCCGCAGTGTCGGATTCTTTGTCAGTCCGTTTTCTGCTGGTAGGAATAATCTCACCTGTCTTTTCATCAACACGGCCAAGATACTTTCTTTTGGCGCGTGGCTGTTTCTTTTCCTTGTCATAGTAGGAAGTAGATTCATAGGCATAGGTAGCGCCAGTACGCTTGTCATACTGATATACAATAGAACTCATAACGATCCTCCATAGTCATGTACATAACTATTATACTATAACTATGAAGAATTGTAAATGGGATAGTTATGTTTAAGCATAACTATTTTCGAAATAATCAGGTGTTAGAACTTTTCACTCTCAAGTAACTTAATGACATTGGTATATATAGATAGAAGGTAATATTTTTGCCCCGTATAATAAAAAAGACTTTGAGTCATGATTTCTCAAAGTCTTTGTGGATGAATAATCAGTCTTCTCTTGGCTTCATTGTAGGGAACAGAAGTACATCACGGATGGAATCACAGCCTGTCATCAACATGACAAGTCTGTCAATACCCATACCGATACCACCTGTTGGAGGAAGACCATATTCAAGTGCTTCAACATAGTCATCATCCATTTCAGCTGCTTCATCGTCACCCTGTGCTTTTGCTTCAAGCTGCTTTTCAAATCTCTGTCTTTGATCGATTGGATCGTTCAGCTCGCCAAAGGCGTTGTCCATTTCGATTCCCATGATTTCCAGTTCGAATCGTTCTGTAAATCTTGGATCCTTCGGATTCTTTTTGGCAAGAGGGGAGATTTCAATCGGATGACCATAGACAAATGTAGGCTGTTCAATCTTGTCTTCGCAGAACTGATCGAAGAACAGAGAAATGATATGTCCTACTGTATGCTGGTGTGGCGCAACTTCAACGTTGTGTTCTTCAGCAAGTTTCAGTGCTTCTTCCACACTCATCGGCTGCCAGAAGTCAACACCAGTCACTTCCTTGACTGCATCTACCATGTTCCATCTCTTGTAAGGACCCTTGAGGTTGATGGTCTTGCCCATGAATTCAAACTCAGTCTTTCCGAATACTTCCATCGCAACATATTCGAACAGCTGTTCATTCATTTCCATCATGCCTTCCAGATCAGAATATGCACAATATGCTTCCATTGTTGTGAATTCCGGATTGTGCTTGAGGTCCATACCTTCATTACGGAAGATTCTGCCGATTTCATAGACTCTTTCCAGATCGCCGACAATCAGTCTTTTTAATGGAAGTTCTGTTGCGATACGCAGATAGAAGTCCTTATCCAATGCATTGTGGTGTGTTGCGAATGGTCTTGCATTGGCACCACCAAGAATCGGCTGCAGAATCGGTGTTTCCACTTCAATGTAGCCATGATCATCCATCCATCTCTGAATGGCACGGATGATACGTGGACGCAGAATTGCGATTTCACGGGATCTGTCATTCTGAATCAGATCCAGGTATCTTCTTCTGTAACGTTCTTCCTTGTCCTTAAGACCATGGAACTTGTCAGGCTGTGGTCTTAATGCCTTACTAAGGTGAGTGTATTCCTGTACAAGTACAGAAAGTTCACCGGCAGCAGTCTTCATGACTGTACCCTTGACACCAATGATGTCACCAAGGTCAGCTGCCTTGAACAGATTGTAGATTTCATCACCGACAATTCTCTGGTTGACGACAATCTGAATTCTGCCAGAACGGTCAAGCAGGTGGATAAAGCCGAGTTTACCCATTCTGCGCTTTGTCATGATTCTTCCGGCAATGGATACTTCATGCGCTTCACTTTCCAGCTCTTCCAGTGTCTTTTCCCCATAGGATACACGGATATCAGCAGCATGATCTTTCTGATCAAATGCCTGTCCGAATGGATCAATACCCATTTCACGTAATGCATTCATCTTATCGATTCTTGCCTGCATCTGATCATTTTCAGCAATTTCAGATACTGCTGAAACAACCTGTTCAGCCTTCTGCTTTACCTTTGCCTTCTTGTTTTCAGCTTCAGCCTGCTTTGCGGCAAGCTCCGGATGTGCTGCCAGAAATGCCTTACGACGTTCTTCCTTGATTCTGGCTTTTTCTTCCTTTGTCATTTCTTCTGCCATATTCATTTCCTCCAAATATAAAAGCTCTCACCCATAGGGACGAGAGCTTGTTCGTGGTACCACCCTAATTCACGGCTATGCCGCCTCATTTGTGCGTCTGTAACGGGACGATCGGTCGTGTGCTCCAGAGCCTTACAAATATCCTGTCCATTTCTTTGCTTACACCATCCAAAGATCGCTTTTATGGCATCAGATACTCTTTCTCTTTCATTGCTGACGGGCTTATTCTACAATTATCTTCCTTTTAAATCAATATAAAAAACCGTTATCGCAGGGATAACGGCTGAATGTGTTGTTATTCTTCCGGTAAACGGTCTTCTTCCAGCTCAGGGACAGGACGAGGATCCTTTCTGAGCAGAAGGTTGACAATGATACCAAGAATCAGAGCACAGGCAACGGATGTGATTGTGATTTTACCGAATGTTAAGGACAGTCCACCAATACCGGAAATCAGGATTGTGGATACAACATACAGATTTCTGTTGACATCCAGATCCAGACGCTGAATCATCTTAAGACCTGATACCGCAATGAATCCATACAGTGCCATACATACACCACCCATGACACAGGATGGGATGGAAGAGATGAAGGCAACAAATGGAGCTACAAAGGAAATCAGAATACATTCAACTGCAGCAAGTTTGATTGTCGCAACAGAAGCATTTCTTGTAATCGCAACACAGGCTACAGATTCACCATATGTTGTATTCGGGCATCCACCGAAGAATGCACCGACGATGGAACCGACACCATCACCAAGTAATGTATTGGATAATCCCGGATCTTCCAGAAGATCACGGTTGATGATGGAAGAGATGTTCTTGTGGTCAGCAATATGTTCAGCAAAGACAACAAATGCGACTGGAATATATGCAACAGCAACTGTTCCGATATAGGAAGCATCGATGGACTTGATGCCTTCCATTGCATGCAGGAAGGAGAAGTCTGGGATGGATACGAATGTATTCAGGCTGATACCATCGGCAAACAGTGCAGTAATGCCGGAAAAGTTGATGATCTGCATGGAAGGATCACCAATGGATGTGCCGATCAGTGTCAATACTGTTGCGACAGCGTATCCGGCAAGAATACCGATAATGAACGGAATCAGACGCATTGTTCTGTTTCCGTATGTGCTTGTCAGCATTGTTGTGATTAATGCGGTCAATCCACACAGAACTGCCCATTGTGTTGCTTCACCGGTAACAGAGCTGATCTGCAGATCACCAATGGCATTTCCGGCAAGAGAAAGACCAATGATCGCAACAGTTGGACCGATGACGACTGGTGGCATGATGCGGTTGATCCATTCAACTCCAACAGAGCGGATGATGAAGGAGAGTACAACATAGACAAGGCCTGCAAAGACAGCACCAAGAATCAGTCCGGCAAAACCTGCCTGTGCAGATACCGCACCGGCAAATGCGGCACACATGGAGCCGATGAACGCAAAGGATGAGCCCAGGAATACAGGGCTCTTACCCTTTGTGAAGAATGTGTATACCAGAGTTCCGACACCTGCACCAAACAGAGCTGCAGCTGTGGACATGCCATTTCCGACAATCAGCGGAACTGCGATTGTAGCAGCCATAATGGCCAGTACCTGCTGGAAAGCAAATACGATACGTTTACTGAAAGCTGGCTGATCAGAAACGTCATAAACAAGTTTCATTTTCATTACCCCCTTGTTATTCGCGTAATAACATACTTGTTTTGACTGCTGTTGTAAAGAAAAATCTGTCATCTGAGCAAGGATGTCACAAAAAAACTGCCATTTCAGGCAGTTTTATTTATACATGCAGAGCAGGGAATACATTGGCAAATGTATCGTTGATGACAAGATCCGCAATACTGTCATACGGTGTGGCATCACGGTTGATGAGTACAAGGTGTTTTCCACCGAAAAAGCGAAGCAGACCGGCAGCGGGGTAGACAACAAGGGATGTGCCAAGAACAATCAGTACATCTGCACTCTGTATGGCTGCGACAGCCCCATTCATCACAGCCTGAGAAAGTCCTTCTTCATACAGTACGACATCCGGTTTGATGATGCCACCGCACTTTGGACATCTTGGAACACCATCGCTGCGGATGATCGTTTCCAAAGGATAGAAGGCATAGCAGTCTTCACAATAGTTGCGAAGCACGGATCCATGCAGCTCATACACATTTTTGGAACCTGCCTTCTGGTGCAGACCATCGATGTTCTGTGTGACAACGCCAAGTGATTTATGCTTTCTTTCGCATTCTGCAATGAATGTATGAACATGGTTCGGTTTTGCATCTGGATAGATCATTCTGTCTTTATAAAATCGGAAAAACTCTTCGGGATGATTGACAAAATAGCTGTGTGAGATAATTTCTTCTGGTGGCAGATCATATTTCTGATGATAAAGTCCATCCTGAGAGCGGAAATCCGGGATGCCGCTTTCTGTGGATACACCAGCACCGGTAAAAAAGACAATATGTGTTGCTTGATCGATAATATGCTGCAGTTGCTGAATTTTTTCGTTCATCAGATGTTTTCCTCCTGATATTGATCATAAATCTGTTTAGCCTGTATGAAAAGCTGCTGTTTGAGCTGTTTTGGCTCAAGCACTTCAATGCGGTCATGAAACTGCATGATCCAGCTGATCAGAGTCGGGGTGATGGCTGTACGCAACGATGCGGTAAAGGTTGTATCATCCACATGTGAGATGATGATATCCTTTGTGGCAAAGTGATCATATACATAGCCGGCAAAGGATTTGGCAAACCGGCATGTGATTGTCTGTGAGTGACCATGGTACATCTGAAAGGATGTACGCATGTGATCTGCCAGATTGAAAGGGACAGACGGGACGGTTTCCTGTTCAACGGTGATTTCATCCATCTTATCAATGCGGTAGTTTCCAAAGTCCTGATGGGTAAAGGAATACAGAATACAGTAGTATTTCCCGTTTTGAGATGCAATGGCATAAGGGACCATACGGTATGTGTTTTTTCGGTAGACTTTCTGTCTGCGACAATCGAGGTCAAAATAGCGGAATGTGATTGGACGTGTGGATGCGATAGCTTCTAAAAGAAGATGGATAGAAGGCAACAGATCAATGGACTCCTGTGCGGTAACAAAAGGGGTAACAGGAGGCATCTGGTTCTGTTGATCGGAAGAAAGAAGTCCTTTCAGTTTTTCCTGCAGGTGTGTGATTGCGGTTATGGATAAGGCTGTGGAGTCACTAAGCCCGCTGCATAACAGAAAAATTTCTTCCAAAGAGAAATCCTTTTCCATGTAATAACCGGTTTTTCTGTTTCTGCGGATGGTGTGGATGGTTTCGCCATTTTCCTTCAGTGCTTCTAAAGAGGCGTAGATGGTACGGCGGTCAGCCTTTCTTCCTGTTTCTTCCAGCAGTCTCTGCATTTCCATGATGGAAAGAGGGTGGTCAGGATCGCTGTATAGCCGCAGATACTTTTCGATCAGAAGTGGTATCATCACTGTTTTACCATTTGTCATGTTTTTTCTCACTTTTTTCTTTATTGTACAACATCGTGTACAGTAAAAAAAGAAAAAACAGGTAGTATATAGCCATCAGGAAAAGAGGTAAGGAAAATGGAAAGAAAAGTGTTGAGATGTTTCGCAAATGGTCTTGTCTTCTACAGTTTTGGTTTTGTCCTGTATGGTCATGATGTACTTGCGGTGATCTGTGCGTTATTGCTTGTGGCAGTTCTTCTGCATGAATTCGGTCTTTCGAAAATGATGGCAAACTGGGAATACATGTTTCTGACAGCCCTTGTGGAACTGGCACTGATCGAAAAGTCAGGTATGGCGGTATGCCGTTCATCCTTATTCATTGTATCCTTTGTCAATCTGATGCATGCCTATACATGGTGTACATTTGCCTATTGCAGAATGGATGCACGCATGTACCGGTTTCTTCTGATCCTGTTTACATGTTCCACGCTGTTCATGAATGAACTGCCGCTTGGATTTGTGGAAACAATGCTTGTGATTCTGCTTGTTTTTCTGCCATATAACGTCCTGGCTCATGAAAAACAGAAGGTAAGACGTCGTGTATATGCTGGAAAAAAACACATGACTGTAATAGAATAATGCAATATTGAGAAAATGTACGATGTACATTTTTTCTTATGATTGTGGGGTGTAAGAAATACATGACTGATCTGCTTGTAAAAACATTTATCTCAAATCCGGAACGGATTGATGATGAAAAGGTACGATTTCAGTATGGCCTGTTATCAAGTATTACCGGAATCGTCTGTAATGTGATTCTGTTTTTATTGAAACTGACAGCCGGATTCATCATGAATTCCGTTGCGGTAATTTCCGATGGATTCAATAATCTGTCTGACTGCATGTCATGTCTGATTACAATGCTTGGTTACAGGCTTGCATCCAAGCCTGCCGACAGCGAGCATCCGTTTGGTCATGGCAGATATGAATACCTTGTATCCTTTCTTGTTGCGGCGATGATTCTTGTTGTGACATTCCAGCTGTTTCTTGAAAGCATAAACAAGATCATTCATCCTGAACCGGTACATTTTGATCTGCTGATGTTCAGCCTGCTTACCGCATCTGTTCTTGTCAAGATCTGGATGTCAAAGTTCAATCAGAAACTTGGTACAAAGCTGAATAACCTTGTTATGCTGACAACAGCGCAGGATTCACGAAACGATGTGCTTGTAACAGGGATGACACTTGTAGCAATGGTACTTGCGGCATTTGTTCCACAGGTTCCATTTGATGGCATCTTCGGTGTTGTTCTTGCGGTGCTGTTATGCAAGGCGGCAATTGATATAATCAAGGATATTCTCGATCGTCTTTTAGGGGCACCAGCCGATGCAAAACTGACCCATGATATCCGTGATGAGATTCTTTCCTTTCAGGAAATCATCGGTGTACATGATATGATCATTCATGATTATGGTCCTGGATGTCAGATCGGCTCTGCGCATGCGGAAGTGGATGTACATATGGGATTTCTGGAAGCACATGACATCATTGACTGTTGTGAAAAACAGATTCAGGAAAAGCATCATGTCATGATGACACTGCATCTGGATCCGGTCGATTATTCCAATCCGCTTGTCAATACATATAGAGCAAATGTGACAGAGGCACTGCGTACGATGAACTGTGGACTTTCCATGCATGATTTCAGAGCTGTCATCGGTCCAACGCATACTAACCTTGTCTTTGATATCCTGATGCCGTTTTCCTGTTCTTTAAAGGAAGATGAAATCCGCAGTGAGATTGAAGCCTATATGGCAAAGATTCATCCTGAAGTGACATTTTATACAGTGATCACATTTGATCGCAGTTATGTTGAGGGACAGGGATGAACAGACTGAAATCCAATCTGATGCTGCTGGTATGTGCCATGATCTGGGGTTCTGCCTTTGTAGCACAGTCTTCCGGTATGGAACATATTGGTCCATGGACATTCAATGCAAGCAGATCATTAATCGGTGGAGTGACACTGCTTGCTCTGATGCCGTTTTTGGATCAGGTCAGACATGTCAATGAAAAGGAAAAGAAGTCCATGGATCGCAAGACGCTGCTGAGCGGTGGGATTGCCTGTGGGATTGCCTTATGTGCGGCATCTATCTTTCAGCAGACCGGTATCCAGTATACAACCGTCGGTAAAGCAGGATTTCTGACAGCGCTGTACACGATAGCAGTACCGGTGCTTGGCATGTGTATCGGCAGAAAGACAAGAGGGCTTGTGTGGCTTTGTGTCGGTATTTCGGTTGTCGGTTTCTATTTCCTTTCCATGGCGGAATCCTTATCCCTATCTTATGGAGATGGACTTGTTCTTGCAGGGTCACTTCTGTTTGCGGTGCATATTCTTATCATTGATCATTTTTCACCGAAAACAGATGGTGTCAGATTATCCTGCATTCAGTTTTTTACAGCAGGCATCATCTCACTGGTACCGATGTTTCTGTTTGAAACGCCATCTTTTTCAGCCATTGTTTCTGCGGCAGGGCCGATCCTGTATGCAGGTGTGCTTTCCAGCGGGGCTGGATATACACTTCAGATTATCGGTCAGAAAGGGGCAGACCCGTCTGTTGCTTCTTTGATTCTTTCGCTGGAATCCGTATTTTCAGCCATCTTCGGGTTCCTGCTGCTCCACCAGGTATTAAGTCTTAAGGAACTGGTGGGATGTGCTTTGATCTTTGGAGCAATCATCCTTTCACAATTACCGGAAAAACAGAAAGAAGAATCAGCTGTTAGAGAGTCGTGAAGATTTCGTGACTCTTTTTTTGTGAAGTGTATGGAAAAGAAAAACCTGAACCATGACGGTTCAGGTGAAATCTGATCAGGCTTTAACAAGCAGTTCAGCAATCTTTCTTGCATATGCTGCCGGATCTTCAATCGGCAGTCCCTGGATCAGCATTGCCTGGTTGAACAGAACATCTGCATAATCCTTTAACAGATCAGGGTTTTCGCTGTAGACGGACTGCAGCTTGGCAAAGATCGGATGGTTGGCATTGATTTCCAGTATCTTGGATGCCTTTGGTCCTTTGCCATTGCTCATAGGATCATTTGCCAGGTATTTTTCCATTTCAAGGGATACACCTTCTGCAGCAGACAGGCATACAGGGTCGTTATCACTCAGACGGGAAGAAATGCGTACTTCAGATACTCTGTCACCAAGATCTGTCTTGATGGCTTCCAGCATATCCTTATTTGCTTCTGCCTTTTCTTCTCTGGTTTTCTTTTCGTCTTCACTTTCCAGATCCAGGTTTCCGGCAGAGATGGACTGGAACTGCTTTTCAGCATATGTATTGATCATGCCTGTGACAAATTCATCACGTTCATCCAGGAAGTAAAGAACATCGATATCCTTTTCTCTGAGCTTTTCCATGACAGGCTTGCGTTCGATTTCCTCAATGGACTTGCCGACAGCATAGTAGATTGTCTTCTGGTCCTTGCCCATACGGTCCACATATTCCTTGAGTGTGACGTATTTGCCTTCCTTAGAGGATTTGAACAGCAGGAAGTCCTGCAGTTTTTCCTTGTTGGCACCATAGTTGTTGTATACACCGAACTTCAGATCCCATGCGAAGTTTTCATAGAACTTCTCATAGTTTTCTCTGTCGTTTTTCAGCATGTCTTCCAGTGTGGAATGAATCTTCTTTTCAATGGATCTGGATAACAGCTGTACCTGTCTGTTTTGCTGCAGGATTTCTCTTGAAATATTCAAAGAAAGATCATCACAGTCGATGACACCCTGGACAAAACGGTAGTAGTCAGGAACAAGATCCTTGACATTGTCCATGATGAATACATTGTGAGAATACAGCTGAATACCCTGCTTGTAGTCGGAAGAGTAGAAGTTGTATGGTGTACGGGAAGGGATGTACAGAAGGGCAGTGTAGGAAATGTTACCTTCCACATTGTAGTGAATGACCTTCTGCGGATCTTCCCAGTCATTGAACTTGGACTTGTAGAATTCGTTGTATTCTTCATCCTTGATTTCAGACTTCTTTTTCTTCCATAAAGGAATCATGGAATTCAGTGTTTCAACTTCTTCTGTATCGATAGTCTTGTTTTCATCAGTCGGATCCGGTACATGCTTTGTGACGGACATTTCAATCGGATAACGGACATAGTCGCTGTACTTGCGGATCAGATCTCTGATCTTATATTCTTCCAGATAATCGCCATAGTGGATATCGTCTGTATCATCTTTGAGATCCAGAGTGATACGTGTACCGATTTCAGGCTTGTCAATTTCGGAAATGACATATCCATCTTCGCCAGAAGATGTCCAGCTGTGAGCTGTGTTATCTTTGACGGAACGTGTTTCAACAAGAATTCTTCTTGCGACCATGAAGGCGGAATAGAAACCGACACCAAACTGACCGATGATGTCTGTGTTGTCATTTGCCTTTTCCAGCTGTTCTCTGAATTCGGCAGAACCGGATTTTGCGATTGTGCCGAGATTGTTTTCGAGTTCTTCTTCAGTCATACCGACACCATTGTCTTCAATGACAAGCTGGCGGGTATCTGCGTGACGTTCGATCGTAATCTTCAAAGAATCTCTTGAAATCTTTTCATTGCCTTCTGTTAAGGAAAGGTAATATCTTTTATCCAATGCATCTGAAGCGTTGGAAATAATTTCACGCAGGAAGATTTCCTGATTTGTGTAAATGGAATTGATCATCAGATCCAGAAGTCTTCTGGATTCTGCTTTAAACTGCTTTTTTGCCATATGGCTGTTCCTCCTTTAGCACTCTTTTTGTCTAACTGCTAAATATGTTAGCACTCTGGCTGCTAGAGTGCAAGGGATATTCGCTTGTTTTTGTCCTGCGGGGAAAAGTACCGTATCACAGTAAAAATTACCGGCGTCATATGTAGAAGGGTAAAGTATAATACTGTTATAGAAAACAGAGGAATCTTCTTATGTCAAACACCCTTTCTTCATCGTCTGATCCTCAACATCAGGAACAGGCACGGTTTTTCATTGATGTTATCCGTAAAAACCTCATCGATCTACGAAGGCAGGCTGACATGACACAAAGTGAGCTTGCCAGAAGGATGTACTGCTCAGCCAGTACAGTTTCCAATTTTGAAAGGGGTGAACGTGAAATGACACTTGTGTGGGTGTGTGGTGTATGCCACATCCTGGGTGTCAACAGTCTTTCTGTTGTATCCTGTGCTGTGGAAAAAACACGGAAGGAATTTGATCCGCGTTAGCGGTACAGATGTACGTTTTTTCTGTAATGCTGTGGAAAACGATGATACAATCATTCCATGAAAAAGATCGAAGTGGAAAGAATCTCACAGAGCATTGAAAGAATCTGTGGACAGATTGCATGCGTTTATGATCCGGATATTCTTGCATCAATCTGTAAAGGAAGAGAAAATGAATCATCCCCGCGCAGTATTGCGGCAATGGATACACTTGTGCAGAATGCACAGATCGCAGTGGAAGAACGGATTCCGATCTGTCAGGACACAGGGCTCGCTATTGTATATCTGAAAATCGGTCAGGATGTTGCGTTGACTGGTGGCAGTCTGTATGAAGCTGTCAACCGTGGTGTACGCAACGGGTATCTTGGCCATTTTCTGCGTGCATCCTCAGTGGATGATCCGATTTATGAAAGAAAGAATACAAAGGACAATACGCCAGCCATTATCTATACGGATATTGTAGATGGAGATTGTGTGGAAGTATCTGTGATGGCCAAGGGCTTTGGGTCTGAAAACAAAAGTGCCTTGAAGATGCTGACTCCAGCAGATGGAGAACAGGGTGTCATTGACTTTGTATGTGATACCGTAGCCAAGGCAGGACCGAATGCCTGTCCGCCATTTGTGATTGGCGTAGGTGTAGGAGGTACATTTGATTCCTGTGCTGTCATGTCAAAAAAAGCACTGTTAAGACCGATATCCGTATCCAATCCAGATGAAAGATATGCGGATCTGGAAAACAGGTTGCTTGAAAAGATCAATGCGATGAAGATCGGACCGATGGGATTTGGCGGGAATACGACTGCATTAAAGGTACAGGTGGAATATGCACCAACCCATATTGCCGGATTACCGGTTGCAGTAAATATGTGCTGCCATGTATGCAGACATGGAAGTGAGGTGATTGAATGAAACACATCACATTACCTTTGCAAAAGGAAGAAATCGAAACACTGCAGGCAGGAGAGCCTGTATTGTTAAGTGGTATGATGTATACTGCAAGAGATGCCGCCCATAAAAAACTGGTTGAGATGATTGAAAAGGGAGAGCGGCTTCCATTTGATCTGCATGGAGCATCCATCTATTATGTCGGGCCGACTCCGGCAAGAGAAAATCAGGTCATCGGTTCTGCAGGGCCTACAACTTCATCCCGTATGGATCCATATGTTCCATTACTTGCGGAAAACGGATTAAAGGGAATGATTGGCAAGGGCAGAAGAAGTAAAGAAGTCATTGATGCCATCAGAAAGCATCAGATGGTCTATTTTGTATGTACAGGCGGGGCAGGGGCATTATTATCCCATTGCATCACATCAAGAGAAGTGATTGCCTTTCCTGAGTTGCTTGCGGAAGCAGTGGCACGTATTGAAGTAAAGGATTTCCCGTGTTTTGTCGGACTGGATATCCATGGAAATGATATTTATGATCTGGAGGATTGAATAAGATGAATTTGTATGAAGAGTCATTACAGCTGCATAGTCAGCATAAGGGTAAGCTGAAGGTAGAATCCAAGGTTGCCTGCTCTACACGTCATGATCTGAGCATTGCCTATACACCAGGAGTTGCTCAGCCGTGTCTTGAAATCGCAAAGGATAAGGAAAACTCCTATGTATATACCAATAGAGGCAATACGGTAGCTGTCATTTCCGATGGAACTGCAGTTTTGGGCCTTGGGAATATCGGTGCAGAAGCAGCAATGCCTGTGATGGAAGGTAAGTGTCTTCTGATGAAGCAATTTGCGGATATTGATGCATGGCCGCTTGTCATCGATTCCAAGGATCCAGATGAAATCGTCCGTTTTGTCAAGATGGTTGCTCCATCCTTTGGTGCCGTCAATCTGGAAGATATTTCTGCACCACGATGTGTGGAAATTGAAAGAAGACTGATTGAAGAATGCAGCATTCCGGTATTCCATGATGATCAGCATGGTACAGCAATCGTCGTTCTTGCTGCTTTGATCAACTGCATGCGCTTAAAGGGTACAACGCCTCAGAGTCAGAAAGTTGTCATTTCCGGATGCGGTGCAGCCGGTTCTTCCATCATCCGTATGCTGTATGCGTATGGCTTCCACAGAATTTATGCATTTGATGTGGATGGCTGTGTTGATCCGGATCACAGTGAAAACTACAATGATCTGAAAAAAGAACTGTTGAACTATGTCAATCTGGATCATCAGCATTATTCCAATCTTGCTGAAGCAATGGTTGGAGCGGATATTTTTATCGGTGTCAGTGCACCACGCCTTGTTACAACAGAAATGGTAGCTTCCATGAACAAGGGCAATATCGTATTTGCCATGGCAAATCCGGAACCTGAAATCACATATGACAAGGTAAAGGAGGCGGGCGCCTATATCATCGGTACAGGCCGTTCTGACTATCCGAATCAGGTGAATAACCTGCTTGCCTTCCCGGGTATTTTCAGAGGTGCACTGGATGCAAAGGCAAC
Organism: uncultured Erysipelotrichaceae bacterium; assembly: GCA_945877405.1. Lineage (GTDB taxonomy): Bacteria > Bacillota_I > Bacilli_A > Erysipelotrichales > Erysipelotrichaceae > Bulleidia. Next base: position 18,543 of record CAMCSA010000020.1, on the reverse strand, counting down.
AAAGATTACTGAGAATATGAAGCTTGCTGCTGCGAAGGGACTTGCATCTTTGATATCAGATGATGAACTGAATCCGGAAAACGTCATCGTTTCCGCATTTGATGAAAGGGTTGTCCCAACAGTGGCAAAGGCTGTAGCGGATGAAGCGGTTGCCAGTGGATTTGTGAGAAAATGAAAAAGGGACTGATCATGGAAGGCGGTGCCATGCGTGGCCTGTTTACTGCCGGGGTGATTGATGTTCTGATGAATGAAGGGATTGAGTTTGATGGGGCGATTGGCGTATCTGCTGGAGCAACGTTTGGCTGCAACTATAAATCAAAGCAGATTGGCAGAGTATTGCGTTACAATATGGCGTATTGTCGTGATCCCCGCTATGCTTCTATTGCTTCATGGCTTCTGACAGGAGATCTGTATAACGGGGAGTTTGATTATCACAGGCTTCCACAACAGCTGGATATTTGGGATCAGAAAACATTTGAAGAAAATCCGATGGAATTTCATGTGGTCGCAACAGATGCTGTAACAGGAAAGCCTTTATATCACAAATGCACGGATGGGAAGGATGAGGATCTGTTATGGATTCAGGGCTCGGCTTCCTTACCTTTAGCCGCAAAACCGGTACATGTCAATGATCGTGTTCTGTTGGATGGTGGGATTTCCGATTCTGTGCCATACCGTTATTTTGAATCCATCGGATACGATCGCAATGTCATCATTCTGACTCAGCCTGCAGACTATCGCAAACAGCCTTATTCCAGTACATTGCTGAAGGCGGTCGGCGCGGCACTGAAGGAATATCCTGTGGTAAAACAGCGCCTTGCTGACAGACATGAGCGTTACAATCAGGAAATTGCAGATATTGTTAAAGCGGAAAAGGAGGGGAAGGTATTTGTCATCCGTCCTCCACAGCGCCTGAACATCGGTTCTGTATGCCGCAAGCCAAAGGAGCTGCAACGTGTATATGATATCGGCACTTCCACTGCCAGAAGAAATCTGGAAAGCCTGATGAACTATCTCAAGGGGTGAAAACCCCTTTTTTCATGTTGTGAAAATGGAAAAACTGCATCCATCGGCATTGTTATGCTGATAAATGATATTTATTGAAAATCTTCAGAAACACTTGTTTTCAAAGAGTTTTCATGCATCACAGTTTGTGGGAAAAATACCTTCATATTTGAGAGTATTTTGCTTGAATCCGGAAGGGGAATATCTTATATTTGTCATGCAAGGGAGAAATAGTTGGAAATCCAACTATTTCTGAAATTAGATTAGAACTGGATGGGTAACATTTATGAATGTCATTAAAAGAAGTGGTGAAGAAGTATCCTTCGACGCCGAAAAAATCATCGTTGCGATCAGAAAGGCAAACAATGCCACACGCAACACAAAACAGATCACAGATGATGAGATCACCGAAATCGCCAATCAGGTTATTGCGCAGTGCAATGCAATTCAGCGCTCTATTTCCGTTGAGGAAATTCAGGACCTTGTTGAAAATCAACTGATGGCTGCGGGCGCATATACTGTCGCTCACAACTATATTACATATCGATATGAAAGAGCTCTTATCCGTAAGGCCAACACAACAGATAAGAAAATCCTTTCACTGCTTGGTAATACAAATGAAGAAGCAAAGCAGGAAAACTCCAATAAGAATCCGACTGTAAACTCCACACAGCGTGACTACATGGCTGGCGAAGTTTCTAAGGATATCACAAGAAGATTCCTGTTGCCTGCAGATATCTGGGATGCACATGAAAAGGGCATCATTCACTTCCATGATGCTGACTACTTTGCACAGCCGATGTATAACTGCTGTCTGGTCAATCTGGAAGACATGTTGCAGAATGGAACAGTCATTTCCGGTACAAAGATCGATAAGCCACACAGTTTCGCAACTGCATGCAATATCGCAACACAGATCATTGCACAGGTTGCTTCCAATCAGTATGGCGGTCAGACAATCACGCTTTCCCATCTTGCACCATTTGTAGATATCAGCCGTCAGAAGTACAGAAAGGCTGTAGCAGAAGAAATGGAAGCTGCTGGAGTGGATGTCAGCCAGGAAAAGATCGATCGTATTGCGGAAGAAAGAGTCAGACGTGAAATCATGACTGGTGTGCAGACAATCCAGTATCAGATCATCACTCTGATGACAACAAACGGACAGGCACCATTTGTTACCGTATTCATGTATCTGGATGAAGTGGAAGAAGGCAGAACAAGAGATGATCTGGCTCTGATCATTGAAGAAATGCTTAAGCAGAGAATGGTTGGTGTTAAAAATGAGAAGGGTGTTTATATCACACCTGCCTTCCCGAAGCTCATCTATGCTCTGGATGAAGACAATGTTCATGAAGATTCCAAATACTATTATCTGACAAAGCTTGCTGCAGAATGCACAGCCAAGAGAATGGTTCCGGACTATATCTCTGCAAAGATCATGAAGGAACTCAAAGGTGATGTATATCCATGTATGGGCTGCCGTTCCTTCCTTACTCCTGATAGATTCACAGAAAACGGATGGGATAACAATGAACATGCTCTGAATCATGAAGATGGTAAGCATAAGTACTATGGCAGATTTAACCAGGGTGTTGTTACGATCAATCTTGTTGATATCGCATGCTCCTCTGGCAAGGATATGGATCTGTTCTGGAAGATCTTTGATGAAAGATTGGATATGTGCTATAGAGCACTGATGATCCGCCATAACAAGCTGAAGGGTACATTATCCGATACTGCTCCGATTCTGTGGCAGTATGGTGCAATTGCAAGACTCAAGAAGGGCGAAACAATTGATAAACTGCTGTATAACGGATATAGTACAATCTCCCTTGGATATGGTGGTCTGGCTGAATGTGTACGCTATATGACAGGTCTGTCTCATACATCAGCAGATGGTGAAAAGTTCGGTCTTGCAGTCATGCAGCATCTGAATGATGCATGTACAAAGTGGAAGATGGAAACAAACATTGACTTCTCTGTCTATGGCACACCAATGGAATCCACAACATACAAGTTCTCCAAGTGCCTGCAGGAAAGATTTGGTATCATCAAGGGTGTTACGGACCGTAACTACATCACAAACAGCTATCATATCCACGTATCCGAAGAGATCAATGCATTTGATAAGCTGACAAAGGAAGCACGCTTCCAGAAGCTTTCTCCTGGTGGAGCCATCTCTTATGTGGAAGTACCGAACATGCAGAACAACATTCAGGCAGTACTTGCAATCATGAAGCATATCTATAAGACGATCATGTATGCAGAACTGAATACAAAGTCTGACTATTGCCAGAAGTGTGGTTACAATGGTGAAATAGATATTGTTGAAGACAACAATCACAAGCTCATCTGGAAGTGCCCGAATTGTGGTAATACAGACCAGAATACAATGAATGTAGCAAGAAGAACATGTGGATATATTGGCACGCAGTTCTGGAATCAGGGAAGAACACAGGAAATCAAGGAAAGAGTATTGCATCTTTGATGCAGAAAACATCCGCCAAAACCCGAAAAAAATTTTTTAAAAAAATAAAATTTTATGCCCGAAATAGCCGTCCCGTTCCCGTTAAAACCCGAAAAAAATTTTTTAAAAAAATAAAATTTTATGCCCGAAATAGCCGTTAAAACCCGAAAGGCTAATTCGGGCTTTTTTGTAAAAACGTGCCCGTTATTCCCGTTAAAACCCGAAAATTCAAAATTGGAAAATCGAAAAAACATGCCCGTTATCCTCGTTAAAACTTAAAAGTTTGTGGCGACCATTGAAACGGGCATTGCCCAAAATACCCTACTTTCGAGTGCTCAATATCTCCTCCAAACCTGGAGGGATGATTGAGGAACGGATTTCCAATTCTAGCTTGAATAAGGTATGGAAATTTCTGCCTATACACCGGACAAGAACCGTTCAGAAGCATAGAACGGATTCCAAAGATAGATGGTGTATAAAGCGGGGTTTCAACGAAAAAATCGGACCTGAATTGGAGACTTCTCGGATACCTAGATCCTAGAGAAGTCTTTTTTCTTATGCATAGGGAAACGGGCATTACTTCGGGCAATAGTATAAAACAGCCTTTCAAGTGTTCTTTTAAAATGAAAGAAAACCGTCTCAAACGTGTTTTCAAGGCTGAAAAACAGCTTGAGAGGAACGTGCAAAGCAATACAGATTATTTCCAATTCTACAATGGATATACCAATTTTACAGTGGACAAGAGCGTTATTTGTAGATTGCAAATTCTAGTTTTAGAGTAGACAAGATCCGAAATATGATAATGCACGTAACGATGACAACTAAAAAAGACGCTGTTTGTAGCGTCTTAGTTATCCTTGAATGTTACCTGCCCGTTCATGAGCATTGGAAGAAGGAAATCACGGAGTGAAGAAAGACTACGGCTTTCAAGCTCTTTATTGCGAATGATTTTTTCAAAACCACTCACTTGTTTTTCATACTCCTGAATCAATCTTGGCGGAATATTAAGAGTAATCAGTCCTTTTAATGAATCGGCTGTAAGTGCTCCAAACGTAGTCCCGTTGTTATTGTATACATCAAAATAAGAATGTAAAGATTTCAACGTATTCCAAGTCAATAGTGTTGATTCAGAATGAATTGCTGCTAAGCCACGCCCTATACAGCAATCATTCATGGCAATATTCATGTCGCCTACAGGCGCTCTAACACTTAACAATACATCTTGGGATGTAGCCTTCCTGATTGGTGATGTTGTATAGACACGCTCATTGGGATATATATTCCCGAAATCTGTGGATCCCTGATAAAACTCTATACCACATTTTACTTCATTCAATGAGTCGCCTTTTGGAGAGGAACCCATTGTGATGTGAAACATTTCTCCTAGTGTTGTCAATTCCCACCCTTCAGGAATTTCTCTCTTCAGTTCATCATTCCACACCATCTTTCCACCAGATGACTTATATGGTTTTCCTTCTTCGTTGGGAAATTCAAATTGAAGGAACCAGTAGTCATAGATGGTTTTGGCAAGGGACTCCAATTTATTATTGATACAGCGGTTATTAGTGATTTTAGAAGAAATATCATTAGCAAATTGTGCAATGTCTGATTGGTTTGTTAGAACCGGTATTTTAAGATTGCTTAAATCACCTATATTGAAATTACTAACGATCGATCCACGCTTTGAGACTTGTTCGATCTGATACTTGACATAATTCGACATTAAAACCGTTAGTAAATAATTGGAAGATACTTTGCTATGATCTACTTTTAAAAGAACCAATCTTTGACCAAGACAACACTTAAATCCTTCTGGAACGATAGCACAATTACCGATTGGTGCCTCTCTTGAAAAGATGATATCTCCAGGCTCTGGAATTGCTCTGCGAGTTCGCTTATTGTAAGTATTCTCATCAACATAATATGGTTCAGTATCACTGATTTGGCCATCTATAAGGTTAAAGTTTCTTATAACTCTTGCATAACCTTCAGTCAGCCAAACAGGGGACTCATGAGGACAATCTATGATATCTCTACAAACATCACTCAGTTTAAGAATTTTTATCATATTCAAGCTCCTCGAGCTGTTTCTTGATTTCATCTTCAAGAGATTTTCCCTCGGCAAACAATTCATTTAATGTTTCTTTATACGATGTCATCTTTGCCTCGAATTCCTCTGGTGTAAGTTCTACATATTCAATTTTTACATCGAAGTATTGACCAGCAGACCAAGAATAGTTCTTCTCTTTGATTTCATCAGTAGAAACCATAACCGAGAAATCGTCGACAACCTCTCGATTGATGAATGTATCTTCAATCTTAGCAATCTCTTTTGGACTTAATACAGTTCTCTGGTTTTTTCCGGATTTTCCCTTTGTGCCTAACTTGGAAGCATCAACAAGCATGACGTTTCCATCTGTGTTTGATTTATCAATAAATAAGACGGAGACATTCGTGCCGGTATTCGCAAAAATATTAGATGGCATGGAAATAACGCCTTTGAGCCATCCTTCATCTGTGATCTTCTGCCGGATCTTCTTTTCGATAGCAGACTGAGCGGTAATAAAACCTGTTGGGACAACGATTGCTGCTTTGCCATCATCCTTCAAAGAATACAGGATGTGCTGAATAAACAGCAGATAGATAGCCATAGAATCCTTTTTTGCATTTGGAATCTTTGGAATGCCTGCAAAGAAACGACTTGTAGCCTCCCATTTGCTGTCGATCAAGTCACGTGTGGAGGAGAAGTCCATCTTGAATGGGGGATTTGCTGTAACGTATGAGAAGTGCTTCAACCCGGAGTTAGGATCTCCTTTTTTCTCGTAATGTGCAGGGGAAAGCATGCTGTCACCCTCGATAATATTATCGAGAGATTCTGTCAACCCGTTCAGCATCATGTTCAGACGAAGGAAACGTGTTGATTTTTGGGAAATATCCTGTGTGTACACTCTAGCCTTATTACCAAAACTGCCGTTTCCAAGTGCGTGAGCAAGATGTAAAATCAATGATCCTGATCCGGCAGCGGGATCGTAAATGTCATAGATTGTATCTTTTACAGGACTCATTTCAACAAGAATCTTGGCAATAATTGCGGAAATTGACTGTGGCGTGAAATATTCCGCATAGGTACCGCTGGCAACATTATAGTCTTTGATCAGGTACTCAAAAATTGTTGAATAGAAGTCAAAGTTGTTTTCAAAGGCTTCGCCGAAATCAAATTTTGTACGAGCAATGGATGCAAAGATACTCTTTGCAAAGTTGTTTCTCTTGGAAGATTCTACATTCTCTGTGATTCGAGTGAACAGAGGCTTTTTTTCACCATCTGCAGTTTCGATAGAGAAATCTTCATTTCTTGGGTTGTTGGAAATATGTTCTAAAACGTCGTCAAATGCACTATAGAATCGATCTGCATTGACCTTTGTTGCCAGATAGGTAATTGTATCTTCCCTTGCAAAGGCAACGTCAGAAGCATATGTGTCGTAGAATGCATCCATGGAATCGCCGACGTTATTGAGAACATCTTCCTGTTTCATACCGATCTCTTTACAGAAATTAGCTAGATTCCACATGAACTTATCGTTCAGGAACTTGTACAAGAAGGTGGATGTGATAACAACTTCCTCTGCTGCTGAGCCTGTCAGCCCTGCTGTCTGACAAATCCCTTTGAGCTCGTCGATGATTAACTTAATATCATTTTCTAGTTTTGAAATATCTGCCATATAACTCCTACATGAATAACTGAATATTTGTATAAAGATCGGTCAGAACGTCACCAAGACAGCCTTTGACCTTTCCGTAAAGTCCTGATTTAAACAGGATTGGTGTGATAGCTTTTTGTGTTGCTTTGACGAAGTTTAATCGTCCCTGTACAACAAGAGTGTCCCCTGTCATCTTGTCCTTCAGATGATCATAGACAATTAGAAGAAGTTCTTCTACGCTGGATCTGTCTACTTCATAGTTGAGGACAGATTCAGTGAATGTCTTTACGAAAGAGTAGTGACCACCGTAGATTGCTGCAACTCTGTCATTTTCTGCATTGATCGCTCTGGCTTCTTCGACTGCCTTCTTCAATTCTTCCGTCAGCTCGTCAAGGTTGCTGATAGACAGGCGTTCGAATACATCCTTTAGCAGTTCTTCAAGCTTCTTCACGCGGTTATCGTTTCTGTTTTTGTTCTTTTTGATTTCCTTTTGCAGTTCCGCAACTTCATGAGTGAACTGGCCCGCCTGTGATGGGTCGAATGCCGATAGATCAAGTATCTGGGTTTTTACCTTTAAAAACTCATAGATAATTTCTACGACCTGTTTATTGTTCATGATGGCAAGAGTATCGATTGTCTGACCACTCAGGTTCATGAAGTCTATACGTAACTGAACAGCTCTTGTCATCAGCTTTGTCTTTTCAGCGTCGATCTGTTTGGCGTAATCTTCAGCCCTTGACAGCTCGAACTCTGTACGACAGTCTTTAATTCCGTTGAGGATGTGCCTGATACGGATCAGTGCATCCTTTGAAAGGTATGTGAGACCGGAAGAGAACTCTTCAACATTGTCTTTGCTGACCGGAATCTTATTAAACTGCTCTATGAGTGTGTTATAACGCTTCTGGATGTCTTCCTTATCAATAACAAGTCCTGCCAGAGAATAATCATCATCACTGCCATCGAGTGCATCATCTTCAAGTTCTTTAATATATGCCTGGAGAGAAGTGTTGTACTCTTCTGCAATATCAACGAAATCAACAATATATCCGTATTTATAAACCTTGCCAGTTTCTTTGTTCTTGTATGGACGATTTACACGGGAGATTGTTTGCAACAAAGAATGAGCTTTTGGCGCACGCAACAGATACATTTTCTTCAGACGTTTTACATCGTAGCCTGTGGTGAGCATATACTGCACAATCAGAATGTCTGGAACATTGGATTCTCTGAAGTTTAGCTGATGATTTTTATTGATTTCCTGCTGCTTTGGATCAGGGCTGTCTCCAAGTACCAATCCAACGCTAAGATCGGAGTTCTCTTTGAACCATTTATCGATCATGACTGCCTGCTTGTTTGTTCGACATACAATCATACCGCCCAGGGTATTGTCTGAATTTGCAAGACGGAAGTATTTGAAGTCCTTTTCAATATACTGAGAAAGATAGTTCAGATATGCATCGGATTCATATACATCTTTGCTGTCGAGATTCTGTTTTTCAATATCGAGATTTGCACGGATCTCTGTTTTGGCAACAGTATCAATATCTTCTTTCTTGATGCGCAATGTGTATCCGTCAGCAATTGACTTGTCATAGAAGTATTTATGAATATAGTCACCAAAGCGCAGATTGGAGCGTACCTTCTTGTTAAGCAATGGTGTTCCCGTCATGGCAATATATACGCCATTATCATCACAGGTCATCAGGTTTTTATAAAATTCACCTGTACTCTTGGCGTAACTTCTATGCGCTTCGTCAATGAAGAATACACGCTGCACACTCACGCCATAGTCGTTTTTGACCTTTGGAATCTGATCGGGATCGATTCTCTGGATATTAACTACAACAATATCACCGATTGTATCTTCTTTTGGAGAGGTAAGCGTCTTTTGGAGTTCGATACCAAGCTCTCGCTTACTGCCACAGTTGATAACATTGAAATGCCTCATTGTAAACTCTGCGGTGGCTTGTCTCATCAGATCAAGACGGTCAACAATGAAGAACATTCGGAAATTGATCCCTTTACGGGCATAGTAGTCACGGAGGATACGGTTAGAGAATGCTGCGAGAGCAGTTTTACCGGATCCCTGTGTATGCCAGATAATTCCTCCTCTGCCACCTTTATCAAGACGTTCAATAGTCTTTCTTGTAGCAAAGAATTGTGGATATCTCATGATGTGCTTCTGCTTGATCGGCACTTCTTCTACTTTCTGTGTTGCGGCATTCTTGATCTTCTTGGTTTCTGTGACGTACATCAGACCGTAGTGGAGGAAGTACATAAACCTTTCAGGATCATAAAGTGATGTTACGAAGCGATTACAAGGTGTCATAGGATCCAGATTTGTCTGGAACTCAGGACTGTCTATTTCGTTTGTGTCGTAATTTTCCTCAAGGAGAATTCGCTCAATATCATCTCTTGAGACATCTTTGTATGGATAGTTCTTGTGGAAAGTGGATGAGTCTTCTCTGAAGAAGGAAAAAGAAGTGTTAACGTCATTTGGGGTTGTATAGAAAGATCCTGCTTTTACATCTGCAAGATCGGAGCTGTCATCATCTTCGTATTCCATGTTGTTTGAGAATGAGACGATCTGAATCAGGTTGAAGTATTTCTTGAAATCGGAATTAACCAGTCGCTGATTGATCATTCGGTTAAATTCCTTTTGAATACCGCCTTCATTGTTCGGTTTCTTTACCTCAAGAAACGCCAAAGGCATCCCGTTAACTAGAATGTTGATGTCAGGTCTGAAAGAGCCTTCCTCTGTGTCTTCTTTTGGAGAGAAGGGGAGCTCGTCAACCACAGCAAAGTTGTTATTATCCAGGTTTTCAAAATCAATGAGCTTCGGCTTATCTTCCGGATTGATCAGCCAGTTGTAAAAGGATCTGCCAAGGTCATTATTCTTAATTGCTTGGTTGATATCGGAAAGAATAGCTACAATCTCTGATTCACTGTAGTCTTTGTTGTTCAGTCTGCTGATGGCAGGCTGAAAGCGATTGACAAATATCTTTGTCTCAAAATCTATTGTTCCTTCCCGCAGCGGCTGATATTCATATCCAAGACGTAAAAACTGTACAGTTGCAGGGAACTTTACTCTTGTATCTTCATTAAAAGCGATCATCCTTCATCACCTCGTTTTGCTTTCAGTTGCTTCTTGTATCTGTAAAATGTATTTCTTGAAACGCCGCATATCGCAACGCAATCATCGTCGCATAGAGTGCCGTTGAAATCTTTACTGTTTGCCAGAATGATTTCCTTTGCACGTACAGCTCTTTCAGAATCTCTTGTGCTTCCTTTAGGCCTTCCATACGCTTTTCCGTCAATCTTGCTTGCTGACAGCTGGGCGTATTTTTTCATGTTTGCGGTTGCATCTTTAATGTTGATATATGCACCAATCTGCATTTCGAGAGTGATTCTGAACATTGTTTTTTCGTCAGATGTTAACCCGTTCTCTCTCATTAAGTCCATATATGTGTGCAGAATTGACAGGTCACAGTTTGGGGAACGGTCAAATATTACATCAACCTGTTTGTCTGCAAACCAGTTGTAGTTCTCGATAATCGTATCTGTATCTATGTTTCCTGAAGGATCGAGCTCGAGTATGTTGTCAAACACAGCTAAATCAAGGGGTTCGATTACCTCTTTCAGCTCATCCAGGCTTCTTAACACCTTAATGCGTGGGTATCTCAGTTTGATTGCTTCCTCTTTTAAAGCATCCATTTTCAAGTTTACATTGCAAAAGTATTTCATACATATAGTTTACCACAAAAGAGCAAACAATCACATATTATGTTCTTTTTTTGATACTTGCAGCCACTTTTAGAAAAACGTGATACAATGAGAATGACAAACAACGTACGTTTATTGATATTTTTTGAAGCGGTGAGAGATTTATGTGCTCTCAACCGGAAAACAGGAGGTTTATGCCGTTAAGATTTGGAGTTTATGAACACAGGCTTGTCTACGGTGGTGACAGGTTACTGATTAAACACTTTATTGTCCTGAGAGATGAATACGGGTTGATTCAAAGATGGACTGACTTTGACAAATACGCTCAGGGTGGCAGAAAAATGATCGCAAGAAATCTCTTCTCGACGGACGAAAAGAGATGTAAGACAGCATGTAAGCTGTTGAATTATGTGTTTTTCGATAAATATCACATCACCAAACTTGTTGATCTTGAAATTGACATGGTGGTGAATTTTCTGAAGGATTACGGATTGTGCAGACTGCCGGATGATAATGAAAATACCGTCCGTTCAAAGTCTACAGTTATATCCTGTGTCAACGAGGTCAGGGATTTTGTCCTTAGTCTTATTGAGGATGGTTCGTGTAAGATCAGGGAACAAGATCTGTACCGTGAAGAAAGAGTCTTCAATCAAAAGAAGAGAAAGTATGTGATGAAGCGTGTTCCGGTGTTCCAGGTGCACTATATCGAGAATGAAAAGAAGATACTCAGAGATCTTCCGGAAGGTGCTTTTCAGATCATTATGAATGAAGTGATGGCGAATCACAGAAACATCCTGATGCTTTTTGCTCTTGGTGCTTTTGCCGGGTTAAGACCATCAGAGGCATGCAATGTGCGAAGAGTTGATTCAAAACTTGGACCTGGAATCATGTTTGACATTGTCAATGGTGATGTTGTTGGCGTCACGATTGATTTAAAACAGGAAAGACCACTCAGATCCGATCTTGTGAACGTAGGTGGCATTAAGAAACCACGCTATCAGAAGGTGTACCCTGCATTCCTGGATGCTTTTATGGAATGTTACAACATGTATATGAAATACATCAAAGGTCGTCCGTATGAAGAAGATTACGGAGCTTTGACTACAACATCTACAGGAATGGCTTATACATACGATGCTTACTCTAAGGAGTTCAAAAATGCGGTAAATGACGCTATTCCGGCAATGCTTGCAAGCGATGATCCTGAAACTGTGAACTATGGTCATCTGCTTCAGCAATACAGCATTTCTCCTCATATCCTTAGGCACTGGTACTCAGTGAAACTGGCTTTGTATGGTGAAACGGTAGCTGGACTGATGAACTGGAGAGGGGATAAAAGCCCTGAGTCGGCACTGACGTATCTGATGAACAAGAGTGAGCTTGAAGAACAGCTCGCAGAAGTAAACAGAGAAGGCATTAGTTATATGCTTTGGAGAGCGGAAAAGGAACACAACGATGATTAACATTAACGATTTGATTCAGAAAAAGAGACAGCAGTTTGGCATCGACGACCCGAATTTCAGGGTTGAACTGTCCCAGTTCTTCGTCAGTAATAACTGGTTCGGGCATCCTCCTGTTCCACAGGATGGAACTCTGATGCTCTCAGAAGAAATGGTTCGCAACATGGAACATCTTCTCGATCATTTCTGCGAAAACTACGGAATGGACGATAGAGATAAGACAGTGGCAACAATGGAAGCCATGGCAAGAGTTCTTCCAATGACAACAGAGCTGTTCAAGAGATATATCAAAACCGTACATCTTGACATGCCTATCGCACTTCATACAGCAGATTTCATGTATGCCTACATGCCTGGTGAACTGCCTGAATCGACAGATGGCGAAGTAAAGATCATGATGGAAAAGGCTTTTGACGAACTGCCACGAGTGTTTGGCAACGCACTGGCTGACTTTGTTAACTGGGTGCACAATCATACAAGAACTGTATATCAGAATGTGTATTTCATGAACAAATATGCAGATAACAGCCAGGAGAGCGCTGCATATGATCCACACCACTACCTTGATATTCTGTACCATCTGTACAACGAGAAATACATTGAAGAAAACGACATGTATGCTCTTGCTGCAGAGTCTAAAAACTATGTGGATACATGGCTGTTCCTTGCGTTGCACTTCCTATGTGCTCTTAGGACAACAGACATGATAAGGCTTCCACATCCACGATTAACAGATGAGCCAAAGAAGGTTCTTGAACAGATCAAAGAGGGTACGTTCTCTGCGGAATCTGCAAAGGCTACTGTTTACTCGATTATCTACTATCTCAATGCTTTCCTGCCTACCCCAAACAAAACGCAGGGTACAAAAGGAGTTGGATCGATTAAACTCACCATCCCAACAAGCATAGAGAACCACATTGGAACACTCTTTGCAGCAGCTGAAGCACATTTTCAGCTCTCTGGAAAGAGGCCTGATGAACCATTGATCCGTGTTATCACCCGGTATGAAGATATTTCACGGTATATGGGAGAAGAAATTGGAGATCTGTTCCTGGAATCCAATTTCAGATCCCGATCAGCTAACAAAGCATATATGCAGATGATCTATCTTCTGACCGATGACATTCTGGGGATTAACGATGAGTTCCGTGTGAAAGGGTACGTTCTTGCATCACTTGCAAGGTCACATAAGGGCTCATACGGAGATTACGCTAAAACAACAAGTGTTTATCTGAAGGATGCAAAGATGAACGGCTTCAGCCCGGAATTCGTGGCAAAAGAGCTGTTTGAAAGAGGTGTGCTTTCCTGCATCCCATCAATGCTGCTGAAAATGATCTGTGGTGAAGGTTACGATAGACTTTCCGTCGAAAATCAGACAAAGATTTCTCAGGAATTGGGACTGTCCCCACTTGAAGTTGAGCGAAGTGTCCAGGTTTCTCAGCAGAACATGAAGAAGGCAAAAGAACTGGTTACTGCCATGTATCAAAGCAATACAAGGGAAGATCTGTTGAAGATCCTTCATCGTATCGGAAACGGGGAGGCTGTTGCCAGAAACGATTCCTGCCTGTGTCTTATGACTGCAATGGGCAAGATGTGTCCAAAGCCGGAATGTGCAAATTGTCCATCGTGTGAATATGAACTCAGCACAAAAACAACAATGTTGCTAATGACGCGTGAGTTCTTCCGATTAAAAGATCGTTTTTCAAACTGTGATGTTGCTGTGGAAAAAGAACGCAGCAAAGAGCTGGCAGAAGATATTGTTCTGCCGTGTATCGAAGAAATGCTTAGTGTTATGCAGGAAATGTATGGACCTGAAACAGTAAAAGCATTAGAGCTGATTGTAGCTCAGGAGTCAAAGAATGCCTGAAAAAGTAAGAACTGTAATAGCAATAGCTGAAATCACAGAAACAACCGTGAAAGAGGCTAAAAGAATGTTTCGTGCCTACAAAGAGCAGGATGTTATCAATGACTGTTACTTTGATGATGATGTCTGGCACTTGAATGACGAAACAAGAGGATACAACTTTGATTTTTCACTGGATAATTCTAAATATGCCAGATTCAAAAATCTGACAGGAATTGAAGAAGAAAAGTTTAAGGAGTTCCTAAAGACATACGCCATGTGCAAGATGGGCGAGCTGTCTCTTACAACAGTTCGAACTTTCATTTATTACGTCAAAAGGTCCGTTTATGCAGATCCACACAATCTCAGATCGCTGGTTCAGGAATACAATGCCTTCCTTTTTGGTTATGTTTCTGAATTCCTTTCATTGATTGCGGGCGATGATTTTAACCGCACAGCAGATTATATCAATATGCTCGATATTGCGGAGGATTTCGCAAGAGGCAGTGACCGTGGTCAGAGATCTTTGGCTGTTATGGAAAGCTACTTCGTTTTCGATGAAATCATCAAGGATTTCTGGAAAACCACTACAAACATCGAAGAAAAGCTGTTCTATTTTCCGGTGTGGCTGTGGTGGAACCTGTCTGGCGTTTTGCCATTGAGACCTTGTGAGTTTGTGCTTATCCCAAGAAATTGCATCAAGAGAACTGCAGGAAAGTATACACTGACTGTCAGAAGAAACAAGATCAAGGGATCTGGAAGAACCAAGTCTTACAAAATCAGCAGTGACTATCAGCTGGTCAGCTACACAATTCCAGAAGATCTCGCCAAACAGATCGTCTGGTATCAGAAGAAAACGAAAGATTTCCCTGAAGCAAATACACATACACTGTTTGTTGCAGATACGCATTATGCAAGATGGGAAAGAATGGTTCCGGTAAACAGCAGATACTTCTCGTATATCAATCTCAGAACCTGCCTCAGGTATTTCTTTGAACAGATTGTTCGAGATCGTTATGGTTACACAATCATCTATGAAAGTGAAAACCAGTCACATCTTGACGATAACACAATTGAATACCTTCACCTTGGTGATACAAGGCATCTTGCGTTGATTAACATGATTTACGAAGGCTCTACACCAATGGTAGCAATGTTGCTGGCAGGGCACGAAAACCCTGAAATGTCAGCTCATTACTATTCCAACATCTCTACACTGATTGAATGTAGAACTTACAGACAGTACAAAAAAATGATCAAAGGGAAGCAGAATTATACTATCAGCGGACCTCATCAGATCATGAATGTGCATGTCAGAACAAAGCTGGAAAAAGGATGGTGCCTTTCGGAAAAGGTGGCACAGGGAGATTTTACAGACTGCAAGAATGTCGTTGGTCCTGCGGGTGAAATCGGATTCTGTCAGAATTGCAGATTCTACAAGGACGAATCTATGAAATTCGCCGACAGGAAAGAGATGTATAAAAACGAAATTGAGATGGAATGTCGCGATCTGGAGCGGATTGTAAATATGGTTCGTGCCGGAAAGGGACATCAGGAAGAAATTCTGGGGTCCATTATGAGACTGCAGAATAAAGAATATTCATATCAGCAGTATTTGCTGTCAAAATTAGGAGAAGAAGACGATGCCTAGACAGAGATCAATGAGTACAGAGAAGATGATAGAGCTTTACAAAGCATATCATCTGGAAAACCCTGGGACACGGTACAGAGCTTCCGATTTTGGTAAATATCTGAGAGATAAAGGGTATGAAGTCAGCGATAAGTCTATCAGAAGAAACATGGAGTTCAGACAGTTTCTGGAAGAAAACCACGCTTTTGAGCAGGAAGAAAATGAAGATCTGGTGACGTTCAATACACTTGATGTTAACACTTTCCTTTCTTACAACCGTAGCAGAGAGAAGCTGGTTTCGGCTCTGCAGGAGAGAGATCGTTATTACTACGGTGTTTCTGAGAAGGCTGTAAAAGCAATCAAAAAGCGTAAGGAAGCAGAGACAAAATCACGTAATCTTGAAAGACAGAATAGAGAGCTGACAGAAGAATCTTCAGCTCTGAAAAACAGGCTGGAAGAAACTGAAGAAAGACTCGAAGCTGTTCTTGCACAGCGTAAGGAAGATCAGAAAGCAGTACAGAAGATGGTTGAACTGCTTGAAGGATATCTTTACCCTGAAAACGCTAATCTTCTGCTTCAGAGAAATGGGATTCTCGAGTACGTAGATTCTCTTATGTCAGAGGTAGTGGTTGAGGCAAAGCTAATGACAAGCAGAGATGAGATGACTGTTGATACATCGGAATCTGAGCAGGAACCTGAACCTGAAAAGGTATCCAGATTTGCTTCTGTAAATATGTTGCGAGGAGCTTTTGATGACAATTAAGAAAATTGTACCAAGATCAGCAAGAAACAACGCAAATCCAAAAAAAGGTAGTGTCATGTCTTTTGATGCTAATCCGGGCATTGTGGACTGGTGGAACGCTGAGAAAAACGGGAATGCTGATCCGCATAACATCACTGCAGGGTCAAAAGAGAAGTATTACTTCAATTGCCCTGAATGTGGAGCAGAGATGTTTCGTAACATGTATCATTTCCTCACTAAAAATGGTGATGGAACTTACTCTTTGCCAGTATGCCAGAAGTGTCATCCGACAAAATCCAGTCTGAGAATTAAGCTCACAGACGCAGTTCCGGATATTGAACGTTACTGGAACTATGATCTGAACGAGGGCAAGAGACCTGAAGACTTTGGGGCGTCTGGTAGTACGAAAGTCTGGACGAATTGTCCAATTTGCGGAACTCCTGTGTTGAGAAATATTCGTTTTACATGGGAGAAAGATGAGAATGGTGTTGGTCACGTCATGCACTGTAGGACATGCGGTAAAAGAAACGAAACCAACTCTCTCGTCGATCTGTTCCCTGAAATCAGAGAGTTTTGGACTGATAATAACGAGCATGGACCTGAATACTATGCTATTGGTTCTGGTAAAAAAGCCTATATCAAGTGTCCAATGTGTGGCAGAGAACGACTGATAGCAATCTGCGATGCTGTTCAGAAAACAGATGATGGTTATCGTTTGGCTGTTTGTAGTGATTGTCAACATAAACTTGCTGATCAGACCAAACGTGGTGGAAAAAACAACATTCTGGGTAACATTCCTGGTATTGAACAGTATTGGGACGAAAAGAACACCTACAGACCCGAGGGCATGTCTCTGTTCTCAACAGAAAAGATCTATACGCATTGCCCGTCTTGTGGAAAGCTCTTAAAACGCAGGGCTTATAACTCGTTTGTTCAGAATGAAAACGGAACGTACAGTGTTCTTCAGTGTCAGCAGTGTGGTGCCACTGCAAGTGGAGCTGAAAGAGCAATGGAACAGAGTGGACCGCTGGTTGACGAATGTCCTGAAATCGTTGAGTGGTGGGACGAAGGAAATACAATTCCGATTGAAAACATTACTCGTGGTTCCCATTACCTTGCAAATCTGAAGTGTCCTGCATGTGGTATTCGCACTCAGCGTGATATTCACAGCGTTATTGGCATTCGGCGCGACGGTCGTGTTCTTCCGGTGGCATGCCCAGAGTGTGGATATTCATCCGAAGGTGATCCGGAAGATAACATGCTGACACTTTGTCCTTCCATTACTGACTGGTGGGATTATCAGGCAAACTATCCATATAAACCAGAACAGTTTAGGGTTGGTTCGACTTTCAGAGCCCATCTTAGATGTCCGGACTGTGGCATGGAGCTTTTCACAAGCGTGAGTATGCTTCTCAGAAGAGACAGTTCTGGCAACGTAATCATCCGTCATCAGGGCAAGTGTAGAAAATACAGAGCCATGGCAAGTGATCTCAATCTTGTTAAGAAGTACCCTGAAGTCAGGGACTGGTGGGATTATGACAAGAATGAAGGTGAAGTTCCAGAAGAGTACACTTTGTATTCCCAGAAGAAAGTCCACTTTAGATGCCCGGTTTGTGGAAAAGAATCTTTTTCCAGAATCTGTGACGCATTTAATTTGACTGAGAACGGAACACCAAATCTGTTCAATTGTTCTGTGTGTAACAATAAGAGGGTGCTCCCAGGTTACAATTCTTTGCTTGCTACGAATCCGGATCTTGCTGCTGAATGGTCGCCTAACAACGAACTGTCAGCTGATGAAGTTCTTCCGGGTCTCCGGAGAAGGTATCTTTGGATCTGTCCGGAGTGCGGAGGAGAATACTCCGCTCAGATTTGCAACAGAGAAGTAGGGGATGATGCTTGCCCATATTGTCGTGACCAAAAGGTGCTCCCAGGTTACAATTCTTTGCTTGCTACGAATCCGGATCTTGCTGCTGAA
>CAMCSA010000019.1 GCA_945877405.1 uncultured Erysipelotrichaceae bacterium | reverse complement strand
CATTTGTAGCAGGAATAACAGTAATGCATCCTGTTGTCTCGTCAAATACACCAATATAACCTTCAGCTACATCGTTTTGATTAAAATTATCCAAATATGTATCATGTGTGATAAAGTTAAACTCTTTCATTGCATCAGGATAGCTTATTGTACCACCCGTAATTTTTATTATACCAGGCATGAAACCATTTGCGGTCGCATTTTCGACATAGTCTCCACCTTTTCCTATACCTGTACCATGAACACTATTATTTACACTATCAGTCAATATTGATCCACCTTCTATTGTTATAATCGTATTTACTAAATGAACAACAGTGCGTAATTATCTCCCTTCAAATTACACAAACCACTTTTGAATTGCAGGAGTACTATCCTGCAGACCGATCTTTCTCGAAAAGCAATTTTCCAATTGATGCTGTTTCTCTTACCACTTTTTCTTCTGCATTTTCCAATGCCAGGATCTGCTGTTGTGTACTTACGTCAAGATTGTTTCAAATTCCTTTTCAAAAGAAACTCACTTAGCTACAAATCAACACCCTTTTGCCTGAATGCAGTTTTCAAACCACATAACAACCAGGAATCATCACTTGTCTTTTCGCATTGATACATATTCAGCTTTTCAGAGATCATTGTGATTCACACCACAAATTCAGACGTGCATCTTTCAGCAATTGCTTTTCGAGATTGACCAATCTTTCAGTTATAGCCTTGAATGTGGAGGATGATTGCAACTGATGATTCTTTTATTCGCAGGACAAATTAACTTCAGTAATCGTGAAAAGAATCAAATTCACTACCAATTTATATCCGCTTTCACATTTCAAGAGTATAATGACTGTAGAATATATGTACTTAGCAGTTGAGTAGAACTGAATGTTCATTCTTTGCTGTCTGCCCATATATTACTTAGATTATACCGCTTTATTTAGGGGTTCATCAACGATTGATGCACCTTGAGGTACCAAATTATTAGAGTCCGGCAAAAAGGGCCAAATATAGTGCACCAAAAAGGGCCATTTTTGGCTCACTGAAAAGGGCCAAAACGAAACATACTTTCTTATCAATGGCGAGCTTATGCCGCGAAAGCCGCTTGAAAGCTAGGGGCCTCCCTGCTACACTTGTGTGCTCCGGTGTTGCCAAGGGGCTTTATTTTCGCCAGCGGAGCGCTTTTGAGGGTGCAGGGAGGCGGTGCCTGGCTGTCAAGTGGATCGTGGAATAACGAAGCCATGATAAGCAACGTCATATAATCAATGGCCCAAATCAATGGACTGAAAATGGCCCTTTTTGCCGGACTCTGAATGGCCTTTTTCAGCGGACTCTAACAAAATTCGTGAACTTTTTTCTTTACTATGTGATCTGTTTTCATTATTTTATACAAATTTTTACAATTTGTATGGTTCAAAATGGTCAAATATGTGGTCAAAGTATATATCCGGCAGCATGTACATATGATTTGAACAGGTGAAAAAATGGGAAGACGTGGTGATCATATCCGTAAAAGAAAAGATGGCAGATGGGAAGGCAGATATTGCATAGAAAGAAGAAAAGATGGAACGATTCGCTATGGTTCTGTCTATGGAAGAACGCATAAGGAAGTCAAGGCGAAACTCGCCAATATTATTCCAGGAGATGTATCTAATGAAACAAAAGGACTTACCTTTGAACATCTGGCAAAACTCTGGCTGGACAGTAACAGAATCAGGTTGAAAGGAAGTACGATCCAGAAATATGAGTTTCTTCTGAATACACATATTTTTCCTGAACTCGGTAAGATCAGACTGTTACAGCTGACATCTGCTGTTGTGAATTCATTCCTCTGTAATAAAGCTGAAAACGGCAGAAAGAACAGTAATGGGAGTCTTTCTGCTTCATATATGAGAACAATCACTCTGATCCTGAAATCTGTCATTCGTTATGGTGTAAAGGAAAAGCTTTGTACTCCACTGAATACTGAAATACATCAGCCACCGGAACAGAAAAGAGAATTACATATCCTGTCAAAAGAAGACCAGCATAAACTGGAAAAAAACCTGACGGCTGTCATTACACCTGTCAATGCCGGTATCCTGCTTTCTTTAAATGCGGGTTTACGAATTGGTGAAGTATGTGCTCTGACATGGAATGATGTAGATCTCAAAGAAAGAATCATACACATCCGTTCTACTGTTACACGTGTTGGTAAGAATGATGGTACCCGTGGAACAAAGCTGATGATCGGTACACCTAAGACAAAATCGTCTGTGCGGGACATCCCGATTACATCAGTCCTTTTCAATGTATTAACAGAACTGAAATCCGTATCCGTATCAAAGTATGTCATCTCTGAATCAGATTCCTTCATGAGTCCAAGAACGTATGACTACAGGTACCATAAGATCCTGAAGCAATGTGATATTCAGGCAATTAACTATCATGCATTAAGGCATACATTTGCAACAAGATGTATTGAATCCAAGATGGATGTGAAAACATTAAGTGAAATACTGGGACATGGAAAGGTATCAGTCACATTGGATATCTATGTTCACTCCTCCATGGAACAGAAAAGAAAACAGATGGAAGATATGGTCATATACAATTCCAACAGTACCTGAAAGTGGTCAGATTATGTGGTCAAAATACAATTATTGACGATAAATAAGCTGATTTTTTAATTGTAATTATAAACATTCAGTTCTACGCAACAATGCCTCAATTTCCTGCATCGGTTTCTATGCATTTTTCTTTTATCTGTGGTCCGTCATGTGATCGGGCAATATCATTGTATGCTTTATATTGTGGACTTTCATTCGCCTGATAATCACAGGTTTTGATACAAGCCTATATAATAAGGAAGTCACAACAAAAAATGCCATTGAGATGATATCCCAATGACATTCTGAATTTATTTATGATGCAGCCTGGACTTCTTTCTGCCTTTATAATCCTTTGGCTGTTTTTTCTCTTTGAGGTTGTTTTCCTTTTCACTCTTCAGGGATGTAAATCCAAACTTACCGACCTTTCTGCCAAGTGTCCAGTATTCTCCATGACTGTAGGCAATCAGTTTTGCACGTGACAGGTCCAGTGTACCGTTTTCATCCAGAAGACATTCATCCACATCTGTGCTGACAACTTCCGCAATGAACATATCATGGCTGCCAAGTTCAAGAACCTGTGTTACCTTGCATTCCAGACATAACGGACTTTCCGCAACACATGGAGCATTAACCACGTGTGCTCTTTCCTTTGTCATATGCAACTGACCAGGTAAGTCAAACTTATCAACCTTTGCCCCACTGTAGATCCCTGCATAGTCAACTGCTCTGACCATTTCTTCACTCGTCAGATTCATGACAAATTCACGGGTTTTCATAATCATGGCGTGAGAGTGACGGGATTTACGGATGGATACCGATACCATGACAGGATCAGAACATACCGTACCTGCCCATGCAGCAGTCATGACATTATCATTCCCTTCTCCATCCGTACATGAAATCAGTACAGCCGGTACAGGATTGAGAAGATTGGACGGTTTCCAGTATACTCTTGCCATGGATTACAGTGCCTTATCATCTACCTGATCCAGTACATTACTGAGGTAGTTCATAATTCTTTCAATACATCCGTCCTCAAATGGTACTGTCAGATGGGCAGCCTTGACAAGCTGTGTAAAGGACTTTGTACCACCAAGCTTCAGGATTGTCTTATAGTCTTCCCAATATGTTTCATCTTTCTGATCCATACGGATGAAGAACTGCTGTGCTACAACCTGAGCCAGTGTGTAGTCAATGTAGTAGAACGGGCCCTGGAAGATATGACCCTGCTGATACCACCATGTACCCTTATCAAGGAATGGGCATTCCTCATAGTCCTTATATGGCTGGTACATCTTTTCCAGTCTTCTCCAGCACTGCTTTCTTTCTTCAATGGACCATTCTGGATGAGAATATACTTCTTCCTGGTAATGGTCTACCAGTACACCATATGGCAGGAAGGTGATTGTTCCACACATATGTGCATACCTGTACTTTGCTGTATCTTCCTTAAAGAAGTTTTCCATCCAAGGATAAGCAAAGAATTCCATGGACATGGAGTCAATCTCAGCACTTTCCATTGTCGGACAGCTGACATCCGGAATCGTAATATCCTTTGCCATGAATGTCTGGAAGGCGTGTCCTGCTTCATGTGTCAGAACATCGACATCACCAGATGTTCCATTGAAGTTGGAGAAGATGAACTGAGACTTGTATTCTGGAATCTCTGTTTCATAACCACCCATTTCCTTGTTTGGACGTGCAATCAGATCCCACAGCTCATCATTTTTCATCATATCAATGAATTCAGCTGTTTCCGGACTCATTTCATGATACATATTGACTGCTGCTTCCACCAGATCTTCCGCACTTCCCTTTGGTAATGGATTGCCTGTATCAAACTGATATGCCAGATCATAGTATTCCAGCCTGTCATAACCGACTCTTTCCTTCTGTCGATCATAGATACGACATGCAAGTGGTGTGACATAATCCAGAATCTGCTTTCTGTATCCGGCTACCATTTCACGGTTATAATCCAGTCTGTTCATTCTGTAATAACCAAGTTCAACGTAGTCTTTGTAACCAAGCATATGTGCCATTTCCGTACGTACTTTCACCATACGGTCATAGATTTCATCAAACTTGGCTTCATGGCTTTCATACCATGCATACTTGGCTTCAGAAGCAGTCTTTCTCTTTTCTCTGTCCTGGCACTCACAAAGACGTGCAATCTCAGCCAGATTCAGAATCTGTCCATCAAATTCAATCTTTGCGGATGCCTTGAGCTTACCGTATTCTGTAACAAGTCTGTTTTCTTCTACCATCAAAGGAACAATCTTCTCATCAAATGCCTTCATCTTGCATTCATTGAGTTTGAAGAATGTTTCCGGAATCACATCATACAGATCTTCCTTGAAGGATACGTTATGACAGATCTTTCTCATACGATCTTCTATGACTTCATACTGTGGGCTTGTTTCATCCCAATAGGAAGTTTCCTGATCATAGAATTCATCGGCAGTATTAATGGAATGACGGATGGAACAGAGAATGTTCATTGTGATGACATGGACTCTTTCTTGATTCAATTGTTCAAACAGTTTCAGGAAATCAGCTTTGTTGTCAGCCTTTTCCATTTCATCCAGAATCGCATTCATTCTGCCTGATGTCAGTTCATAATCAGGTCTTTCATACTTCATTTCACTGAATTTCATCTGCTTTTCCTCCTTTTACCAGACAAAGTTACCATGACGGAATACAGGAATTACCTGTCCGTCTTTTGTAATACCATCAGCACTTAACTCTCTTGTACCAAACATGAAATCTTCATGTACTGCAGAATCATTACCATGGTTTGCAGCAAGCTCTTCCTCATTCATTTCTGCTCCACCGGCAATGTTTTCCGGATAGCATGCGCCAAGGGCAAGATGACATGCAGCATTTTCATCATACAGTGTATTACAGAATAGAATACCAGTATGAGATACCGGAGAATCATATGGAACAAGTGCCACTTCCCCTAAGGATCTGGATCCTTCATCTGTATTCAACAATGCAGTGAGTGCATCGATTCCCTTTTTTGCGTCAAAATCTACAACTCTGCCATTTTCAAACTTCAGCCAGAAGTTTTCAATTCTTTCTCCAGCAAACAACAATGGCTTGGAAGCATAGACAATACCATTGATCTTTGTATTATCCGGCATGCAGAAGATTTCTTCGGTAGGAATATTCGGATCAAATACAACACCCTTTGGTGTTACACCATTACCACCTGCCCAGATATGGTTTTCAACAAGCCCAACGGTAATGTCCGTACCAAGTTCACTTGTAAAATGAAGCGATGCAAAACCATAGTCTGTCATCTTCTTTGCATTGTTGACAAGCGTTGCATCATGCTTTTCCCAGTGATCAATCGGATCACTCTCCTCATCTACCCTGGATACCTCAAAAATGGCATCTTCCAGTTTTTCAAATGCCTCCTGCTCGGATAATTCCGGAAACAGTGACTTCGCCCATTCCACACTTGGAATACCTACAACACACCATTGTCCAATATTATTCATGAAGTAGGAAGAAAGATCTTTTGTCTTTTTACTGAAAGCAATATTCATCTTTGCCATCTTTGCATTATCTGCATCTTTATAACAGTCAGGAGATGTTGAAAGAACACTGACACTGCAGCATCCATCATCCTGTCTTGCCTTCTGATGGTCATACATCCACTGTGGTACATCACACAGTGTTTCCTCATCTTCATACAGTGTACGGCATGTTGTTAAAAGTGGATTCTTCCAGTCCACCTCAACTGTCTTTGCACCCGCTTCATAAGCTTCCTTAATCAGCAGATCTGCAAAGGCATGCTGGCTGACATCAATCTTAATCACAACAGGCTGTCCTTTCTGAACATTCATACCTCTTCTGACGATCAGTCTTGCCAGCTTCTGATACATTTCCAAAGATTTCATTTATTATCATCCTTTCCCTTTTACTGCACACCTATCTTACCTCAAAACAGACAGGAAAGAAAATGATATACAATACATTGCAGAAAAGCATATGCCTTCGTCAATAACCCCGAATCTGAAGAGTCACAGCTTGTAACTCACACTAATGATCATTACAGGATTATGCTCCTATATCAGACATTTTATGTCTTCCTTTTGTACACAGGACTGCAGCAACTCATCAGGTGATTGACTTACACCCGTATTCGAAACGATATGTAAGTGTCCTATAATCCTTTCTCCTGCAAAATCATCTTTTAAAAAGAAGCTGTTTCCTTTTGATGTTATGAAACGGTATCATTACATAGTTCTGAAACCGTCAATTACTGCTTTAGTGTGTGGGAATTGAGAGAACAGACTGCTATTGATACTGCCAAGTTAAGCTACCTGCCAAAGATTCACTGTATTTGTGTTATCTGATCAATTGCATACAGGGGAAGATTGATCAGCCAATCTTCTTTTCTATAATCTGACATAGAGGTGCGAATACACACTTCAGGGGAATACTTTTCCTGGTAGGTTTTCAGACTCTTTGCGCGAAGATTTTCCTGTGCCTTTACTTCAACCGGTACAATCTGTTCCCCAGTATCTACAACAAAGTCTACTTCGCAGGATCCTCTATCATTAGTATAGTAATACACATCTAAGTCCTGCATCGTTTTCAGCTGCTGACAGACATACTGCTCAGTAAGAGCACCTTTAAATTCAACAAACAGATTATTTCCTTCAAGCAAAGTACGTTGACGAAGTCCTGCCATACAGCCTAGAAGCCCGACATCTACCATAAACAGCTTGAATGCTTTCAGATCCTCATATGCACGCAAAGGTATTCCTGCAGCATTAACACGGCTGACCTTGTGTACAAGACCACAATCACTCAACCACATAATTGCGGTTTCGTAGTCCTTTGCGCGAGCCCCCTGGCGCACAAGGCCATAAAGAAACTTCTTATTTTCCTTTGCTAACTGTGAAGGTATACAGTTCCATACCATACGGATTTTTGGGACAAGTTCAATTGGCGCATGTTTTGAGAAATCCTGTTCATAATCCAGAAGAATCTGCTTTTGAATTTCACGCACATCATTAAAATTTCTATCCTCTACAAAACACTGAACTGCTTCAGGCATACCTCCCACAAAGTAATAATGCTTCAAAGCATCAATATATGTCTGCTTGAAACCTGTAATCATCTGAAAATCCTTCTGATCAAGCAATTCAGCAAACTGCTCTTTACCGATTGCCATCAGAAACTCCCTGAAAGACAAAGGGGACAGTTTCAGAAAATCTACTTTTCCCACAGGAAAAGAAGTCCCATGATGTAAGGAGATACCAAGCAATGAACCCGCACAGACAATATGATATTCCGGTGCATTTTCATAAAAGTATTTGAGAGATGACAACGCTCTTGGAACTTCCTGTATTTCATCAAAAATCAGTAAAGTATTATCCGGATTGATTTTATGTCCTATGTATAATTCCAAGCCCATCATCAGACGTTCTGTATCAAGATCAGCTGCAAACAGTTCTGTCATTATTGCGTTAGAATCGAAGTTGATATATACGGTATCTTCATAGGCAAGTCTGCCGAATTCTTTCATTAACCAGGTTTTGCCGACCTGGCGCGCACCTTCGATAATCAATGGTTTACGACGTTTGCTCTGCTTCCATTTCCATAATTTTTCAATCGCAATCCGATACATAGATACCTCCAACATTATTACGTACGATTATTGTACCATACATTACATTTTTTACAGTGAACTTTGTTCTTTGCACAACATTTTTTACAACGTATAAAAGAATAACATGAAATCACAGTAACTATGAGAGAACAGGAAAGATACCCCCTTGGGGCGGAAAGTGGACATATGTCAGCTGCATACCTTGAGTTTTCAACCATCTGCTTATAACTATCAGATCACGGCCTATTTAATCCGTTTTGATTAAAAATAACGCCCACCGGATTTCAGTGAGCGCTATCGTTATACTCTTAATTTCAGATACAGAACGCTGCGTAGAGAGGTACAATTTTTTTATTATCCTCAAACGCAAAGTTTTTCACAGAGAGTTTGATCGCATAAGCAGGCTTGTAAGTATCCATATACACCTTTTGCAGAACTCCAGTCTTCGCATAATTCATGATCGACCATGGATGATATAAGTCTGTATGACCAAAAAGATATCCATCATACATATCCATCACTTCTGCATTGAATTCCTTTCCCGAAGAAGCGAGCATATCTTCTGTTTCTTCTTCCGCAAAGCCAAAGTACTGCGAATATGCATCATCACACAGTACAAACCTTCAGGTTGTTCAGTCCGGAAAAATATTCTCTTTGGCAACTCTTTGTATACCGGTCATCACTGCAAACTGAAGTTCCGGAGAATCCTTGAGCGTGTATTGCAGTAATCCAGCCAGATCATTTCTGATCTGTTCGTATCAACCTCCAATCAATGATTCAATAAAAGGTGTATCATATTCATCAATTAAAACAATCACTTTCTTATGATAAACAGAATTCATTCTGCGAATCAGAAAGGAAAGCAATTCCTGAATACCGGAAAGACTGCTGTTTTCTGTTTTCTTCTGATAGCTGTAAATCATGTGAAATCGATCATTCTGTATCATCGAAAGATTATCAAATACTTCTTTATTCCGATCCCATGCATTCAGTATCTGGGATTTAATGGCAGAACATACTTGCTGTAGACTTCCTTTTGTGGACGAAAAGTTTAAATGAATGAATGACCACTGATTCATCTGTTCTTTGTATTCCGTATCCATAATCTTTGTATCTGTAAAAATCTGTTGCGAATCCTACTGCCTGTCGAAAAACTCAGAAAGCATAGAGACATTGAACGTTTTACCAAATCTTCTGGAACGTGTAATCAGAGTGACTCTGTCATGCTGATCTGGAAGATCTTTGATCAGCATGGTCTTATCAATGACATGATAGTTCATTTATTTGGCTGAACGATAATCAACAAACGGATCATCCATATGCCCAGGACGCTCAGAAATCATATCCATGACAGATGGTATCTGTCATTTCTGAATGAACTGTTTCATCCTGATTACAGATTTCACAATGCCATGTTTCTTCCTGTGGAATTGCTTCGATGAGATCAGTTCCATACACATGATGTTCACACCTGACTTCACGCACAGTTTTTTCACCCTGTAAAACAGATACATATGTCAGTGTATGACCACACTTTCCCATACAAGAGGCATGATCATCTTTGTGATGACTGGTTTCTTCATGATGGACAGGAACGGTATTATTATTGTTATCCTTTGTTGTTTCAGATGTCTTGCAGCCTGCAAATACAAGCATACCAGCAATACATATATGCATGTAATGTTTTTTCATATGATGTGCTCCTCTCTTTCTGTTTCCATTATAAACCCTCAAATACAGGAAACCAGGAAACAAATACTTTACAGATCTCCCATTTCCTGTAATGATGAAATCATTATTGGAGGTTATGTTATGTATCGTATTCTGATCATTGAAGATGATATGAGAATTGCAGAAGGAATTGAAGAAAGACTGTGCCAATGGGACTATCATGTACAGATTGTACACGACTTCAGAAATGTCATGCATGACTTTACACAATATCAGCCACAGCTTGTATTACTGGATATTACATTGCCGTTTTATGATGGCTATCACTGGTGCCATGAAATACGCAATGTATCCAGTACACCGATCATCTTCATCTCTTCCGCGACAGACCGCATGAACATGATCATGGCAATGAACCTTGGCGCAGATGATTTTATTGCCAAGCCATTTGATCTGGATGTACTGGTCGCAAAGATCGCAGCTCTATTACGCAGAACATATGACTTCAGCAATGATAATCACCTGATGGAAGTCAATGGTGCCATACTGAATACAGATGATCAGACTTTCACATATCACGGAGAAAAAATCCCGCTTTCCAGAAATGAATATATCATTCTGACAGTACTCATCAGAAACAGAGGAAAGACTGTTTCCAGAGAAAAACTGATGAATGCATTATGGCAGACAGATGCATTTGTGGATGAAAATACCCTTTCTGTCAATGTCAACCGGTTGCGCAAAAAGTTGGATGGTGCCGGTCTTTCCCAGCTGATCACAACCAAATTCGGTATAGGTTATATCATTGAGGCATAATATGAAGCTGCTTCTTCGTTATCTTAAGGATCAGATGCCTCTCATTACGGTTGGTATCCTGTGTAATATCATCATCATTTCAGTACTGCTGCTGTTTGAAATACCACTGGATATCATCCTGTATCCTCTTGCCATCTGCGATGTACTGGTCATATCCTATGGACTGATCTGCTTCTTTCAGATGAAAACAAGGTTTACTACATTAACAGCCATCACCCATCCGGAAGTCACGGAGATCAGCCGATATCCAGCCATGATCACATGCATGGAGCAGGAGGAATTCCGCATCATTGCATCTTTAACAGATCAGATCAGAACACTGCAGGACAGTAATGAAAAAGCAGTCCGTGACATGATTGATTACTATACCGTATGGGTGCATCAGATCAAAACACCGATCGCCGCCATGAAACTGCACCTGCAGAATGAAGATACCCGGTTTTCCAGAAGTCTGCAGACTGACCTGTTTCATATTGAACAGTATGTGGAAATGGTACTTGCCTACCTGCGTCTTTCCTCTTCACAGACAGACTACCGTTTTGCCCAGTATGACATTGATGAAATACTGCGTAAGGTGATCCGTAAATCAGCAGATGAATTCATTGAACGGAAGCTGACATTACACTACAAACCTGTTGGAATCAGAGCCATCACCGATGCCAAATGGCTTGGCTTTGTCTTTGAACAGGTATTATCCAATGCCCTCAAATATACACCATCCGGTTCCATATCCATCTATGCATCGGATGCAGATACGATCTGCATCAAGGATACCGGAATCGGTATTCTGGAAGAAGATCTCCCACGTATTTTCGAAAACGGATTTACCGGTTATAACGGAAGACTCTCTCCACAGGCAAGTGGTCTTGGCTTATCCTTATGTCAGAAGATCTGCCATAACCTCAACCATGAAATATCTGCCACCTCTACCGTTGGGGAAGGAACCACAATATCCATTTCCTTACGCCAGAATCACAATCTTACAACACTGTAAGAAAGTTACAGGGATCTGTAAGCCAATTCCATGGAGGTACAGATCCCTGTTGCGGTTTAATTGTATTGTCCAAACAGGAGGTTATGATTTATGAGTTTTTTAGAAGTAGAACATGTCCGTAAGGTTTATACAACCCGTTTTGGCGGTACAACCGTTACGGCACTGAAAGATGTCAGTTTCCAGGTGGAAAAAGGTGAATATGTTGCGATCATGGGAGAATCCGGATCCGGTAAGACAACATTACTGAATATCCTGGCTACCATTGATAAACCGACATCCGGTACAGTCACATTAAATGGTGACAGCCTCAACAACATCAAAGAATCCACTGCAGCTACTTTCCGTAGAGATCATCTAGGCTTTGTTTTCCAGGATTTCAATCTGCTGGATACCTTTTCCATCATGGATAACATCTATCTGCCATTAGTTCTGTCCGGCAGAAAACACAACACATTATGGAAAGACCTTGAACCAATCGCAAGACAGCTTGGCATCATGGATATCCTTCATAAATATCCATATGAAGTATCCGGTGGTCAGAAACAGAGGGCCGCTGTTGCCAGAGCTCTGATCACCCATCCTGATCTGATTCTTGCTGATGAACCGACTGGTGCCCTGGATTCCAGATCCACAGGAGAACTGCTTTCCCTGTTTGAATCCATCAATGCTTCTGGCCAGACGATTGTCATGGTTACCCATTCCACTGCAGCTGCAGCCCATGCTGGTAGAGTACTGTTCATCAAGGATGGTGAAGTATTCCATCAGATCTACCGTGGCAACAAGAGTGAATCCGAAATGTATCAGAAGATCTCAGAAACACTGACACGCCTGGAAACAGGCAGGGATGAGGCATGATCATGAAAGCCTTATATCCACAGCTTGCATGGAACAGTATCTGTAAAAACAGCAGATACTATGTCCCATACATCATTGCCGGAGCAATGATGGTCATGATGTTTTACATCATGAACTATCTCAATGCCTCCATCTATGTTGCTTCCTTATTGGGTGGCAGTGCAATGCAGATGGTATTCGGTCTTGGACTTTGGGTGATTACGGTATTTGCATTGATTTATCTGTTTTATACCAATTCCTTTCTGATCCGTGTAAGAGATCGGGAGCTTGGCCTTTACAGCATCCTTGGCATGAACAGAAAAAACATTCTGACAATCATTGCCATGGAATCCATCCTTGTCTATGGCATTGTCATCGCTTCAGGTCTATTCTGTGGCATCGGTTTATCCAAGGTAGTTGAGTTATGCCTCGCCCATCTGATCGAACAGCCGATCAGTATGGCATTTACCATTGATTCCCAGGTACTCTCCAATACATTACTTGTTTTCACAGGTATCTATGGATTCCTGTTTCTGTGGTCAGCGTTAAAAATCAGTACAACAAAGGCACTGGATCTTGTTCATGGCGGTTCCCTTGGTGAAAAACAGCCGAAAGCCAACTGGCTGATTGCTGTGATCGGGTTTATCCTTCTGGCTGTTGCCTATTATCTTGCGATTACGATTGAAGATCCGATTCTTGCAATGGGGATGTTTTTCATCGCAGTCATCATGGTCATCATCGCAACCTATCTGCTGTTTATCGCCGGATCGATTGTTCTTTGTCGAATTCTTCAGAACAATAAGAACTATTACTATCACCCGAATCACTATATATCTGTATCTACCATGCGTTTCCGTATGAAGCGTAATGGTGCAGGACTTGCTTCCATCTGTATTCTGATGACGATGGTACTTGTCATGTCAGCAATGTCCTCTTCCATGTATATCGGTCTGGAAAGCTCTTTGGATAAGGCATATCCAACAGAAGTCATGGCAGATATCTCCTATACGGATGATCCGGAAGTCAATAGAGATCTCAAAGCTGCATTGGATGCTTTCATGAATGAAAGAATCACAGGTATCAAAGATGCTCACAGCTTTGATGTACTGCAGTTCATGTCCGGTTCTTACACACAGGATGGATATATGTATGATCCTGTAAAAGACGGCTGGACATATAACGAACTGTACATCATCGATGTCAAAGACTATAACGCCATCTATGGAGAATCCATTACATTAAAAGATGGTCAGGGACTGCTGTGCACATCCGATCAGAACGTGACTTATGAAAACTTCAGCATCAATGATCTGAGTTGGGAAATTATCGATACCGTGAATCGTGTTCCTGTTAGCAATGGTGCCATTATTTCTCCACAGGGAACCGTATGCCTTGTAGTAAGTGATCTGGATTCACTGGCGGAAACCTACAGCAGTTTTAGAGAACCAGGATACAGCCTGCACTTTATCAGTGATGTCAGTAACGGTGGAAGTGTCAATGTCACAACAGAAGATCTGTTTACGATGTTCCGCGAATACAAACCGGATTATGATGGTGCATTCTCCCTTTCCTTCCACACAAGATCCAATGCAAGAGCAGCCTACCTGCAGCTATACGGTGGTTTCCTGATTGTCTGTGTACTGCTTGGAATCATCTTCCTTGTATCTACTGTGATGATTATCTACTACAAGCAGATTTCCGAAGGATTTGAAGATCAGAAGAGATTTGAAATTCTGCGTAAAGTAGGTATGACAGATCAGGAGATCAGAAAATCCATCAATTCACAGGTACTGGTACTCTTCTTTACCCCATTGCTGGCAGCTGGAATACACCTATGTGCCTCCTGGCCAATGGTATCCAAGATTCTCATCCTTGTCGGCATGAGCAACCGTACACTGTCATTGGTTGTAACAGCTGTTGTATATCTGATCTTTGCTGTATTCTATGGCATCGTATACAAGCTGACATCCAACACCTATTTCAGAATCGTCTATTCCGGAAACTGAGATTTCCATCCTTCTTTCGATCACTGCAGTTCATGCTGCAGTGATTTTTCATAACAAAAACAGAGGCAATGCATCGCATCACCCCTGTCAAAAAATGATTAAAACAGATCTTCGCCGTTCGTTTCAATAACTTTTTTATACCAGTAGAAGGAATCCTTACGGGATCTTGCTCCTTCCCCTGTTCCATCATCCTGGTAATCCACATATACGAAACCATATCTCTTATGCATTTCACCGGTAGAAGCGGATACAAGGTCAATGCATCCCCATGGTGTATAACCCCAAAGTTCAACACCATCTTCATCAATCGCTTCCTTCATGGCTTTAATATGATCTCTCAGATAGTCAATTCTGTATGTATCATGGATAGAGCCATCTGCTTCCACGACATCCTGTGCACCAAGTCCGTTTTCTACAACCATGAGTGGCTTCTGATAACGGTCATACATATAGTTCAGCGCAATACGCAGACCTGTTGGGTCAATCTGCCATCCCCAGTCACTTGCCTTCAGGTATGGGTTGCTGACACCAAACAGCATGTTACCACCCTGATCTGCCAGAACCTTCGGATCAGCAGAAGCACAGTTTGTCATATAGTAGGAGAAGGAAATGAAGTCAACTGTTCCATTCTTCAGTGTTTCAGCCTCTTCTTCACTTAATTCGAAACAGATTCCATTCTTCTCATATTCCTTGAGCTTATAAGCTGGATAATAACCTCTTGCCTGTACATCACAGAAGAAGTAACAGTCATTCATCTCAGACCAGCACTTCAGTACATCTGCAGGATTACATGTATGTGGATACAGTACACCATAACCAATCATATTACCGACTTTGTTTTCCGGATCAATTTCATGCAGAAGCTGTACAGCCTTTGCACTGGCAATCAGCTGATGTTTTGCAGCATCGGCAATTTTCTGCGGATCTTTGGAAGGAACACCAGCTGCCATCCATCCGCCAAAGCTCAGACAGTTGATTTCATTGAATGTCAGCCAGTAAGTGACCTTTCCCTTATATCTTTCACCAACAGCCTTAACATAGCGTACAAAACAGTCAATTGTTCTTGCATCTACCCATGCACCCCATTTATTGGTCAGTCCGACAGGTGTTTCATAATGAGAGAGTGTGACAAGTGGTTCAATACCTGCCTTATGGCATGCATCAAACACTCTGTCATAGAAAGCAAGTCCTTCTTCATTTGCTTCTTCTTCATAACCAAGCGGAAAGATTCTTGTCCAGTTAATGGACATACGATATGTTTTAAAGCCCATTTCACCCATCAAAGCAATATCCTCTTCATAATGATGATAGAAGTCGCTTGCCTGATGGCTTGGATAGTCATAGCCTTTAAAACATCCAAACTGTGCACCTTCCGGTGCATCCAGTCCGAACATCAGATCTGCATGAACAGTACCATCCGGCATGCGATATGTTACTTTTCTTGGTTCAGTTCTGGAACCTCTTGTACAGCAGTCAGAAGAGCTGACACCTTTACCATCAGCATTCCATCCACCTTCATACTGATTGGCAGCAGTCGCACCACCCCATAAAAAATCTTTTCTGAATCCCATGATTGAAATCTCCTTTATATGGCTTCAGTATACAGGAAAACTGATCTACTTCCGTTTCATCTTCTGAAAGCACAAAAAACCACTGTATTCCACAGTGGTTTTTGATGGAGCGAGTGATGAGAATCGAACTCACGTATGCAGCTTGGAAGGCTGCCGTTCTACCATTGAACTACACTCGCATATAGATGGTGTCTCGGAAGGGAATCGAACCCTCGACCCACTGATTAAAAGTCAGTTGCTCTACCACCTGAGCTACCGAGACATCGTGGTAAAATTGGCTGGGGCAGCGAGGTTCGAACTCACGATGAGGGAGTCAAAGTCCCTTGCCTTACCACTTGGCTATGCCCCAATAGGGTGCCTGGCGATATTACTAGCTGTCAACCAGCTCCGTTTTTTGAAAAATGGTGGAGACGGGTGGTTTCGAACCACCGAACCCAGAGGGAGCAGATTTACAGTCTGCCGCGTTTAGCCACTTCGCTACGTCTCCAATAAAATGGTGCCGACTATAGGAATCGAACCTACAACCTACTGATTACAAATCAGTTGCTCTGCCAATTGAGCTAAGTCGGCACATGGTGGAGGTTAACGGGCTCGAACCGCTGACCCTCTGCTTGTAAGGCAGATGCTCTCCCAACTGAGCTAAACCTCCAATGTGTTTTGATTGACTCATTTCCTGAGTGCCTAATTAATATACCACGCACCTTTATCAAACGCAACAATTTTTTATACTTTTTTTCTGCAAACTTCCTCTTACTCTCTCATTTTTGCATAAATAAGCCAATTTTCGTTATACATTTTTTTGCATATGACATCAGTTTTCGGATGATATGCGATGAATTCCTTATTCCGTGCTACAATGGATATGTACGTGAGGCAACTATGTATAGAAAAACATGGATGGAAGTCAATCTTGACGCCATATATGATAACGTCAGAACACTCAAAGAACATTGCGGTAAGAAATTTATCGCTGTATTGAAAGCAGATGCATATGGATGCGGGGATTATCCGGTCGCCAAGACATGTCTTGAAGCTGGTGCGGATATGATTGCTGTATCATCATTGGATGAAGCTCTGATCCTGCGCAATAAAGGATATGAAGGTGATCTTTTTATTCTCGGACCGGTCGATCCTAAAGATATTCCGATCGCCTCTGCCTATAACATTGCTGTTGCAGCTATATCAGCCGCCTGGGTAAACCAGGTATGCAGACTGCATTGTAAAGGACTGAAGGTACACCTTGCATATGATACAGGTATGAACAGAATCGGTTTTAAAGATCTTGCTACCCTGCATGAAGCATATGATCTTCTGCTTCAAAGCGGCTGCAGTATAGAAGGTATCTTCACCCATTTCTGCAATACAGACAAGGAAGACAGAAGCTATACAGACAATCAGTTTGCTGAATTCAAAAAAGCTGTTGCCTCATTGAACCATCCCTTTCAATGGATTCATTGCGATAACAGCGATGCTACGATCTTCTTTGAAGATGAAATATCCAATGCATGCAGAGTCGGAATCTCCCTGTATGGCATATCTCCATATACAGATTGCTTAAAGCCTGCCATTTCACTCTACAGTGAAGTTTCCATGAGCAAATCCATACAGGCAGGACAGTCTGTCGGTTATGGCTGGACCTATACAGCGCAGAAAGATGAAATGATCGGCACATGTCCGATCGGATATGCGGATGGCTTTATCCGTAAAAACCAGGGAAGATATGTCTATGTGGATGGAATGATGTGTGAAGTGGTTGGCAGAGTATGCATGGATCAGTGCATGATCCGACTTGACCATGATATTGTTCCAGGCACTCCTGTTGAAATATTCGGACCGCATATTTCACTTGAAACCATGGCAGAAGAGCTGGATACCATCCCGTATGAAATCATATGTCTGATCAGCGGCAGAGTCACGCGCAGATACATGTATCATGGAAAACCGGTCAATGAAATCACACCAAGATTAAACGAATCACTCTAAAAAATGAGAGGCATTGCTTCTCATTTTCCTTTGATTCTGATAAAACCGATTTCCGGATTGTTGTAAAGACGTGGGATCAGAGGACTTCCTGAAGCAAGCCCCCTGCTGATATACAGATGATTTCTTCCTAATATGTGCATCCCATCCGTATAACGGGGAAACAGCCCCTGCCCTGGTGCATAAATTCCCTGGTTGATATAAGGAATTCTCCATTGTCCACCATGGGCATGACCACTGATAGTAAGATCCACATCTGCATCCTTGAACATTTCCGTTAATTCAGGACGATGATTCAAAAGAACTCTGAACCCATCGTGGTGGTAAAGTCTTCCGATATCCGATCCCTGCACCACTGCTTTTCTGCCATGATCTGTTAAACCAAACAGTTCAATCTGACTGCTTCCTTTTGTAAAGACAGTTCCCGTATCTTCCAGAACATGCACACCAAGATTCTTCAGCTGTGTCCGAAGATATTCAATATCCTGTTTCAGATAGATCTCATGGTTGCCTGATACAAAGAAGATCGGATATTCATGCAGCTGACGGATCAGTTCAAATGCATGATCATAGTTTCTTTCATAGTCGAAAAGATCTCCTGGTATGACGATCAGATCCGGATGAAATGCTCTGACTCTGGCAACAATTCTTTTCTGATTTTTGCCAAACATGCGGCAATGCACATCAGAAATAACACAGATCAGAAGTTCCCCTTCCATACGCTGTGTCTGAATCTCCTGCATACCACAGTCAATCCTTCCATATGGTAATCCGCACGCAACAAAGGCACCACCCAGCAATGTGGTTGTCAGAAATACTTTCTTTTTATCCATCACGCACCTCCATAATCACGGATCAGATCTTCTTCTCTGATTCCTCGTATCACTTTATCCCCAGCCTGGATCATATACACAGGCTTTCCTTCTTCATCTTTCTTTTCCTGCAGGATTTCTCCATACAGTACACCATCCCGATATCGAAACTGTACAAGATGTCCGTTTCTGTTTTTCTTCATCTTTGCATTATACATTGTTTTCCACCCATCTGTCAGCTTTTGACATCCCTGGCACATTTTTCAGTATGAATCAACTGCGATCTGCGTTATGATCAGTATATGAAAAACATATATACAGGTAACAATGTTGTCATCACAGGTGAAGTAAGTCTTTCAGAAGATGTATCCATCTGGCACAACGCAGTGTTAAGAGGAGATGAAGGTTACATCACAATCGGATCACGCACCAATATACAGGATCTTGTCATGATTCATACCGGTATGCCGGATTATTCCGTAACCATCGGTCATGACACAACAATCGGACACAGTGCCATCATCCATGGCTGTACAATCGGTAATGAATGTATGATCGGTATGGGTGCCATTATCATGAATGGAGCAAAGATCGGCAATCAATGTATTGTGGCAGCAGGTTCCATTGTCACAGAACACAAAACATTCCCTGAAAAAAGCCTGATTCTCGGATCCCCTGCAAAAGTCATCCGTACATTAACTGACGATGAGATCCAGAAGATCAGGGATAATGCAGAAGCATATGTCACTTCTGCCAGAAAACACCTGACCAGAAACCGATCACAAAATAATTAAAAGCTGTTACATCCAGTCACTTTGTAACAGCTTTTCTTTTCCGTTTTTAATTATCTTCTTCTGTCATAAAACAGAATCTAAATGAAGTAAAATGATCAACAATCAGGATACACAGCCACAGTATAATGATGTTCCTGCTGATCAGACTGGTTCACTGATTCGAAGTTTCACTGTCTGAAGTCTGTGTTTTCTGTACGTTATCTGCAGACTGATGACGCTTCAGATAATCATTACATACAGCATTCACATTGATCATCGTATAAACTGCCATTACCAATGCAGCTATCTCAAGTACAACTACGATTACAGCCAACATATAAACCTCCTTTACCTTAGAGACAATAAATCAATACTCCCTGATTTGAAACATTTTTAGTAACCACTATTCCAGAAATATTGAAAGTTGCTCTTCCGCTGACGTTTGCCCGTACATATCCGTTTTCCGGCGTATTCAAAGTAATTGCAGAAGAAGTTGTTACCCATGATTGAAAACCTAACGAAACTCCCGATTGATAAATATCTCTGATATATGCCGAAGTTACTTTTGTGCTTGATGTATTCGCATATATTTCAACTGTAATTGTTGCCATTCCATTCACTGCAACAACATCAAAATATCCATATTTAATACCAGTACTATATTGAGCATATGGCAAATTCACAGTATCATGAGGAACAATATGAACAGTATCTGCAAATGTTCGAATGGAGGATAATGCATCAGCAACTTGCGAAGATGTATAATTCTGATTTTGGGAATTTGTATCATCTAAGGAAATAATCAAATCATACTCCGCACCTTCTCTTTGTAGTATTTCCAGATACTCGTTGTAGCTATAGGTCTGTTCTTCTGCTTTTAATGGGATAACGTTAATAGAAATACACATCAGAAAACAGAATATCATTTTAATGTATTGTTTCATATTCACTGAACTCCTTTTCATTTTCCAAATAATCTTTCTAGAGTGTAGTCTTATTTTTCAAGCTTGATTTATAAAGAAAACTAATTCTCTTACTATTAATATAATGTATTTCAACAATTTGTAAATTACATGTTTTTTTATATCGCATTAAAGT
Source organism: uncultured Erysipelotrichaceae bacterium (assembly GCA_945877405.1). Taxonomy (GTDB): domain Bacteria; phylum Bacillota_I; class Bacilli_A; order Erysipelotrichales; family Erysipelotrichaceae; genus Bulleidia. Next base: position 16,046 of record CAMCSA010000019.1, on the reverse strand, counting down.
ATAATTAACGCAGGAGATAGTTTAATATGAACTTTGATTTTCTTATGACATACATAGCTGTAGTCAACGAACAGAGTTTCGCAAAGGCGGGACTGATCCGACATCTTTCTGCCCCAGCCATCATGCATCAGATCAACGCTTTGGAAAAGGAAGTAGGTTTTCCGCTATTGAAACGCACAAACAAAGGTGTATTTCCTACAGCAGAAGGTAAATCATTTTTTCAGGATGCAAAGCAGATGATTGATTTCTATCATAAATCCATTTTGAAAATCAAACACCAGGACTTTCTGACAACATGCCGATCCATTCGTATTGGTACATCGCCTCTTGTTCCCTTCTCAAGGATTAACAATAATCTTTCCCCTTTTTTCCGTCATCGTACCGATATCAGTGTTTCTGTAGAGTTTTTTGACAGAGATTTCGTAACCATGAAAGATATCCTCCATGCATTTGAAACAGTGGATCTGCTGATTCTGCCATTTATTCACCAGGACATTGAGACAAAATTTACCTGTATTCCCGTCGGAACTACAGATATATGCCTGAAGATCCCTTTTGCTCATGAATTATCTCAACGATCTGAAATATCCATACGAGATCTGAAAAACCAGACGATCATGACATTCCCGGATGAATCAGTACCTGTTCGACAACAGTTCCATCACGATCTTTTAAAACTGAATCAGGGAAATACACTGATCCAACCATCGTCCATACATGGTTATGATGCCATCAACGAATGTCTGAAAAACCAGATAATCATGGTTTCTTTAACTGAATTTGCCGAACATATTCCATTCATGAACACAGTAAAACTCTCAGAAAAATATACCGTTTCATATGGAATTGTACTCTCACCTTCCATCAGTAAACCTGTTTCCCTGAAAGACGAATAACAAAACAGATCATCCGGGTTTATAGTCTGGATGATCTTTATGTTTTACATCAATGCGTTTCCACAAATTCCTTTGTTCTGCGATTCAGACATACAATCAAAGAAGGAATAATTGCCATGAATGTTCCCACAACAAATACCGGAACAATCGAGAAGGCATCACACAGCATGCCATAAACAAGAGATGACAATGCACATCCACCCACGGAGAATGCCTTGACAAATCCGATGATCGCACCTCTGTTATCCTCAGGCAAAGCAAGCGTCAGACTGGCATTAAACACTGCATTGCCCATTGTATTGGTGAAACAACCAAGAAAGAACATGACCGTCATCACAACTCTTGAATGCGTCACATACGCAATAATATACAGAATCGGTGATAATGCAAATCCATACAGCAATACATAATACCTCTGTGTTCCACTGAGTTTCAGCACACTCAACAACAACACACAGATCAGAGATCCTGCCGTTTCCACTGCCATCAGAACTCCATAAAAATCCACCGTAAATCCTTTATCCAGACAGAATGGAAGAATCATATACATCGGTCCTGCCGCAATCAGGTTCAGAATCAGAGCTGCAGGTACAAACATGCTGACAAACGGATCAGAAGCTATTGCTGTTACAGCATTCTTCATATCATGCATGACAGATCTTACCGTAACAACATTACCCTGCTGACTTGAAGGTGGAATACGAATAAACATTTCCGTAAATGCTGATAGGAAATAGCTGATTCCATTGAGCAGGATAATCGGCGCAACACCAAACAGCGTTACAAACAATCCGCTGATTGCCTTACCAATCAGAGAAATTAGAGAACATACCCCATTGTAAGCTGACTGTCCCTGTACCATCTGTGAATGAGGAATGATATCAATCATTGTTGTTGCAACACTTGGATCAAAGAACTGTGCACATAACGCAGCAATGACAGAAAACACAATCACCATCGATGTTGTCAGGTTATCTTGCAAGGCAAGTATTCCAGCGGCACTCATAACAACTCCTCGGATCAGATCCATGCCGACAATGACATGTTTACGATTCAGCTTATCTGTGATAGAACCGGTAAATGGTGAAAGAAACATTGCCATGAAACTGGAAACACTGGACAACAGTCCAAGCAGCGTATTCGAACCTGTTTTCTCGTACACCCAATAACCGATCGCAACACTGTATAAAATATCTCCGATCATGCTGACGGCACATCCCTGCAGAAGCAGAATAAAATCTCTGTTCCAGAGTTTTCTTTCCATAACGGCTTTCCCCTTTTCATTACAAGAAACAGTATATTCCTAGATACCTCACCTGTCAATGTATCTTATTATTAAGATTATTTTAGGATTTCATATACTGATTGTATTTTCCAAAGATCAGTCATATGATTAAATCACGAAAGAGAGAATATTCTTAATATGATTTACAGAATTCTGGGCGACTCCGACTGCCCGATGCTTGAAGTATCATTAGAACGCGGAGAAACAATCATCATGGAACGTGGTTCCATGGTATTCATGCAGGATGTCAGCCTGGAAGGTAAGATGAATTCCAAAGGAAGTGGCTTTGGTTCATTCCTTGGGGCATTAGGCAGAAGTCTGACCTCAGGCGAATCCATGTTCATTACACATGCTACAGGTGAAACCAACAATGGACGGGTTGGTATTGCACCGGCAATTCCAGGTAAGATTCAGCATCTTTACGTTGGTGGTTCCACTCAATACAGACTTAACACAGGCGCATTTCTGTGCTGTGACAGCACCGTTACATATGAGATGAGATCTCAGAGTGCAGGCAAAGCCTTATTTGGTGGAACAGGTGGATTCTTTGTTATGGAAACAACAGGTGAAGGTGATCTGTTTGTATCTGCATTTGGAGATCTGATTGAACTTGAAGTCACACCTGACAGACCAATTACCATTGATAATGAACATGTCGTTGCATGGGATTCTTCTTTGAACTATTCCATTGAAGTTGCTTCTGGAACATTTGGTTTTACATCCGGCGAAGGACTGGTTAACCGCTTTACAGGTTATGGCAAGGTGCTGATCCAGACAAGAAACATCCATTCTCTGGCAGATGCATTACGCCCATACCTGCCTACTTCTTCCAGCAACTGACATATCCAGCCATCGGGATTCCTGATGGCTTTTTCATACAAAAACAGCCTGCCACATTTGACAGACTGCAGTTATCAAATCGCTTTTTCCAGCCACTTTTCTTTTTTCAGACGGACCAGAAACAGAATACCACGCACAGATAATTCCGTCGCCATGGCAACCCATACACCATACAGGCCAATATGTTTTACAAGCACCATTGCCAGTGTCAGTCGGATTCCCCACATACTAACAAGATTGATGATGCCAGGAACAAGTGTATCCTTAGCACCTCGCAATGCACCACCAGCAACAATACTTGCTGCAAATAACGGTTCTGCAAGCAGTTCAATTCTTAACACGGAAGCACCAAGCTGCTGTACCTCAGGGTCCGGTGTCAAAAAGGCAAATACATACGGACATGCAAAGAACATGATCGTTCCTGTCAAACCCATAATGACCATACCGGAAAATGTTGTCAACCAGGCAAAAGATCTGGCAAGATCTTTCCGTTTTGCACCAATCGCCTGCCCTACCATTGTGGTAGCAGCAGAAGAAATACCAAATCCTGGCATATAACAGATGGATTCAGCAGTTACCGCAAAGGAGTTGGCCGCAATTGCCACTGTACCAAGTGGTGCAACAATCTTTGTAGAAATCACCTGGGCACCAGAAGTTGCCGAATGCTCCAGCGCCATTGGTAATCCGATCCGCACAGCTTCCTTAACAATATAAGCTTCCGGAATCCATCTGCCTTTACTGTGGAATACGGACAGTCTTTTTTCTTTCATCTGAATATAGGTATGTAACAGAATCATACATACGACAAAGGACAAAGATGTACCAAGCTGCGCACCAGCCACTCCAAGTCCAGCCCCTGGCATCATCATGGAGATTCCCCCGAAACTGATCATTCTTGTCGGAAAGATCAGGAAGTAATTAAAGATGACATCCAGACCACACATGGTTGCGGTAAGAATGCTTGGCACTTTCATATTACCGACACACTGCAGTGCTGCTATACCAAGGCTCTGCATGCACCGTACTGGAATAAACATGGAAAACAGCATGAAATACATTGTTGCATCATGCCATAACGACTGCTCTGCACCTAACCATTTCGGTAACACCAGTGCCAGCAGCATACCGATCCCACCTGTAATCGCCGATACAAATAAACATGCGATAATGGACTGCTTATACAGTTTACCGGATCGTTCATGATCCCCTGCCCCAATTGCCTGAGCAATCTGTACCGAGAAGCCGGCAACCGCACCGGAAATAATTCCGCCAAATAACCAGGTTGCACTGGCAACAAGGCCAATGGAAGCACTTGCCGCAGCGCCAAGAACACCTACCATTGCCGCATCAATATACTGCATGATAATTTCCGCAATCTGTGCCAGAATGCCAGGCAATGATAATCTGTATACAATATTCATCCGTTCCTTGAACGGAATGTCTTCATTTTTCTGCAGTTTTTCTGCAAGATCTACTGTTTTCGCCATGCCTGCTATTATACATGTATTTTCACAAAACAGGAACAGCAGGCAAGCAAAAAGGTGCATTCGAAAATGCGCCCTTAACTGGCATGGATTTCATGAGCACGTGACAGTGCAAATTTGGCAGATAACGGTCCGATCAGCTCATACACCAGTGTACCGGCAAGGATGACTGTCTGTACCTGGCAACCATATCCTGGAAGCTGAGAGGCCGCAAGCGTTGCCATACCAATGGCTACACCAGCCTGTGGCATCAGAGCAAATCCGATATTCTTACGGATGACATCCGGCTGATGTGTCAAAGTGGAACCCAGATAGGAGCCGATCCATTTTCCGGCAAATCGGACAATGACATATACAATGCCAAGCAATCCGACCTTTGGCAGTGAACCAAGATCCAATGATGCACCAGAGATGACAAAAAACAGCATGAACATCGGATAGGTCCAGTCATCCACACATCCAAGGACCCGCTCTGCATCATCTCGAAGATTGACATATACCGCACCCATTGCCATGCACATCAGCAACGAAGAAAGTCCCCATTGATCTGCTAAAGCCGTACAGGCAAATACACCGGCAATCGCAATCGACATACGGTTTGTATGTGAGCGAAAATACCTGTGTGATAATGCCGTGACAAATCCGATCGCTGCCCCGATCAGCAAGGCAAGACCGAGCTGAGCAAGCGGGATCAGAAAGGTACTGACAACGTTCAGACTTTCCTGATTTGCTAAAGCGATGGCCACATTGATGGAAATCGAGTAGGCAATCAGTCCGATTGCATCATCGGCTGCCACCACCGGTAAAAGCATTCTTGTTAACGGGCCGTCTGCCTTGTACTGACGGACAACCATCAGAGTTGCCGCAGGAGCAGTGGATGCCGCAAGCGCTCCAAGGGTGATACACATAGCAGGTGGGAAACCAAGTGCCAGTGTAATACAATCCACAAGAACAACAGCTCCAAGAGCTTCAAATAATGTGATCAGCATTGCCTGTCCACCAATCTGTTTCAGTGTGGACAGTCTGAATTCATCACCAATGGAAAAGGCAATAAATCCAAGCGATACGGAAGTCACAAGTGACAGCGCACCAATGGAATCAGATTTCAGAAGATTGAGAACACCAGGTCCAATCAGTACACCAGCAAGAAGATAAGCTGTTACATTTGGAAGTTTGGCAAGACGAGTGATTCTTGTCATCAGCAGGGCTACAGTCATTGCCATTGCAAGATACAGAATGATTGTCATTTTGACTCACATACACCTTCCCAGCGTGTAACAGGTACTGTAAACAGAATTCCTGTATTCGGAAGCTTCAGATCACCGGATACTTCATGAATGATATCAATAGCCCCCTTGACCTCCTCATCCTTGAGTACCACAAGAATCATCTTGTTCTGTGGACGTTCCGGATTGACAAACCTGCGCAGGCCACCAAAGATGGATGGTGCATTGACACTGTCCTGATTGATGCTTGCCAGCATGCCTTCACAATCAACGATGGATGCTCCATGAATCCCTGCTTCCATCATCTTTTCCATGATTGGTGTAACACATTCCTCATGGTTTGTTATATGCACGAGCAGCTGCATTTCTATATTTCCCCCTTCAGACATAATACTGTCTCAAATAACGTGTTTTATTATAGTCCTCTATGAAAAAAGCGGCACAAAAAAATCAGAAATTTTTACATTTCCGATTTCCATGGACGCTGATTCCCATGCCAGCCATGATCTTCCCACCAGTTATAATCGGGTGTATCACCTGGCATCAGCCGATGCATGAGCTTAACAATATAAAACCACATTTGGAATCTGTGATTGGTGCCTGTAGAACCTGCATGTCCTACAATCCTTTCAGCTGCACGATCCGTCTTTTTTTCTATCTGTTTTCTGATTGCAGCAGGTATTTCATCCGGCTTTGTTGCCTGTACACCAACACAGATCTTTTCAATTCGATAAACTCCCCACATGGACAGGCTGTCTTCCATATCCTTGGCAGTACGTTTCATGCCACTTCCTGCAGCTGTTGTAACAATGACTGCCTGTTTATGCGCCATCTGCGGCTGTGGTCGATGAACAACCCACCATGTACCGAAATGATCCAGAAAATCCATCATTGCACCAGTCGCATGATATACATATACCGGGCTGGAAAGTATCAATACATCCGCATGATCCATTGCTTCAATGATCACAGAAAGATCTTTGTAATGCGGGCATTTATCCAATGTCGATGTAAAACATGTATAACATCCAAGGCAATGGTGGTTGAAATCTTTCGGCAGAAAAAATTCCTGCACTTCTCCACCAATCTTTTCTGCCGTCTTACGTGCCACCATACAGGAACATCCTGTATGACTCTGTCCATGTATCATGACAATCTTCATTCACTTTACCTCGTTACCAGTATCCTATGACAGAATCCATGTCAGGCATACCATCCATCTGTATGCAGATGTGTCAGTTTTCGATTGTTCTTTTCTCCACTTTTTCAAATACATATGGCACAAGCAACATACCGGTTACAGCTGAAGCAAAGGTGCAGATCCAAAGTGCTGCTTCCATCGGTAAAAACAATACCAGTACAGCATCTGCCCCAAAGTACACAGGCGCAATCATCACGCTACCGATCACAGCTCTGAGTACCCTCTGTTTTATTGACAGATGATCTGTTGTAAAACTGATTTTTTTCATGTAATATGCACTGACAATGGTTCCAGCCATAAATCCATATGCCTTCATGGCATCCTCTTTCATTAATACTGCCTGTTCCACGCTGCCTGGATACTGCTTTAAAATAACATAAGCCGTTGCCACAACAACAATACAGATACCCACAATCACTGTTCTGAAGCCACACAGCTTTTCTTTATGTTTCTGAATATATGTAACAATCACAATGGATAATATGCCCATACCCAAACCGAACAGTACATCCTGTGGCGTATGTACACCCAGATAATTTCTGGACAGACCAACAAGCAGAATACACACAAGCAGGATGACTCTGATCAGTGTGCTGGATGTGCCCTTTACAGACAATGCACCATAGGATGACATCGCAGTCTGAGAATGTCCACTTGGAAAGGAATAGCCACTTGCACTTTCGATTGCCTGAGGGGATGGATGAATGTCCGTATTGCGGATCCATGGTCGTGGAACGCAGAAAATCGCCTTGCATGTCTGATTCAGAAACTGACCAGTACTAAAGCACATCAAAGCAAACATGCCTGTTTTACGATCCATACACCAATACACAAGAAACAGCACAAATACCGCAATCGTTGATAACATGGATACACCATTCACCAGCATTTCCACGGTTGGACCACATGCTTCTCTGATTTTCTGAAACCATAACAGAAACTGAATATCCATTTTGAAACTTCCTTTCATAAGAATCTTAATATACCCTGTATTTTTTGTACATACATAGCAGTTCACTGTAAAAAAATCACAAGAAAACTGTTATCATATTTTCATGTTAGAAGGAGATAACCAATACATTTTATGGCTAACAAAATTTCTTTAAACGCTACTTCCTATCATGGAAAAGGTGCAATCGCTGAAATCATCAACGAAGTGCACGCAAACAACTTCAAGAAGGCTTTCGTCGCTTCCGATCCTGATCTGATCAAGTTCGGTGTTACAAAGAAAGTCACAGACCTGCTGGATGCAGATGGATTCCCATACGAAATCTACTCTGACATCAAGCCAAACCCAACAATTGCCAATGTACAGAATGGCGTTGCTGCATTCAAGGCAAGCGGTGCTGACTGCATCATCGCAATCGGTGGTGGTTCTTCCATGGATACTTCCAAGGCAATCGGTATCATCATCACAAACCCAGAGTTTGAAGATGTTGTTTCTCTGGAAGGCATGTCCCCAACAAAGAACCCATGCGTTCCAATCATCGCTGTTCCAACAACTGCAGGCACTGCTGCTGAAGTTACAATCAACTATGTTATCACAGATGTTGAAAAGGAAAGAAAGTTCGTCTGCTGTGACCCACATGATATGCCTATCGTTGCAGTCGTAGACCCTGACATGATGAGTTCCATGCCAAAGGGACTGACAGCTGCTACTGGTATGGATGCTCTGACACATGCAATTGAAGGTTACATCACAAAGGGAGCATGGGAAATGACAGACATGTTCCACCTGGAAGCAATCCGTCTGATTTCCGCTAACCTCAGAGCTGCAGTCAACAATGAACCTGCAGGCAGAGAAGGTATGGCTCTTGGTCAGTACATCGCAGGTATGGGATTCTCCAATGTCGGTCTTGGTATTGACCACTCCATGGCTCATACATTAAGTGCTCATTATGACACACCTCATGGTGTTGCATGCGCTTCCCTGTTACCGATCGCTATGGAATTCAACCGTGACTACACAGGTGAAAAGTACAGAGAAATCGCTCGTGCAATGGGTGTTGAAGGTGTTGATTCCATGAGTCAGGAAGAATACAGAGATGCTGCCATCAATGCAGTCAAGCAGCTCTCCGCTGATGTAGGCATCAATCCAAAGAACGAAAAGATCACAGAAGAAGATCTCGATGTTCTTGCTACTGATGCTCTGAAAGATGCATGCTACCCAGGCAACCCACGTGAAGCTACAAAGGAACAGGTTATTGAAATGTTCAGAATGCTGATGAACTGATTCAGCATGATAAGAGGCTATGCCACCGGCATAACCTCTTTTTTCATTCAGATGTTTTCGTAGCCTTCCGGATTCAGCAATGCTGCGGCATCCCGATCTGCAATGACAGTCAGATTCGGATGCAGTTTCAGAATTGTAGCAGGCACATCCTCATTGATCGGCTCTTCAATGAAACGCTTGAGAATCTCAGCCTTTTCACTGCCGTTTACAATCATGACAAGTCGTCTGACACGCATCAGACTCTGTGGACCCATTGTATAGGTGTATGGCTGGGTCGGACGATCTTTGTATGTCGAATTCAGCTTCTGCTTGTCTGTATACAGAAATCTGTATGTCAGACTGTCAAATGGTGTACATCTTGGGCAGTTACCACAGAAATGGCCATCCCAGCCAAGTCCGATAACCATTACATCAATACCACCTGCACGTCTCACCTGTTCATCATATTCCGTGTAGTTTTCGCGTGTCAGATGATGTACTCTTTCATCTTCGATTTCAGCCGGTCCGAAGATCATCTTCTGCATATCATACCAGTTTGGACCATACTCATCGCCATCATATGGATTTTCATCAAACAGCCAGTACTGCACATCCTTGTATTTGGCCTTGCCTTTGATTGCCGGCACCATCATCTCATACATCTTTTCCGGGCTTCTGCCGGAAGTCAGAGAGATGTTGACCTGCTTATCCTGCATCATTTCCCCAAGGACAATCTGCAGCGCACTCTCACTCATTTTTTCCGTTGTTTCTTCAATGATCAGTTTCATAATACTTTTCGCTCCTATCCATACTGTAACAGAACTCACCATTTCTGTATATATGGAAAATGAAACAGTTTCTTCTTTTCCTGAATCCAGAGATGATTGGCACTGACACAATAGATTTCAATCCTGTGACTGTTATGATCCAGTACATGTAATGCACCCTTTAAAGTGGAACCAGTGGTAATCGTATCATCACATAACAGAAGCTTTTTCGGCAATTGCACATCCATCTTCAACCGGATCCCATGTTCCATGTCTCTTCTTTCCACTCTTCCTGCGCCCTTCTGATCCTTTTCCTCCACCTTTTCAAACGGCTCAATCATTTTCATCCCAAGACTTTCATACATGCCTGCCAGATGGTTGAATCCACGCATTTCCAGCTTTGTTGTAGAGCTTGGCATCAGACAGATCGTATATCCTCTGTATCGTTTCCTCAGTTGCTTTCTGATCCGATACAGAAACACATCCTTTAATGCCTCATCACAGCATTCCTTGTACTGAATCAGGCATTCTGAAAAGGCGTCATTATACACATAATCACTTCTGACACGAATCCCGTCCAATCGAAAATCAATCTTTTTTCTTTCCCACTTTGATCGACATGATTCGCAGATGATATCTTCTTCAAACAGAATATCCTTAAGACTTCCCTGCTGCATTTCACGATCACATAAAAGACACCTCATATCAAACCTCCTCCTGAATTAAGATATGCATTATCATCAATGATCTGTTTTCGACACCGATGACAGAGACTGCTCTTTTCTCTGCACAGAAACAGCACATCTCCATATGGATTCTGGAAGTTTCTTCCAGCTCTTCCTGCCATCTGAATTAATGCAGCCTCATTGAATGAAGAACTGTCTGCCGCAAATACACAGACATCCACATCCGGTATCGTTACCCCTCTTTCCAGAACGGTTGTCGCAACGATCACACCGTTTTTGCTGTTGCGGAATACTTCAATGATTTCATCCCTGTTTTCATCCTTACTGGTAACATGGAAACATTTCTCAAATACGCAGATCAATCGTGCAAGTCTATGACACATGGAAATGGAAGGCACAAAGATGATCCTTGGATGAGCAGCATGTGCCTGTAACCACAAAATAAGATACAGATACAGAATCCATACAGGTGCGGTATGGATCACAGGCACAGGAATCGGTTTTCCATGTGGCCTTACATGCAGCCGCAAGGATAACAGGGATCCATCCTGCACCCTTTCTGTAAGTGTTGCGTCTGGAGTTGCGGTCAGATAGACCGTTCTTCCTCTGCATGCAGTTTCAGCAATACCATGTAATACAGGATTGCCATAGAAGGGGAAGGCATCCGGCTCATCGAGAATCAGCAGATCAAATGCCTGATAGTAGCGGTACAACTGATGTGTTGTGCATACAATCAGATCTCCATCAATCACATCTGTGTGACCTCCACATACCGGTATGACAGATGCATGCATAAAGTAACTCTGCAGACGATGTGCCACCTCCAGTACAACCTGTCTTCTGGCAATCGCAAAACATACCTTTTTTCCTTCCCTTAGATATTTACCAATCACACCGACAACAAGTTCGGTTTTTCCTGCTCCGCAGACACAATGGCAGAGAATATCTGTCTTGTCAATTCGCTCAATCATTGTATCCGACAGTACTTTCTGCACTTTGGTTAATGGATACTGTAAAGCATACTCTGAAGCCTCTTCTTTTACCGGTTTTAATGATACCGGCTGCATGGATTCTTCTACCATGATTCTTTGAAAGGAAATACACCTGCGACAATACCAGCCTTTCGATCCTTTATAAAAATAAGATGGATCTGTATTCAGACAACGTGGACATTTCATCTATACCACCTCCACTGTATATATACACGCAAAATCAGAAAACTTTAGAAATCTGTTCTTTTCGATTACACACTTTTCCGCTAATATATGGGTAGTTCATCAAAATCGTCGATTTAACATTACTTTGATTTCAGCTTTTCCATCCGGTGTCATACTGTTGGTGTCATAAAAAAGAGGTATACATGCAAAAGGAAAACAGAGTTCTGGAATATATCCAGACAAACATGCATACAGAAAGAATGGACAGGCTCATGCCTGCCATCACGCATATGGCTGATGGAGGAATCACATGGTTTCTCATCTGTGCGCTTTTCATGATGCGCGAAACAACACGGATTCTTGCATTTTCCATTCTGATTTCCCTTGGGATTGAAGCAGTTGTATGTAATCTGATGGTCAAGCCTGTTGCGAAAAGAAAACGTCCATGTGATCTGAATCCGGATGTTCCATTACTGATCAGAAGACCGACAGACCCATCTTTCCCTTCCGGGCATACCGGTGCATCCTTTGCGGCAGTAACAGCCATGTTCCTGTATCGGAATATTTTCTGGTTACCTTCGTGTCTGCTTGCCTGTGCCATTGCATATTCCAGAATGTATCTGTATGTCCATTATCCATCTGATGTGATTATCGGTGCATTACTTGGCATTTTTGCCGGCCTGCTGGCACAACCGCTTCTGCCTTACCTGCTTTCACTGATCTGACAAGAAGGGGCTGTAACGAATGAGGGATATTAACCTCACACAGGAGCTACAGCTCCTTTTTCTGTGCGCTGCCTGAGATAAGACATTACACAGAGATTGTATAACAGGTGAATTCCGGTTGATACATGCCGTAAAACTCAAAAACGGGCATGACGAAAACATCCCGAACAACATGTTTCAATTTTTAACAGATTTATTCTTTTACTGTCTGCTTATCCTTGTCGCTTTCTGTAAGATCATCACTGATAAAGCACTGAAAAGACATGAAGGAAGGCTGTTCACCCTGCATCAGATAAATGAAGCGGATGTCATGTTTACAGTAATCTTCAAGCTGACGTACAGAAGCATATCCAAAAAGTGTGTAGGCAAGCAGAACGCACTCGAGCATTTTCTGACTGCTGTAACCATACATATCACGATTCGGGTTATGAATATAGCGGAACAGACCTGCTTCCTCACAGGCAGCACATACAGTATTGACAATGGATTTAGAGTCTGGATTCATACAAATATTGAAATCCAGTGGTAATCTGAGCTGGATTGGTGTACTATTTACAGGTAAACAAGTTGTAGTAGAACACATATATGTTTTACGGAGAAGGGTACTGGTGGTAGGTACTCTTTTTTCATTCCTTTCCGGAGTTTTCCAGCTGCTTACGGATACAGTCTTTAACCAGCTGAGTCTTGGACTTTGCGGTTTCAAGGAAGGCAAGGATATCGGCATCCTTTTCCCTGTTGAACCAGACAGTCAGGCTCTTCATATGAGTCTTCTGGTATTGCTGATCGTAGGTTGATTTCTTCTGCTTATCCATCTAGCCCCTAGTGTCAAGCTAAATAAACGAAAAGGCCGATCATATTCGACCTTTTCTACGGTTCTGCACGATTCTAAGCTACCTTACCTCGTTACAGCCCCCTTCTGTCAATATCGATCAGGTTGCTGATATAGGGAATTCTGCCGCAAAGAACATCAATCATAGAAGCTCCGCTTATGATCGATGCAGTCAATGCTTTCTCTGATTCTCTGCATCTGTTCTATCAGGTCATCTTTTTTTGCGGAAAGAATGCGCTTGCGTTCAGGGATGGATGCTTCACCCTTCATGCTCAGACAGTTGATGATTTGAATCCAGGCAATATCTCGGTCATCAAAAACACGACGATTATTATGATCACGCTTGACATTCGGTACAAGCCTCTGATTACAATAGAGCTTGAGCGTTTCATAGGAAAGATCTGTCTTTTGGCATGCCTGTTTCATCGAATACATACATTATCTCCAGGAGTAATTACCGGCAGTTTCTGTCGGTTGTATATACTGACTCTAACATGGATATATCATCCATGCGAGTCACATACCAGAGAATCAGATCTGAACGGAAACAGCTGTGATTATCTGCAGCTCATCAATAATTCAAAGATTTCCTGGCGTGATAATTCTCTTGGCCCTGTTGTTGAAACTCCACATGTATTTGACACAGCTCTTGCTACATCTTCACTCAGTTGGTATCCAAGTTCCGTAAATGTAGAGGCAAGACCTGCTTCCTTTATTAATTGTTCCAGAGCTTCAATTCCTTTTAAAGCAATCAGTTCATCATTTCCTTCTTCAGTAATGCCCATGACAACTCTGGCAAATCTGGCAAACTTATCTGCTTCATTTCTGTATATGGCTCTGTAATATGCCGGCTGAATGACAGCCAGCTGTCTGCCATGGGTTCCATGTGAATATGCACCTAAAGCATTTTCAATCTGATGAGCCTGGAAATCTCCCGGTTTTCCTACATTGAACAGAAATGTCTGAATTAATGATGCATCCCACATCAGATTGGAGCGTACTTCAATCGTGTCGTTGCCATGGATTAATTCTTTCATATTATGCACAATGTCTTTCATCAATCCTTCATTCATCAGATCTGAGACATTAAAAGTCTTTCCAAAATATGTTTCCATACAATGGGTGAGACTGTCGAAAACACCCGGAACGAACACATTGTAAGGGACAGTCATGATATAATTCGGATCTTCAATGACAAATCTGGCATATGGTCCAACCAGGGTTTTCTTTTCATGTCTTTGTTCATATGTTGCTGCACCAAGGCAATCCATCTCTGCACCTGCTCCTGATAAAGTCAGAACAACAGCGTAATTTCCCATATGTTCTGGAATAATGCCTTTTTCTAATTCCAGCTCCCAAATGTCCTCAGAAATCTGGGTTCCTGCGCAGATAATCTTACAGCAGTCAATGACGGATCCGCCGCCTACCGCAAGAATCAGGTCAACATCATTTTCTTTATACAATCTGATTCCTTCCAGAACTTTCTCGTAAGTCGGATTTGCTGGAATGTCAGGGAAATCAATAACGTTCTTTCCGCATTCTTTTAATACCTTGACTACATCATCATAAATACCTGTTCTTTTCACGGACCCCTTACCATAAGCGATCATGATATTCTTTCCATAATGCATCAGTTCATTCTTTAAATGCTTTTCTACACCATTTTCACCGAAATATACCTTAACCGGCATCTGATAAACAAAATCTTTCATGTTTCCTCCTTTTATAAGAGACGCATCGTCGCTTAGCAAGGAAATTATAAGAGACGCTGTGTTCCTTGTCAATTGATTCTGACAAATATAATGGTATGATTATGAAGAAAGAGTAAACCAATGGAAAAAAAGTTTATACGTGCGAAGAGCCAGGAAAATAAAAATATACGAATGCAGCAGATTATGGATGTTACGGATCGTCTGTTTCATGAAAAGACCTATCACGAAATTACATTATCTGTTATTGCGGAAGAGATGAATCTTGCCAGAGGCGGATTATATAAATATGTTTCTTCAAAAGAAGAAATCTTTTTAATGATTTATCTGCAGAAGCAGAATGCCATGCTGAAAGATATTGTCAGACGGCTCAAAAACAGGAAAATAACTCCTGATGTATTATCAGAAGTCATGAGTAAAACGATCTATTCGCATCTCGACTTTATCAGATATCATCAGATATTGAATGCAATCATTGAAACCAATGTGACAATCGAAAGGCTGGCAGAATTCAAACTGAAAACATATGAGCAGACTACGGAATTGTTCACTATTCTGCAAAAGGTACTGAACAAAGACAGAAATAAAGTATTTGATCTGTATCTGACCATTTTATATCACTGTGTTTATCTGTATGATCGTGTTGCGTATCACAAAAACTATGTAAAAGCAATGCGGTTAGCTGGTCTGGAAATTGAAGATATCGATTTTAAAGAACATCTGTCTCATTTTATTCATACGATTCTGCGTTAAAGGATGATGCTTTATCTTTTGTGAACAGGTGAATCAGAATAAAGAAAAAGGAGCTGTAACGAATGGGGATTTTAACCTCACACAGGAGCTACAGCACCTTTTTTATACCACACAATGATTAATCCAGAGAAATTACACCAATGATATCCGACTCCGGTACCATGGTCGCTGTTCTGGTCTTTTTACCATCAAAATACTGAATGTTGTATGCAGGCTGATCTTTCACTTTCAAACCTCCATAAGGTAACGCAACAATGATTTCACCATTACACTGGC